>NZ_JAMWZS010000051.1 GCF_024282095.1 Nitrosomonas sp.
GAGAAATTACGAAAGCATGGTCGCTATGGCATGTGGGTATCTATGGTTACCTATGTGAAATGTCAACAGACCCTAGGGAAACGCTGAATAACTGTCATTTCGAGCGCAGCGAGAAATCTATGACATTGATTCACAAAGATTCCTCACTTTGTTCGGAATGACAAACATGAATTATTCAGAGTTTCCCTAGGTTACAACCAGAAGGGTTTGCACAGGGTTATCAGTATTGCATTCCATGTAAGCTGGATATCCGGTTGGCTGCGATTTAGCATGTTTTTTGAAAAAGAGTACAATGCCTCTTATGAATAATATTTCAATTGCTGACATTCTTAAGCTTCCGGTGCAGGAACGGATCCGTCTTGTTGAGCTAATCTGGGACAGTGTTGCCGCAGTGCCTGAAGCTTTAGAAATTTCACCCGAGCTAAAAACCGAGCTTGAGGCTCGGTTGGCAGAGTTTGAGGCGAATCCTGAAGCGGGTTACTCGTGGGAACAAGTCAAATCCTGTCTTAACGATGGTTCATGGCGTTCCGTCTGAAATTTTCCACACGTGCATTACGAGAAATTGGAGAAGCTCGGGCATGGTACGAAATACAGAGCGCGGGTCTTGGTGAGGAATTCATTGCCGCCATGGAGTTGCAGTTAAAACGTTTGGAGCAAGCACCGCTGCTCTATGCTGAAGTAATTCCCAAAGTTCGTCGAGCGCTCCTTCCACGCTTCCCTTATGGTTTGTTTTATATAGTGCAAGAGGATTTGGTGCACGTTTTAGCTGTATTACATGATGTTCGTAATCCAGGACGATGGCCGAAAGTCTGATAAGACGAAGGGATCACGTCTTAGTAATGTAATGAAACTAAACCGTAACTATCCCGCAGCGATCCTGACAAGCGTCTTCCTGCTGTTGACGATGCTATCCGGTTGTGTGCATCACAAATTCGTGAGCGAGCCTTATCCGCGCTGGGGGGAAGAGAGTCGTGTCGACCAATCCGGCGACAGCGGGCCGTTGATTGTGCGGACGCTTTTTCCGCCGGCACCGACCAATGCACGCGCTTGTATGTTGCTGGTTCATGGTATGAATGAGCATGTCGGGCGCTATGGCGAGGTGGCGCGTCATTTTGCCCGGCAGTTTATCGTCGCGGGTTTCGATTTTTATGCCCACGGTCTTTCCAATCCGCTACTGCGGCAGGCGGATATGGCGTTGGCCGGCGGTGCGGACAGACTGGATGTCAGCGATGCTTATTTGGCGCAGTCATCGTTGTACGATCTGGAACCGATGCGCCGGACTTTGGATCAGGTGCTCAGGAAGACGATTGCGCTTTGTGACGAACACGAGCAGGGTGATGTAGAGCGGCCTGTGTTTATCGTTGCGCACAGCCTGGGCGCGTTGGTTACCGCTTCTTATTTGCTGTCGAACCGGAATGAGAGCGATGCGGTCAGGCGCGTACAGGGTGTCATTTTTCTGGCTCCGGCTTTCGCTGTCAGCGAGCCGCCCGGGTGGCGCGGTTGGCTGGCAAATCCGTTGATCAAACTGTCTTTTCACGCCGAAACGCATTTTTTGCACCCCCAGGAAGAGCCTTTGCCTGTGTTAATGGCCAATCAGTTGTTATCGCTGGTAACCGTGCCGCTGCTGGACGGAATATTCGAAGTATTTTCCTGGCCGGGCTTGCGAAGTTTTCTGACACCTGGCGCGCAGGCCTGGGTGGTGGATTATCTGACCGATAGTGAAGAAGAGAAGGCACGCCTGCGCGCCGATGACTGGATTATCCGTCGTGCTCTGTTGCGTTTTGTGAAGGGTATCGAAGCGGAGATTGTGCGCTTCCGCCGTCAAATGGGTGAGTTCACGTTGCCCTATTATCTGGTTTACTCGGAACAGGATCCGATCACGGCATCCTGGGGCAACAAGGATTTTGCCCGCGCCACTTTGGTACATCATGCGGATAACGACGTGCTGGCGCTGCCGGATCTGCGTTATCACCAACATCTGTTTCTAAAAGAACCCGCGCGCACTGAGCTGCTGAGACATATTGAACACTGGATTGATCGCCGGCTGCATGCAGTGGAATGACATGTGCTGGTAGCGGGAGTAGACTGCAAAAGTCGCGATTTTTCATGATAGGCATAGATTTAACGCTATGCGCTATGATGAAACAATCGATACAGTGTTTATAAGCGCAGGGGGAGTATCGCGAGCAGTGTTGCGAGCAGTGGGTAGGTGTGGTTTTTGGCACGGCAGGTTATATCATTGAGTGATTTAATCAGAAATCGGCTGAGCCGGGCATATCGATTTTTAACTTAAGTGAGGAAAGCTATGAGGAAACTATCGTTAGTTCTTATGGTTGTGGTTTTACTGAGCGGTTGCGCAGGCATTCGGCTCGTCAGTGATTACGACGAGGTGATCGATAAAGGGATTACCGAATTTGCAGAGCAATTCAACACGCATGTCAAAAATATGGGCGACCTTGCCGGAACCCCGGACGGCACCTACGAAGTAAATCTGAGAACTTACAATGCGCTCGAATCAAAACTCGACGTGATGATTGCAAGAGCATCGGCAGTGTCCGAAAGCAAAGGCTGCAAGTTGGAGAAGAAAGTATTTGATCGCGTGCAATCTGCGCTGAAGAGCGGCATGCCGGCCGAAATGCAATCCAGTGACAGCGCCCAGACCGGCAATTCGCATGGATGTAACGAAAGATTGCTGATGCTGGTAAAAGATCAATTCAACTTCGTGAAGCAGATTCATAAAGAGACCGACAAATGCGGGGAAAATAAACTCTCCTGCCTGAGGCCTGCAACAGCGAAAACCGCTTTAAGTATCGCAAACCAGTCCATCAATGCGGTATCCATTGTCGAAACCGCGAAGAAACAGTGAGGAGAAAATCATGAACATCAATGCAGATGAAATTTACAACAAGATGATGGGTGTCGCTGAAGATTCATTCAAGGACGGCTGGAGCGCGGTAAAAACATATGCCCCGGCGGAGTTCAAGAAGATGTCATTGCAATTGGCTGAGATAGTTCACAATATTGCATTGTATAAAATGGACAACACGCAAGGGTATTCGCCTGAAACGGGAAAAATCCTTTTCAAGATGCAGAAAACAGCCTGTGAAAGTGTATTGGTCGCAGTGACGCATCTGACGGTCATTGCCGTGCAGAATGCGCTCAATGCAATTTTGCAAGCACTGAAGGATGCTTTTGGCGAGGTTATTGCAACGGTTGTTTAGCCTTTATCGGGTTTAATTCCTCGCCGCTTGCGGCGGGGTGCTTTATTGATTTGTTTGGTTCTGTAATATCGCTGCATTCTTTGTGAGAATATTCACAGCCCGCTGATTCTTAGTCAGATATACTGCTTTTCTATATTCAGAATTCTTCATGAATACTAAAAAGAAAGTGGAGATAGGGAGATGGATAAAGAAATCGCGCTGGATGTGCTGGCTAACAGGGATCATCAGGTCGCATCAGCAACCATCAACTGGTTGAATAATTGTCAGAATAAGGATGAATTCAACCAGGTATTGAAAGCGGCATTACTGCCTTTGTTAGCATGCAATGGCGTATTTTACGGGCGGCTGATAGGGGAACAGAATACGCTGCAATTACTCGGCAGCATCAACCAGTCGACATGTTGCCCGGATGGTTGGGAACGATTCTTGGACGCTGTTTTACAGAAATCGGTAGCAGAAAATTCCATCACCGATAGCGCGCATATGCCGCGCTCCATCAATTCTTCCAATATGGTGCATTGTATTGACAGCCTGAGCAGCTGTCAGCATTCTTTCGATCAGTCTTGGCAGCAATCACATCACAACTGCACAATCGTTACAGTTTTTGATGAGGGGCATCAACCCGCATTCCAGTTTTATTTTTGCCGTCTTACCGCGCATCAGCAGATGTTCAGTCGGCGTGATATCGAATTGTTGAAAATACTCAGACCCACTTTGTTGCAAGCGTTGCGATTCATACTGTTTCGCGAGGAAACGCTGAATCTCCGGCAGATGCGCAATTTCTGGTCGGATCATACAGATCCGATCGTTGTCATTCGTGGTGATGGTGCAGTCATTTTTCAGAGCCAGGCTTTTGAGCGAATTATTGATCACGGAAAACACACATTTCTGTCGACAACATTGGCTCTTGTCAAAACCATCCAAAGCGATCAGATCGGGTGGTACAGTTTTTTGTCAAAATTGGGTAAGCGCTTGTATGAAATCAAACTGACCTTGATCAATGCGGATGCCAATGTTCATCATTGCGTCTATTTGCTGCACCTGTCACGCATCACATACCGAATCGGGAAAATCTTCAATCGATTGGATAGAATCGGCCTGACAAGCCGTGAACTGGAAATTACCCTGTTGATTTGCCAGGGCAACTCAACCCGGGAAATCGCACAGGAGATCAATCTCAGCTATCACACAGTGCGCAACCACATCAAGAATATCTATGACAAACTGGGTGTTTCAACGCGCAGTGAAATGCTGGTGCGGATTGGCTATTAATCCAAAATGACTCAATTGGGCTATTTTTGTAAGGATTACTTTGTTGTATAACTGCAGTTGGTCGAGTAAAAAATATGTGTTTGTCGGATTAAATGAAGCAACAACCTATCCATGATGCAAAAACCGTTATTGCTGATATATCCATTGATCCTGCTCATTACTGGGTGTGCGATTAACGACATAGGTTTTACCAGGCTACGGCATTTTGAGAATGAAACCAGTTATATGACGACACAGAAAACATGGGGCGGTTTTATCAGTACGCATCATAGTGATGGTGGCTTAACATTGGGACAGGCGGAAAGAATTAAGATTTACCCAAAATTGGAAAAAAATACGCAAATACCCATTGATCAATTTTTACAACAAGTTGACGGCAATGATTTTGTGGAAATCAGTACCAAAGAGATTAATTTGGGAGATGCGCAACCTTTTGCGTGGTTTGAAAAAAATCAAGGCATTATGTTTCATGCCAATCCAATGAAGATTGGTTTTTCAGCAGGAATCGAATCTCGAAGCGTTTTGCGGTTGCCGCTGAGTTTTAACGGTATCTTCATCATCAACCGTGATCAAAATGGTACCGTCAAAGCGGGTGTTCAAGGGGAGTTACAAAAACAATGAATTTCTTGATTAAAGCAAAGGAAACATCATGAAGATATTACTACTTAAGCTTGGTTTCATATGCCTGCTGCTTTCCGGCTGTCAAGCTACGCATCTTGTTTATGTGCATGGGACAACGGTGGGATTGGATGTTGCTGCCAGTACAGAGGGTACAGGACGTTTGGTTTTTGGTTATGACCGAGATACGTTTGCCCTGATTCCACATAAAAATGATGATGGAAAAGAGCCAGATGTCATGAGTCTGGCTGCCGTGAGTTGTGTTTATGCCTGGGGTTTAGATGATGTGCAATTTCGGCATTTTGTATCAACTGGGACTGCCGCTATCAATATAGTGAAAGAACCTACCACTCTAGGTCAAATCAAGGATAGCATCCAAGGAGGCGGTAAAAAGTGTGAGCCAAAAGAAGATGCTCAGAAACCAGCAGACAATAAAAATACTGCTCAAGGAGGAAAGTAAACATGTGCGCCAAAATAAGAATATGTATGACTGCTTGCCTTTCTTTCTTGTTGATTGGATGTGTTAATCCTCCGATGTATTTTTATGAGACAGAAAAAATTTCTTTAACGGTAGAGGCACGCCCGGATTCATCGCAACCGGTACAAGGTAGTCTTGGTATCAAGCAGCGCCTTGCCTTGGTTGCACCTAAGAAGAATCAGAACGACAGTAGTAAGGGTGTTGGAGAAGCAGTTTCTGCTCTCAGTAGTTTTAGCTTTAAAATCATGCCAGAAAAAAATAATCTATTTGATCCCGTGCTTATTCAGACTGCTTTCATAACTGGTGAGGCTGCCGCGAAACTAAATAACCCTGAAGATGTGGCAAAAGCTGCTCGTGCCATAACGCTTGGAGGCAACCAAATTGAAAATATGGATACACATGCTGAATGTGTCATTACCAATGCAATAAATACTGTACCGAATAAGATTGATCTCCTAAAAGAAATTGTAAAAAAGGACAATTCTAAGAATTTCTCTGATAAGGATTGGAATAACTTAATAGATATTGCCAAGCCTTGCGGTATATCAGATCGGATGCTCTACGCAGACAGTACGCATCAAGCATTACAAAAGAAATTGAATAAATAGTGAGGTTAATTATGAGTCAATATGTTTGTAAATTTGTTGTAATAAATACAATACCAACTGATACAGTATCGGCCGACTCTCTGTCGATTCAGGTGACTAAGGATTATGGCAATAATGGATTGGAATTAATCAGCGTGACACCTATCCCTAATACTAATCCACCAGGAATGTTATTAACGTTTCAAAAAGAAGTTGTTTAGTAATTAGAGTCTGGAATTTTTGTCCTGATCAATTTGATGAGTCTAGTAGAACACCATCATGCTACTACTGCGCTAACAAATGAAATTAGGCGCCCAACTGGCAAAATATCCAATGTAATATATTGTACTAGTTGGGCTTATTACTTGCTCATCATGAGTTCATTCAGAAAATCTGCCAGACCCACCGCCTCAGTATTTTCCCCCAAAGAAAAACGCTCGCTGCCGGGATAAATGATGAAATTTCTTGATGCCGCAATATCCTGGCTGGCGAGGCGTTGCCCTTTGGTGAATTGAGGCGCAAACGTTCTTTTAATTTCGATGGTCCATGTTTCGTTTCCTGATTTTTCCAGCACCAGATCGATCTCATTGCTGGACGAGGTTCTGTAAAAATAGGGCTTGATCTGATTCCGGTCTATGGTGTTCAGAATGTTTTCAATCACAAATCCTTCCCAGCTCATGCCGATGATAGGGTGTCTGAGCAGGGTTTCTTGGTTGTCTATTCCCAGTAAAGCGTGCAGAAGTCCGCTGTCCCGGATATAAACTTTGGGTGATTTGATCAATCGTTTTCCCAGGTTCTTGTGCAGCGGTGTTAATCTTTGGACAAGCAGCAGGTCGACCATCAGATCAAGGTAACTCATGACCGTTTTGCCGTCGACACCTAACGAAGCTGCAATATGGGATGCGTTTAATAACGAACCTTGCAGGTGCGCCAGCATCATCCAGAAACGCCGCAGGGTCTCAGCGGGTATACGTGGTCCTAGTTGCGGGATGTCGCGTTCCAGATACGTGCGGATGAAGCTGCTGCGCCACAAAAGGCTTTTTTTGTCATTGCTTGCGAGTAGGCTGTCGGGAAAACCGCCTCTTAGCCATAGTCGATCCATATCCTCCGGATATTCTGCAACCGTGATGGGTGATAGTTCGCAATAGGCAATGCGGCCAGCCAGCGTTTCGCCGGATTGCTTGAGTAAATCAATCGAGGCGGAACCAAGAAATAAAAATTGCCCTGACGTGTGCCCTGCTCTTCTATTTTTGTCGATAATGCCGCGTAATTCCTCGAAGATGCCTGGAATACGCTGCACTTCATCCAGAATAATGAGTTTGTCTTTGTGATTCTCCAAATAATAAGCCGGACTGGCCAACTTGGCGCGATCCTCTGCCGATTCCAGGTCAAGATAAACAGAAGCAAAATCTTTAGCGATTTCCAGTGCCAGCGTAGTTTTGCCTACTTGCCGCGGTCCCAGTAGTGCTACCGCTGGAAAAGTATCCATCAGTTCTTTCAGTTCAGTGTGTTTTTCACGTCTTATCATGTTTGTATATTAGGAGTATGATTCCTAAAACGCAAGGTTGTTATGGTGGTGATAATATAAGAATTTTATATCGATAGATTTCTAATTATTTTTCATGACATTGATTCTAATTATATTTATATTTATTCTTGCGAATGTAACTAACCTATTATGCGACGGTTGTGCCGGGGCCATTGGTGCCGGTTATCTGATTCACTGATACTTGCCTGGTAATCAACAATACAGTTTTAACAAAACATAAGGTGATACGAATGCTGAAAGCAACATTATCTGATCTGATGCAACGAATACCTGGTAAAGCGAGTGCGGAATGGCCGATGGGCGAGCCGTTTACGCTGGCATTTGCGCATGGTTCCATGTCGGTGGAAGTCTATGCGCCCAAGGACACCGATATTCAGACACCGCACGATCAGGATGAGCTGTACTTCATCCACTCCGGTCATGGTGAGATTGTCATTGCCGGGGAACGTCACAAATTTGAGCCAGGTATGGTGTTTTTTGTGGCGGCCCATGTCGAGCATCGTTTTGAAAATTTTTCTCCGGATTTTTCCAACTGGGTGGTGTTCTGGGGACCGAAAGGCGGTGAATAAATGGGCATTTCCCAAAATCCAAGTTTCGTTACAACGCTTCGTTGCTTGCAAAAAAATGTTTCCTTACATATCTGGTATATGCTGCGTCATCATTTCTTGCTCGCGCCTTGCTTTGTTTAGAACTTTGAATTTTTGGAAACGCCCAAAGTACAGATTTCTGTTTTTTGGAATGAGATATGCTTAAATTTTACGGTTATAAAAAATGCGATACCTGCCGCAAGGCGGAAAAATTCCTGCAAGAAGCTGGGATTAACTATGAGTTTGTTGATATCACCGAGAACCCACCGACTGCGGAAGAGCTCGCTGCCATTACTGAACGTGCCAATGTTTCACTGCACAAACTCTTCAATACCAGCGGTGTGCAATACCGCGAATTAAAGATCAAGGTACGGCTGCCTGCGCTATCTCAGCGGGAGATTCTGGCTTTGCTGGCAAGCAGCGGTCGTCTGATCAAGAGGCCATTGGTTACCGATGGAAAGCGCGCAACGGTGGGTTTTAATGCAGAGCAGTTTGCCGCTGTTTGGCGTTAATGTCTGCTCATTGCACTTTTTGTTTTCAGCTCGCTGGCAGTGTGAGGCTTTAACAACCTGTTAAGGAGCCTCTGAATAACCGTCATTTCGAGTACGGCGAGAAATCTATGTTGCTATGTTGTTGACTCAGAAAGATTCCTCGCTACGTTCGGAATGACAAAGATGGGTTATTCAGAGATTCCTTAAACACTTCCATAATCCTGTCAACAAACAAGCTTGCGCTTTGGCGCTCATGCTTGTACTCTTTCCAATCATAGTCGGCATGAATAGGGCTTATCAATAACCGCATCTAGCAGGAGGCGAAATTGGGTGATCAACGTTTTTTAGTACGTAAGGCGGCGGTACTGGGGGCTGGTGTGATGGGAGCGCAGATTGCCGCGCATCTGGTGAATGCCAATATTGAAACACTGCTGTTTGAGTTGCCGGGCGCTGCGGATAATCCCAACGCCAACGTCATCAAAGCCGTGGAGAAACTCAAAAAACAGGAACCTGCACCACTGTCGGTTAAAGCCAAAGCAACTTGCATTCAAGCGGCGAATTATGATCAGCATCTGGAATTACTGAAGGACTGCGATCTGGTGATCGAGGCGATTGCCGAGCGCATGGACTGGAAGCGCGATTTATACACAAAGGTTGCGCCACATCTCGGCGAACACACGATTTTCGCCAGCAATACTTCCGGGTTATCGATCAATCAATTGGCTGAAGCTTTTCCGGAAGCGTTGCGCCATCGCTTCTGCGGTATCCATTTTTTCAATCCGCCACGCTATATGCATCTGGTTGAACTGATTCCCTGTCGGGCCAGTGATGCGGATATGCTTGACCATTTGGAAGGATTTTTGGTGACACACCTCGGCAAGGGAGTGATTCGCGCCAAAGATACGCCGAATTTTATCGCCAATCGCATCGGTGTGTTTTCCCTGCTCGCAACGATGCATCATGGCCAAGCGTTTGGTTTTGGCTTTGATCGGGTCGATGCGTTGACCGGCTCCCTGATTGGCCGCCCTAAGAGCGCGACATTCCGCACCGCCGATGTGGTGGGGCTGGATACCTTGGCGCATGTCATCAATACCATGCGCGATACCTTGCCGGATGATGCCTGGCATCGCTATTTCGCCGTGCCGGATTGGCTGCAGGGATTGATACAGGCCGGTGCGCTGGGGGAAAAGGTCAAGCGTGGGGTATATCAGAAAGTAAAAAATGAAATCCATGTATTTGATCTACCGTCACAGGCGTACCGATTATCCGCTGGCGAAGTGAATGAGGATTTGAAGCGGTTGCTGAAATACAGCAGTCCGACTGAGAAGTTTGCCGCCTTACGCAATAGCTATGAGCCGCAGGCACAGTTTTTGTGGTCGATTTTCCGCGATTTGTTTCATTACTGCGCGGTGCAACTGGAAGCCATTGCCGATAATGCGCGCGACCTGGATTTGGCGGTGCGCTGGGGGTTCGGCTGGAATCAGGGGCCGTTTGAAATCTGGCAGGCAGCCGGCTGGAAGCAGATTGCCGACTGGATTCAGGAGGATATTGCCGCCGGTAAAAGCATGAGTCAGGCACCCTTACCGCAGTGGGTGATGGCAATTGCTGCCAGCGAAACGCAGCGTGTGCATAGCGCGCAAGGCTCTTTTGCACCGTTATCCGGGAAACCACAACTGCGTTCAAGGTTGCCGGTGTACCAGCGCCAGCTTTTCCCGGATCGATTGACCGGTGAAGAAGCCACTTATGGGGAAACCATCTTTGAAACCGATGCGGTAAGACTGTGGCATACCGGTGATAAAATCGCCATTCTGAGTTTCAAGAGCAAAATGCACACCATCGGCATCGATGTGCTGCAAGGTATCCAGCAAGCGATCAAGGAAGCGGAGCAGAATTGGCGTGCGCTGGTGATCTGGCAAACTGAGCCACCGTTTTCAGCCGGTGCCAATTTACAGAAAGCTACCGAACGGCCGAAACCGGATGCGCAGCATGCAGGCGCACCGCCCGCACCACCTGCGCCGCCATCGGCATTCCAGTCATTCCTGAAGAAATTCAAAAAATCGGCGCAAGCGACAGTGCTGCACGTGGCGCATGAGCTTGATCTGGCCGACGTGCTGATGGCCAAGAAGTTGGCGGAAGTCGATGGCATGATCCAACTGTTTCAGCAAACGTCGCAAGCGTTGCGTTACTCGATGATCCCAACCGTTGCTGCGGTGGATGGCCTGGCATTGGGTGGCGGGTGTGAGTTTGTCATGCATTGTGATCGCGCTGTGGCGACACTGGAGAGCTATATCGGTCTGGTGGAAGTAGGGGTTGGATTGTTGCCGGCGGGCGGCGGATGTAAGGAATTTGCCATGAGAGCCGCGCAGAATGCCAAAGATGGCGATCCGTTTCCGCAGTTGAAATATTATTTCCAGACGGTGGCAATGGCAGAATTGGCGAAAAGCGCCGAACAGGCGAAAGAACTCGGCTACTTGCGTCTTGCCGACACGGTGGTGATGCATCGTTTTGAATTGCTGCATGTCGCCAAGGCGCAGGCGTTGGCGTTAGCGGAAGCCGGTTATCGTCCGCCATTGCGTGCACGGGAAATTCCAGTAGCCGGCAATACCGGGATTGCGACGATCCAAAGCCAGCTGGTGAACATGCGCGAAGGCGGCTTTATTTCCGAACACGACAATCTGATCGCCAGCAAGGTGGCGCATGTCATGTGCGGCGGCGATCTGACGCCGGGCAGCTTGGTCGATGAAGACTGGTTCCTGGAACTGGAACGTGCAGCCTTTATGGCATTGCTGGCAACTGAGAAGACCCAGGCGCGCATCGAACATACGCTGAAAACCGGCAAACCGCTGAGAAACTGATTTGCAGACCAAATAGCAAGTATTCCAAGATCGACGATCCACGGAGAAACCCATGACCAAGCAAACCCAAGAAGCTTATATCGTAGCAGCCGCGCGCACACCAGTTGGCAAGGCGCCGCGCGGCATGTTTAAAAATGTGCGCCCCGACGACATGCTGGTGCATGTGCTGCATGCTGTGCTGAAACAATGTGAAGGACTGGATCCGGCAGCGATCGATGATGTCATCGTGGGATGCGCCATGCCGGAGGCGGAGCAGGGCATCAACGTCGCGCGCGTGGCGCTGCTGTTGGCGGGTTTGCCCAACAGCGTGGCCGGCATGACGGTCAATCGCTTTTGCGCATCTGGACTGCAATCCGTTGCGCTGGCAGCGGATCGGATTCGCCTCGGTGAAGCGGATGTGATGATTGCCGGTGGCACTGAGAGCATGAGCATGGTGCCGATGATGGGTAACAAAGTTGCGATGAATCCAGCCATGTTTGAACATCAGGAAAATGTGGCGATTGCTTATGGCATGGGCATGACGGCAGAGAAAGTGGCGGAACAATGGAAAGTGTCGCGTGAAGATCAGGATGAATTCGCTTTGACCAGCCACCAGCGCGCTTTAAAAGCGATTGAATCCGGTGAGTTCACGCAGGAAATCGCACCTTATCCCGTGGATGAGAAACGTCCTGATCTGATCACGCATACCGTACACGAAGAAATTGTCATGAAAGGCACCGACGAAGGACCGCGCGCCGATACCAGCTTCGAAGCGTTGGCCAAATTGAGACCGGTTTTTGCCGCCAAGGGCTCGGTAACTGCCGGCAACAGCTCGCAAACATCCGATGGCGCGGGTGCGGTGGTACTGATGAGTGAGGCCGCGATGAAGCGCTTTAATTTGTCCCCACTCGGGCGTTTTATCGGATTTGCCGTCGCGGGTGTGCCGCCCGAGATCATGGGTGTTGGCCCTATTCAAGCCATTCCCAAAGTGCTGAAGCAAACCGGTATCAAACAAAGTGATCTGGATTGGATCGAATTGAACGAGGCGTTTGCTGCACAGAGTCTTGCCGTAATTCGCGACTTGGGATTGGATCGCAGTAAAGTGAATCCGCTGGGTGGCGCGATTGCATTGGGTCATCCGCTGGGTGCGACCGGCTCGATTCGTGTGGCGACCTTGTTGCATGGATTGCGCCGCCATAAACAGAAGTACGGCATGGTGACCATGTGTATCGGCAGCGGCATGGGCGCAGCGGGGGTGTTCGAGTCGCTATAAGCAAGCGCCGATGACAATAATAAAAAGGAAATGATACATGAGTGTTATTTGGTTTAAAGAGTACGCGATTGACTATCTGGAAGGTTTGCGTAATGCCAATATGGGGGAACATATCGGTATTCAGTTCACTGAGCTGGGACCGAATTACCTGAAGGGACGCATGCCTGTCGATAAGCGCACAACGCAGCCATTCGGTATCCTGCATGGCGGTGCGAGTTGTGTGTTATCGGAAACGCTAGGCAGTGTGTCTGGGTGGATGACGATTGATCCGGAAAAATATCGTGCGGTTGGATTGGAGTTGAATATCAATCACATCCGTGCAGTTACTAAAGGCCATGTCATTGGTATTTGTACACCGCTGCATACCGGCCGTCGCACACAAGTCTGGCAGACCGATATTGTTGAAGAGGCTACCGGCAAGCGCGTGGCGATTTCGCGCTTGACGTTGGCGATCATTGAACAAGGGACGCTGAGCACACAAAAGGAACATGTGATCGTCGATAGAACGTCATAAGGCATTGTTCAACAAAAAACCCTCATACTTTTGGTGTGAGGGTTTTTTGTTGGATGAAAACTTTGATAACGCTCTATGTAGTGGGCTTTAACAGCCTGTTAAGTTTCCTTGCTGTCTTTACTTTTGTTGACTGATTTTTCATCCGCTGATTCGATGTTTTCGGATGATGACTCTGCTTTGAGATTGTCGGTAGTTTCGACCGGCGCTGTGTCACCATCGGATGGATTGCTCGCGACAGTGTTCTCGGGTTTACTTTTGCTGTTCCACATGAAATAAGCCGCGCCCAGGGTAACCACCACCACCGGTAAAGTAATAAACACCAGCAGGGCATACTCAACCGTAACGTCCGTTCCCTGAGGGGGCGGACTACTCACAATGACATAGGCATGCGTCAAAGCAACGCCATAAACAGGCAGTAAAGCAGCCATGTAACGGTTGGTGATAAACGGGCGTACCGTTAACATATTCAGAATATTGGAAGCGTAGTATCCAATGAAATAAACAACAATATAAAAGAAAATGGCGCCCATGGGTTTCCTTGTATTGATCTGGCCTATCGGTGATAAAAAATCAGATTTCGCAAAAAGGCTGAAAATCTTCGGGTTTATGATACACAGATCACGGCAAAAATGTACTACAGATGACACTGAGTGACAAGATGCGCGAGGATTTATGCTGCAGGAAATATGTTGATATCCAGAAAAATTCATTTTCTGGTAATGAAAATTAGGTATGCTACCAACTGATTTAATCTGGTCGGGCTATTGTTATGGATTCAACTACGCCATCATCTTCATTGACTCATGCACCCAAAGATATCTCTAGGGATAATTTATTGAATATTCTGAATATTCCGGAATACTCAGAAAGGCTGGAATTGTATACCGAGCTCAACGCGGTGGCATACGAACTCCTGGCGCCACCTGTGCAGCTTTCTCATCTGGTATTGATATCCGAACGTCACTGGGTGGATCAGGAGCGCGCGCTGATCGGTGAGTTATGCGTGCGCTATGGTATTAGCCCGCCCAATACGCACGAAAATGATTTTAGCGCTGATTTTGGAGAGTTTCGTCTTCGCTGGGAGCGTCATACTGAATATTCGACGTATACCATTTATCGTGCCAAGTCCTTTGAGGTGCCGTTTGAACAGCCTGCGATTGGATATGTGCCGCACGAGTGGCTGGCGCGTTTGCCGGGAGAATTGCTGGTGGCGACACATATCGCCCTGGAGGATCGGTCGCGGCCTAAGCGCAGCTTGCATGAATTGGCTACTTTATTTACTTCCGGAACGGTGATTGGTTCCAAGGTGGCGGGAGGAGCGGCCAGCGTATGGAGCGATAATCAGATTCATCGTGATAATTTTGGCCGCATATTGATTCATGATGAAAACTTACGCAGCCGCCAGGTTGGACGATTAGTACAACGTCTGCTTGAAATCGAGACTTATCGCATGCTGGCGATGCTGCCATTGCCCATAACACGTGAGATCATTCCGCAATTGGCGCGGGCGGATCAGCGTTTGGCAGCACTGATTGCCAACAATGTGGAACTGACCAGTATCGAGGATGAGCAGCGTTTGCTGGACGAATTGACCCGCTTGTCCGCAGAGATTGAGCGTTTATCTGCCCAGACCGGTCATCGATTCAATGCCTCTAGAGCGTATTACGATATCGTGAAATTACGTATTGCCGAGCTGCGTGAAGAACGCATTGAAGGGTTGCAGATGTTGCAGGAATTCATGATTCAGCGCTTGTCGTCGGCCATGGGAACCTGCGAATTGGTGCATACCAAACTGGAAACGTTGTCGGTGCGTCTGGAGCGTGCAACGGCGTTGCTGCGAACCCGTGTTGATCTTTCCATGGAAGCGCAGATTCGTGATCTGCTGAAGTCCATGGATCATCGCGCACATGTGCAATTGCGCATGCAGGAAACGGTGGAAGGCTTGTCGGTGGTGGTGCTGAGCTACTATTTGCTGGGTATTCTGGGGTATGGATTAAAAGCGCTGAAGGCAGCAGGGCAGGATATCAATGTTGAACTGCTGACCGGTATTGCGATACCGGTTGTGGTGCTCAGTGTTTTCTTTGTCGTCAGAGGGGTGCGTCATGTGATCAGCAAGCTGCACCCGGATAAGTGATCGGCCTTGGTTATCTAGCGGATCTCTTATCTAATAACCCCATTTGTCATTTCGAACGTCGTGAGAAATCTTTGGGAACCATCAGCATAGATTTCTCGCTGTGTTCGAAATGGCTGTTTTCAGAAGCTCCTTAACATTCGGTGATACTGACTGCTAACCCGCCGAGCGAAGTTTCCTTATACTTCACCGACATTTCCAGTCCGGTCTGTTTCATCGCGGCGATACAATTATCCAGCGACATGAAATGCTGGCCGTCGCCGCGGATGGCCAGTGATGCAGCCGTATAAGCCTTGATGGCGCCAAAACCATTGCGTTCGATACACGGTACTTGCACCAGACTGCCGACCGGATCGCAGGTCATGCCCAGATGATGTTCCAGCGCAATCTCTGCGGCATTTTCAATTTGCTCGGTGCTGCCACCTTTAATCGCACATAAGCCCGCCGCTGCCATGGCGGATGCAGAGCCGACTTCACCCTGGCAGCCCACTTCAGCGCCGGAAATCGAACTGTTATGTTTGATCAATCCGCCGATCGCACCGGCCACCAGCAGGAAATCGCGCACTTGCTCCAAGGTTGCATCTTCATGTTTTACTGCGTAATAGATCACTGCCGGTATGACGCCTGCTGCACCATTGGTCGGTGCGGTGACTACCATGTGTCCGGCGGCATTTTCTTCATTCACCGCCATGGCGTATGCGCATAGCCAATCATTCAGGTTGGCCTTGTGCGGGTTATCCTGTAGTTGTTGATACAGAGAATGGGCGCGCCGTTTAATGTTAAGTCCGCCAGGTAACCGGCCTTCAGCGATCAGGCCATTTTCAAGGCAGGTGCGCATCGCATCCCAGACGGCATCCAACCCGGCATTCAGTTGCGTTTCGCTGATGCGCTCCAGTTCATTGCTGCGCTTCATGGCGGCAATCGTTAAGCCGCTGTCGGCGGACATTTTCATCATCTGGTTGGCGCAATCGAAAGGAAAGCCGCAGGAACTGGTGGCTTCCATTTTGATCGGCGCAACAATTTGGCCGATTTCAGGCAAGGTGGTGATAAAGCCGCCGCCAATCGAGAAATAAGTTTCCGTTAGCAAAGTCTTGCCCGTTTCATCCAGCAATTGAAAAATCATACCATTCGGATGCTCCGGCAGCGGTTCTCCGCGATCAAAAATGATGTCCTCAGGCGGATTGAAATGGATCAATGCCGATTCGTTGATCTGAATGGTAGTTTGCTGCCAGAGCTTTTGGAACAATTCATTAACATTCAATTTAGCCAAGCCTTGCGGCGTATGCTGATGCATGCCCAAGGTCACAGCACGGTCGGTAGCGTGACCTTTGCCGGTGAACGCCAGCGATCCGCGCAAGGTGCACCGAACCTGCAGGAACGATGGCATCGGATGACTGGCAACAAAAGCCTGAATGCGGTCGCGAAAATCCTTGGCGGCAACCATGGGTCCCATGGTATGCGAGCTGGATGGGC
>NZ_JAMWZS010000052.1 GCF_024282095.1 Nitrosomonas sp.
ACGCCTATCTAGCCCTCAGCATTCTACTGATTTGTTGAGCTACACAAAAGCGCAGTTTGGTTGTTACCCCTTTATCTAATCGCGTTGTTGCTTGTTTCTGGCTAAACACTCACTTGATTCAAACCCAAAAACCCTTCAGTCTTCCTGATCTAAAGCATTTTCTTTCCCCTGCAATCGCACTTCTAAGAAGGTTTATAACTTCATGAATTGTACTAATAAGTAAATCCCTGACAGTACCCCAATCCGAGCCCTTTCATACGCTTCGGCATTTTCACCATTCCTTGCGGAAAATCTCTTTTATTTCCTGCGGTTGCTGCAATTACAGTCTTGGACTGAGGCATTTTCAGACCAGATAACACACGCCATCGGGCACCACGTTGCAGCGATCTTTGTAGCAATTTCGATAAGCTCATCCTTTGTTGTATTTTCGGGAAAAATCAATACACGATCGTAGGCCACGATATGAGAGCAATCTTTATAACTGTCAACGTACCCTGGTGGGATGATCTTGATGATTTCGAATTCGGATAGATAAATATATGATCTGATACCAGTGCCTATCACTACCCGCAGAGCTTGTGCAAGAATTTCATTGATCGTTGCATTTTCAGGAATCTCCATAAAACCACCTGCAATATTATTGGCGTTAAAAGCAAGTTTTGGATAGTGTTTCTTGTTTGCCGCATTTCTAGCTTTAAAAGTAACTAGACTTTCTGATCCCCTAATGGAACGTTCACATTTTAACCAAAGAGAAACATATTCTTTGTGAATATCACTTGGTCGATGATGAACAGGCTGGCGCACTATAGGCTTTTCATCCACTGGTATGTCATCAATCGGTGTTTTTCTAACCTTTAGAGCTGTATTCTCAGCGTACACCAAATAAACTGTAGCCATTACCAGTTCTTCAGGAATATCTTCTTCAAACAGATACCGGATATGCGCCAGTATCGATTTGATGGCAGCTTTTAAGGGTATTGCCTGCTGATAACACAGATAAGCATCGTTCTTACTCGTAAGCCGAATTCCAGCGACCGGATGATCCATGCCGACCAACTCATTGAGATACATACCGATGACGTTACTAGCCTGGGGATTGATGATTGGAAAGCGCTTACTCATAATATCTCCTTCCCCCATTAATTCCGGCGACGCCGGTTCTCAGGGGATGAGGACATAAGCGACGTTTAGCTGCATTTATGAGTCGCCCGCAAGTGTCGGTAAATTGGCGACATAAAAAGCAAAACCCGTTTCTGGCATAATGCTAGAGAACGGGCTTGATGTTCTCCGGTTTAGCTGCATTTTTAATGCGCCCGCAATCGAAACAAATCAGCGCTTTTTTATTATTCTCTTGTCGAGAAATTTTTGCAAGGGATAATTTATTTGTTGCTAACAGTACAACTGATTGCGATCGCAAGGCTTGAAATGCCTCATAGGGCTGTTCCAATAATCTCGTTATAATTGCTTGTTATTTTAACAAGTTGATCATCGAAATGCTTTATGCCCGATAGACTCCTAGAAACCTCAGTTGGACGAGGTGAAGTGTATGGTTTTCGGATGGAATATCCGCTTACAGACAGATCGCCAGAGAAGCAAAAATCATTCATCGTCCAGTCAATGTGGCAGCAGGTCAACGCGTTATCAACGATATTTACCACATTCAGAATGTTAATGCCTATGGCAGCCGGCTCAGACAATGGATAGCGAGATTTCATGGTGTAGCGACACGCTACCTTGAAAGCTATCTGGGATGGCATAGAATGATTGACCATCTCGGTCAGCATATTTCATCATCTCTCTGTTTCCTAATGTCACTTGGAAAACAAGACAATTTCAACAGTTAATTGCTACATAGCCGGTATTTTCTTTAATGCTCGGCTTATTTCGCTTTTAGCGCCAACGGATTTAGCGTCAGCTGCTGATAGTAATTCACCCACAAAGCGTATTTCTCCGGCGTCGCCCATACGCGGTAATGCAGACGCGACATGATGATCGGATCGCTCAACAGTACCAGACGGCGATCGTGGTTGAGTTTGTTAGGGGGTTCATTCAGCGCCTGCTCAACGTGACAATCGCGGGCAATCTCAAGCACTTTGCTCTCGCGGTGGCGCGCGGTGGCCATCGCCGTCGCCAGCGCGCTGAACGATGGATGAAACACGGCGTGCATAAAGCCATCGTCCAGCGTGCGGTAGCGATTCATCACCAGATAGTTGTCAGTATCCACCAGTACTTGAGGCGGCGAATACTCTTCCGGAATCAGGAACAGCTTCCAGCGTTTGGCGCGCAGGCCAACAGACGCGCGGCTGGAAATGACCGAGACGAGCGGCGACAGAATCAGCGAGAAGACGATAGGCGCCAGCCAGAACAAGAAGCGCAGATCAAGCCACGCCATCCCCACGGCCCATACCAGCCCCAGCAGCAGCTGAGAACCATGGCGCATAAAGGCTTCACTCCATAGGGTGGAATCATCGTCACGTTGTGGCGAGTTCCACACCACCTCCCAGCCAAGGAACGCGCTGACCACGAATACGGTGTGGAATAGCATACGCACCGGCGCCAGCAGCACCGAGAAAAGCACCTCCAGCAGCAGGGAGATTGTGACGCGAATGAACCCACCGTACTCTTTCGTCCCCTTGCACCAGATAAGCAGAATACTCAGCAGCTTGGGCAGGAACAGTAGCACCATGGTCGAGGCTAACAGCGCGATCGCCAGTTCCGGGCGCCACTGTGGCCACACCGGAAACAGCTGGTGCGGTTGCAGGAAGTATTGCGGTTCCGTGAGCGCATGCACCACCTGCAACGCGGTGGAAAGCGCAAGGAACATAAACCACAGCGGCGCGGAAAGATAGGACATGACGCCGGTGAGGAACACGGCACGGTGTACCGGATGCATGCCTTTCACCAGGAACAGGCGGAAGTTCATCAGGTTGCCGTGACACCAGCGGCGGTCGCGCTTAAGCTCATCCAGCAGGTTCGGCGGCAGTTCTTCATAAGAGCCCGGCAGATCGTAAGCGATCCACACCCCCCACCCCGCACGGCGCATTAATGCCGCTTCCACGAAATCGTGAGAGAGAATGGAGCCCGCGAAAGAGCCTTCACCCGGCAGTGGCGCTAGCGCACAGTGTTCAATAAACGGTTTCACACGGATGATGGCGTTGTGGCCCCAGTAGTGTGATTCCCCTAATTGCCAGAAGTGTAAGCCGGCAGTAAACAGCGGCCCGTAAACGCGTGTCGCAAACTGCTGGCAACGCGCGTAGAGGGTATCCATGCCTGAGGCTTTCGGCGACGACTGAATGATGCCGGCATTCGTGTTAGCCTCCATCAGGCACACCAGATGGGTCAGGCACTCTCCTGACATCACCGAGTCCGCGTCCAGCACCACCATGTAGCTGTACTGGTTGCCCCAGCGGCGGCAGAAATCGTCAATGTTGCCGCTCTTACGCTTCACGCGGCGGCGGCGGCGGCGATAAAAGATCTGGCCTTCACCCTGAACCTCTGCAATCAGTTCCATCCACGCTTTCTGTTCCGAAACACAGATATCAGGGTTGTAGCTGTCGCTCAGAATATAGACATCGAAGTGTTGTTGTTGACCCGTCGCCTTCACTGATTCCCAGGTCGCACGCAATCCGGCGAATACGCGATTCACGTCTTCGTTGCAGATAGGCATAATCAACGCCGTACGGTGCTCGGGATTAAGTGGCACATCCCCTGCCGTCGAAGCGGAAATACTGTATTTGTCTTTACCGATCAATAGTTGCAGAAAGCCCATCAACGCCGTCCAGAAACCGGCGGATATCCAACAGAAGAGAATAGCGAAGAGGATTAAAATGCCACTTTGCAGTATATAAGGCAGCAACTGCATAAACGATATCCACGCATCCTGGCCAATCATATCGACCGGATTGATCAGCGCCCAACCCTGGTAAGGAAGGATGGTTTTCATATACCAAGTCGCAACCACGGTTTGCGACAACGTCAGCAGCAGCAAAATGTAGCGGCGAATAGTGCCCACGGTGCGCCATTTCTGTTCGTGAGCCTGCTCTTCCTTCGTCAGTCGCGACACATAGCGCGGCGTGACATCGCGCCCACACAGATGATCCCAGAATCGACCAATCGGATTGGTGCGCCACGGATCCGGTGACATAAATGAACGCGTCACTTTGGGCATTGCCTCCAGTTGCGTACGCCCTTCGTCGTCTTTAATCAGTTGCCCGTCAACCAGAGAATCAGGCCAGCTCTGCTCAAGTCGCGCTTTCACAGACCCCAGCGGCGAATCATCTTCACGCGCATAGTGATGATGCTCAGAATCCAGCGCCTCATGAAGGGCGCGGATATCAATTGTCGGCAGCGTCGCTTTCTCAGCGTCAGTCAGCGGCAGCGCGTCAATATACTCAGTTACCTTATTCATCGGCAGGTAGCTGATAGCTCCAGGTTTCACTCAGCGTCTGATTACCATTGACTAGCGCAGCGCGCATCTCAGTGATTTTCTTCACATCTTTCACTTTTACGCGCAGCGTCAGGCGCCAGCCTTTAATGACCGGATTGTAACGCGCGCTGCTCTCGACGATCTCACCGTTGTCATCAGTACTGGCCTGAACCGCAACAGGAGTATCCTGCGGCAGATTCTTCATCTCCGCGCCAGTGAAATCGACGACGAAGGCGATCGTGCCATCAGGTCGACGAATAAGATTAGACTGTTTTACATCACCCGTTGAGCGAAGAGTCTGCATGACGTACGCGTTATCCGGCGCATGCAGTTTGTCTTCGTCGCGGCTGAAGGTGATGGTGTACTTGAAGTTCATCTCTTTACCAGCTTCCGGCAGTTGATCCGGCGTCCAGAAAGCGACGATGTTGTCGTTGGTTTCGTCGTTGGTCGGAATTTCCACCAGCTCGACTCTACCTTTGCCCCATTCCCCTTTCGGCGTTACCCACGCGCTCGGACGCAGATCGTAACGATCGTCCAGATCTTCAAAACGCGAGAACTGGCGGCCACGTTGCAGCAGACCAAAGCCTTGCGGGTTTTCCATGAAGAAACTGCTGATGGCCAGATGTTTCGGATTGTTCAGCGGACGCCAGATCCACTCGCCATTACCGGCGTGAATGGAAAGGCCGTTAGAATCATGTAACTCAGGACGGAAGTTCGTCGCCAGAGAAGGCTGGTTAGAGCCAAACAGGAACATGCTCGTCAGCGGCGCAACACCCAGCTTGCCGACCTTGTCGCGCAGATAGACTTTCGACTGGACGTCAATCACGATATCGCGGTCCAGAATCATGACAAAGCGGTAAGCGCCCGTCGCGCGCGGAGAGTCCAGTAGCGCATAGATTGTCAGGCGCTTGTCAGTCGGTTTAGGCCGCTCGATCCAGAATTCTCGGAACCGGGGAAACTCTTCGCCGGAAGGCAGAGCGGTATCGATAGCTAGGCCGCGTGCGGAAAGACCATAAACCTGCCCTGCGCCAATCACGCGGAAATAGCTGGCGCCGAGCATACTGAGAACTTCGTCGTTTTTATTTTTACTATTGATCGGATACAGCACTCTGAAGCCGGAAAAGCCAAGATCTTTCACCGTGTCTTTGTCATACTGGACATCGCCAAAATTGAAATAATCAGGACTGTATTCGATTTTATGTACCGACGTGGCAGTTACTTCATTAATTTCGACGGGCGAATCGAAGTACATGCCCTGGTGGTAAAACTCAAGCTTGAATGGAGTCTTCAGATTACTCCAGTAAGCTTTATCATGGTTAAACTGAATCTGCTGATAATCCGCATATTTCATGTCGCGGAAAACGGAGGGCAAGTTGCTTTCCGGCGTTTCATAGCTTTTGCTGGCTAATGATTGAGCCTGTTTTGCGACATCATCGATGGTAAAGGCCCAAGCCGACGAGGCATACAGGGCCAACATCACTACCGCGCCCAACCAACGCATTTTCATCATTTGTGGTTTATGTTTCATCAGTTCTTCTTTTGTGTGCTTATATCGATCCGGTACGTTTTAATGGAAACTCAGGCAATCCGGCAACAGAATCCCCGCTTTGTTCAGCGCGCTGATCATGGATTAAGCAAGTGTACCCCATTTTTACTTTGCGTGATTATCCTGGAGATAAGTTGTCAGACTTCGTACTTCGTGTAGGGTTGCCCCCAATGTAAACGCTTCTGGTCTTGGGGTCTGTTGACGTTTTGAGATAAGTATTTCAGGAATAGAAGCAAACTCGTCATATTGAAGTTCCTATACTATCAATAAGACGAGCTTGCGATGCCCCGGTTAATGCTCAGTGAAGAGTTCTGGTCGAAGCTAGAGAATCCCTGAATAAGTCAGACTTGCAGGTACAGGGAAATTTATTTCTAATATATAGACTGCATGTTGCATGCAGAAATATATTTAGTCAAATAACAATATTGCTTATTTATAAATATCTTGAGGAGATAGAATCTGTCAATTTATCGAGAGGCTGAATCCCGAATAGTTTAAATGGTAAAAGAGAAAATGAATTATACTTTTATACCTGCTGCCCGTAATTGTTGTATCACTACTCCTGTCAATTTATGAATCTCAGCATCTGAATCTTGTTGCGGAATAGTCAATTGCTTCAGTATTTCACCTTGGCGATTTTCTTACCGGCTTTCTAAATACGAAAGGAGAGGCACATGGGCGACGGTTGGGGTAACATTTGATAATGCAGGTGCATTACTTGTCGCTGATGATGTAGGTAATGTCGTGTGGCGTGTGTCACATACTGAAACTAATCACTAAATGATTTGAATATTTTTAATCGCAATATTTAGTTTTTTTATACATTTGTTTTTCGATATTCCTGAGCGTTTTATTTATACTCAACAACTTTTCCGATACACCTAGCAATGCTTGATTTAAGCAATCATTGTGCTCGGTCAGCAATCGATAATAAGTTTTCCAGTGCATGCTTTTGGGTTTCCCACCAATTGGATTGTAAATGCCACGCGGCCAGCTCAGCTTGTCTTTTATCTTATTAGCTTTGCGATCTGCTCTGTCGTTAGCTGTTTCACGTTGGCTTTGGTAGGCGAGCTGATAGCAGTGTCGACAAGCGAAATATTTACAACTGCTATCTTTGTACAAGATTGCTACGCGCCGACCACATCCATCAGCCGGACAGGTAAACCAATAGCGCACTCCTCCATAATGGCACGATGTCATTTGTAAACTAACCGGATAATCCACGTTATCCGATATACCGCTGTTTCGTTGATGAGTATAATTCAAACGTAACTTGCTGACTTCGACCCTCACACTGATTGATGTCATTTTCTTGCCGTTGCCTATCGTTTGACCATTGAAACGATTTCCTGGCACGAGATTGCCTTGGCGCTGCCAGCGACGTATATCAATTGATCTACAAACATCCGTACAATTTATCTCAGATTTTCGACCACTACCAAATCCGCCCATCATTATTTTCCGAAATCATTAGTGAAATTTAGGTAATTGTTAATCTAATAAATTAGGATTTGATTCTTTTTGACTTGGTTTTGTAACAAACTGTGAAACTTTTCCTGATCAACGATTGCGCCCCTTTGGATTACCTGATTTTCCTGATTGCCACCGTCCACTATTAGGTTTTTCAATTGATGCCATCCTGCTTTTCTCCTGCATTATCAGGCTAGTTAGTAATAATACTTAGATATCATTATTTGTAAAAAGTTCTTTTAAAGTGCGACTTTACTCAATGCCCTAGCAAGATTTGTGGTGCGGAATTAATGTTTTATTCAGCACTTCGCATCTGAGCATCAACCGCCATGCAAAAAACCGATCTTTCAGACAAAAGAGGAAATTTTTACTGCTTCATTCATAACTTCATATACAAGTGTTCAATATTTGGTGCGTTTGAAGCACGCGGTCCTGCCACATTCAGTATTTGGATTGAATGCATTCCTAAGAATACTTTAATCTGCTCGTGCCAAAGACTGTCAGGGTATACATGCAAACATGGTTTATTAATTTTTTGAGTGTACCCTTGAGTAAATAGCGATCCACCTGTTAAATCTGGAGTCAAAGTGATAATGAATGTAGCATCACTGTCACGCACATTCCATTTGGTTCGCTGCGTATAACCTTTACTTTCGGTTTCTTGCAATAAATAGCAATCAGAAATTACGCCATCTTCCGAACGTCGACCTTTAGGGCACCAGCCTCCATGAGAGATATTATTTTGTAATGCCCAATTCAGCGCAGCACGATCTACCCCAGTCTGACCGCCTGAGATAATTTTCGTAATTGGACTATGCATTTATGTTGATTCATTTATTCCTTAATAGCAATGCTTGCTGAAGCCTATATTCGAGTGGATTGACAAACTCGCTTACAGATAATACGGCAAGTGCAGTAGGACACGTTCTTCTTTTGCTGTTGCCATTGCTTTTCTCCTGCTTTAACAAGTGAGGGAGTTCTCAATTCTCTTCATAATTCTCGACCTTGAGAGAACTGTATTTCCCTTACTGGGCAATGATTTAAGCCTCCAGTTCTCCAATTCTCCAGTCCTCTATTACACCCCCATAAAAAAGTATTTTTATACTTAGTAGAGAGACAGAGAGAGAATAGAGAACTATTGTTTAAAACCCTTACCCAGCAACGATTTCCCAGTTCTCTACTGTGAGAGAACTGGAAGAGAATTAGAGAACTGAAAAACATTTAGTCCCCCCATCATCACAATGACTGATTTGGCGAGTTTCCACTAGATAAATAATGATCTCGTCAACTTCTTTGGATTTTGCTTTCAATAACTTCGTTAATTTGCCCCGTGGCATTAAACCCCGTCGGCAATACTCCCCAAATTGTTTATCATTTGAGTAATTTATGGCATTCTTAATAAATTCTAATGCCTTCGCAGCCTGCTTCTGGAACGGGTTTTCTGCTAAGTCCTTATCAAGCTTTTGGGCGAAAGCTTTGATTGATCCATTAACATAACTCCATGCCCAAGTAACATGCTCTCGTTTAATAACTCCTCCGTCACCAATCGCAAGTAATCCAGCTACTCGGATCGTTTGTTCCTCTGCACGGCTCCATAAATTTGCAAATTGATCATTTTCTTTTAACTGTTCGGCGAATTGAATGAGCAAGTCGTATGCCCCTTCTTCATATTCAATGACTGAAGTGTCAATAGCGCGGATTGCTGAGATTTTTTGCTTGAGTTCTTCACTTATCCGAGTATCAGGCTTTCTATTAATTGGGTTTTCTTTATCGGCCTGAACAAATATAATCCGGTTTAGCAAGCCGTTATCAATCATCCTGGGTGTAATGCCATCCAGCAGCTCAAGCGGTGTCGTAGTACCGATCAGATTGATATAAGGATTGTCAATCTGGCCGATGTTTTGCTTTTTGTCAGCATAGGCCTTACCTGCAAAAAATGAGCGGCCTAGTCCGTATAAAGTCATTAAGTCTTTGATCAAATCCTTTTGATGGATTGATCCGCGCTCTGATAGCGCGGTTTGCAAATAAATGCCAAACTCATCAATGAGGATTAACGTTGACGGATTTCCTTCAAGGGAACGTAACAGTGCTGCGCCGCTTGCTATGCTCTCCTGAATACTTTCTCCCCGAGACACATTTCTCACCGAATCAATTAAACGTTTAATTGCTTTTCTAGGATCTTCCTTACCGCGTCCTGTATCACCAACTAAGCATATGTACAGGTTCAAAGCTGTATCGCTTCCTCCCACATAAGCTTTATTACTATTCAAATAAGAGATGGTAGTTAGGGCGCCAGCAATGGCAAAAGATTTAATTGGCATGCGACTGCTTTGGATAATATATTTCGCTATTTCCCCAACGAGTCCAGGCGGGTATTGTAGGCAAGAGATTGCCTCCTCTTCCGTTACTGGCTGTTCATTGAATTCAGGTAGCGAGGGCAGATCATTAATCACTGGCGCGCCCTTCCATGCGCTGCGCAGTGTTGCCGTAACCTCCGAAGGCTCAAGACCAATTCTACTGGCGGCATCTTCCAGTTTACTTGTCACATGATCCTTATCCAATCTGCCTACCTTAACGAATCCATAAGCACGATATGCCACTTTATTAAGTGTATCGTTACGATTTCCCTCAACGGCTGACTGAAGCCTAAGTAGAAGATTATCAAACTCAATTACCACATAAAAATCATCCTGCACGCATGGTATCGTTACAACTGGCACGGGCTTGTTCGGGATTCCTACCAGATTACTCATACCTATCCATTCTTTCAGCGCTTTAGCGGCATACCGTTTACCTGAGTTAAACACCTCTCGCACCATGAATGGTTGCCCCTTCTGATGCAGGAACCCAGGAACACGCATAACACGAGGCAGGTCACATATCTTTGGATCAGATCGGAGCATGGTAGCCAAGGCCTTCTGGCACGGTTTAAATTCATTCAAGGGGAGTATGTCTTCTACTATCCAATAAACGTGGTGTTTTCCGGGAGATGACTCAACTACTATTGACGGGACTAAAGGAAGATTATCAAAAGACGGGACTAAAGGAAGATTATCAAAAGTGCGATTAAAGTCTTGCGTATCAAAGTCTGCAAATAATGCACGCACCCGGACTACATTGTTCGTAGTTCTTCCCTGGCCATCTGTTACATTCACAGCAAAAAATACACCAGCACCCTGGCGATTAAGTTTTTCTAGCTCCGGTCGACAATCCTCTAAAGTACCGTGCATGACCTTAACCAGCCTGTTACTTTTATCCTTATCCCCGAAAGTTTGAAAGGTATGACTTTTACCCAAAACATCAAGAATAGAACCTTGACTATCTGCTTGATCTTGAGTATTATTTTGGCTGAAGGTTGTTTCAAAATTCGCCTCGGGCCTGCCAGCTTTCGGGGCGTTTTCATTTGTGATCATTATTCACCCCCAGATAGCAAATTTCTTATTTCGCTAACATTCCACGCCAGTCGGCCATTTATACGCACCGGGCGTAAAGCTCCATTTTCAAGGCATGCCCAGGCCCGTAAGGTTTGGGGTCTGCGATTCAAATAAAATGCTGCGGCGTCTGTTGGAACTGTTGGGCGGGTTATCGATTCTAGAGGCGGGAATATTTGTTGACTATGCGAAGCGAGTGCTTTTAATGGAGAAAGATTTGTTTGCATTGTGAATCATCCTTTGCCTTTCGGCTTTGTTAAGATGCTCACATTTATATCTATGTTTTATAAGAAGAAAAATATGGGAATAATTAAAAACCTAGATAATAATTAGGTTTCTTTTTTCAGAACATCCTCTGTTGGTACTGGTTATTGCAAATTTTCACCAGAATCCTTGGTGAAAATTCCAGAATCAATTTTTCCTATATTTTTCACGCATAAATCTGTCCAATAATTAGCTTCAATGGACGGTGTTCGGCCATTTCCAAATCTATACCCAGCAGCTTTAAGCCATTCTTTGAACGTGCTCAAAGATCTATTGAACATATTCTTTTTCGATTTTTCTCTTGTAATTCGCTTGCAAGCATAATGTAAATTTCCAGCATTACCCGGCAATCTATCATGATTAATATTTTTTCCTTCGGTAAGAATTACGATAATTTCCTTTAAAATTGCCGCATTCGATGCGACACTTTTCGGCCTCCCTGCACTTTTACTTATCGTAGATTTTGATTGTTTGAATACTTGTTTTGTGTTTGAATTAAAATGTGAAGTTGTTTCTTCTTCGTGATTGTTTACAGCAGACTCAAAGAATTCCCACATGCAGACATTTGGCACAGGCAACCACTCATGAAGTCTTATAGTTAGCTTATCCAGATCGTGAAAGCGCCCCCATACCAGCCACTCAGACGGAGCACATTTAACAAGTCCGTCGGCTAGAGCTATTTTTAAGCACCGTTCAATTGAGCGAATCATATCTTTTGGTAAGCCTTTCTCATTTTTCTTGTATTCTTCCCACGAATCAGGATCTAATCCGTTCATGAGTGGTATCGCTTCATCAGCTAATAGCGTTTTTTTCTGTGCAAATAAATGCCAGTGTTCTTTGATATTAAAGCTTTCAATTATATATCCTATATTTACTGAATTTTCATAGCCTGGCTGCATTCTGGCATCAAAATCACTTGCCATTTGCTTACGTTGGTCTGTCGATATTTCATCCCATTTCTGGAAAATATCAACATAAGCAATATTCATTCTCATTTCTTGCGGCAAGTCTGAAAACTTTGTTTTTAGATATGGTGTTATAGCCTCCGCTAATTTACTTGATGCTACTTTTTCTCTAAAGCCAGGGCAATTTTTAAAATCATACCTTGCCACCTCATATTCCCGTTCTAAGGGTAAGAGTTTGTCCCAAATGTAATAATGTTTCGATTTTGTTTTGGTTCTTATTCCCTTGCCTTTTCTTATTCCTTCACCTTCTTCAATTTCTTTTGCTTCATCATCTGTTAGAAATTTATTTCCCGCTTCAATATGTACCCAATCGAATTCCTCTACTTCAGAGGCAATATTTTGTATTTTTTTTTCACCCATTCCAGCCCGTGAGATTCTTTCTTTTAAATCTTCGGGTAAATTAGAGAATTGAGATGCTAGAAAGGGTGAAATTTGGTCAAGTAGCAATTCGTAAGTATCCATCATTCCCCTTGTTAGTGATGTTACACCCAATCCCGTAGCACTCCGGGATGAGGCGGGTTATGTATTTCGCTCATACTGAATTCTCTATCGGTGTACAGACAACTTTAAACCTGCTGCATTGATAACTGCAAGCAGGGTTTTTATGTTGGATTGCCTTTTGTGGATAATGCTCGGTAAAGGCTCTCTCTCGGGATTTCTGCGCGTTCCGCTACGGTGGCCATGCCTTGCGCTTCCGCGATATGACGCAATGCCGCTAATAAAGCTTCGCGTCCTCCAGGTTGATTTGCTTCATCAAGTGCACCGGTAAGATATTCATCAGCAAAAGACGGATCGTTTTGTAGTAACTCCACTACGACTTCATCATGTGGGCGGGATGATTTAAACATGCTTTATTTTTCCCCTTACAGTTATTCCAATATTCAATCGCAGTTTCAATGTCAGCTTGTTGTCTCCGTTTATCGCCACCCGCTAGGATTAAGATCATTTTTCTCAGGCATTGGAGTAAAACACCGATAGCCCACGCCATGATCTTTTCGCATTTCCTAGATACCTTCGGCAATAGGTTTGAAATCCCCAAAATTTCCGGCTGCTAGTCGTTATATTCGAACCAAAATACGAGCTCTGGCTTGTCAATCTGACAAGCTTACCAGCCATTTCTGAAAAGGATCAGAGCCATCATCAGAAATGTATCTGAATCTTTGAACATTTTGTGAGTTATAAGTTACATTCTGACAAATACAAGTACTTTTACTTCACTCTATGAAGCGCGGTTATCGTTGGCGAGAAATCAATCCCGGCTTGTCCTAAAATCCATGTTTCAATTTTGACGTGCCAAACGCGCAGCAAATCAAGCGGGCGGCGTATGTAATGCTTTTCTCGCACTCCTTGCGGCTTGTGTCCCTGTATCTGCGCAGCGATACCAGCGGGCATTTCTATCCACTCACACAAACTGGCAAATGATCGCCGTAATCCGTGCAGTGTCACATCAAGCCCAGCAATCGCACACGCCTTATCATGTGCAATACGTGGTTCGACCAAGTGCCCGCTTGCTGAAGTTGGGCTACTGAATACCCATTCATTACGGCGTGGCAAGCTGGCCAGTAAGTGCGCAACATACGGTGTTAATGGAATCACTCTCAATCCTTCAACTTTGTCTTTTATGGTCATACTATTCCACTGAAAATCTATATCTCCCCAGTGAACAGAAACTAATTCATTAGGGCGTGCACCTGTTAACACCATGGTTTGTAGATAAGTAGATATAACCGAATTTTGAATTTGTTCGACTGCATTAAACCATGCTGATAATTGCTCACGCTGTAATGAGTCATTTTTTGGCGCGGCTTTACCCAGATGCTTTTTAACTTCTTTGCTCTGTGTTGGATTGCTGGTAACAATTGCGCCATAGATAGAATGCGCTATGCACCAATTTAGAAATGTACTTAATAAAGTTCTAGCATTACGGGCGCGTGCCGGTCGTTTTGCCCCTTCAATTTTTGCCCATGCTGTCATGCACTCAGTGGTCAGGTCAATAAGACGGATATCTGCCAGCGATGCAAGTGCCCCTGGCTCTGTCAGTTTACTGCTTCGTGCTCTTTGCTCTCCACCGGCTTGCATGGCCCGCACATGGTCATGCAAGTGAAGGGCTCCCCATGTGGGCTTCATAGCTGATATATATTCATTCCATGCTCTGCCAACTATGATAGTTTCGCGAGCTTCCTGTGCTGTCATAGCTGCTGCGGCGGATTTCTTTGCTGCTATTTCATCAGCTTTTATTTGGCGCGGGTCTTGGCCTGAGTCGGTCATTACCTTGAGTCGTGCGGCTTCCTCTTGCGCTTTACTGAGTGGCCATGACGCGGGACTGCCGATGGTTATACGTAGTGTTTTTCCGTGTAGCTTAGTCTCGAAAATATAGCTTTTTGCGCCTGTGCCAGTGACCCGTAATCCTAGGCCGGGGGTTTTTGCATCCCAAAATAGACTTTGTCTTTTATCTGGCGCACATTGGAAGCTCGCAACCCGTTGTGCAGTAAAGTTCTGATGTTCCATTCTGTGTAGCCACTGTGTAGGAAATTAAATTCAATTTTAACGAATTTCAATCAACACAAATTATAACACGGTTTAGGTTAATATGTTGATATAGCTAATATAGTATATTATATTAAATAGCAATCAACGGCTATGAATGAGTATTTACGGGGACTCATAATCCCTTGGTCGCTGGTTCGAGTCCAGCCAGACCCACCAATAAATCAAGCGCTTAGATACTAATAATCCTAAGTGCTTTTTCTTTTCTAAAAATTGTAACCGTGCTTTATCAATAGCGCGCGATTGCATTGTAAAAAACATGCGATAAAAGACCCAACACCTAAATGGGTTGAGTGGTTGAGAACTAATTTAGTTAATCAGCTCTGTCGTTTCAATCTTCCAATAACAAACATTGCCAGTAGTTCCGATAAGACTTCTGGTTCTGGTATTAATACGATTAGTCATTAATAATTATTCTTGCCATTCGTTCCTTTTGTTGACTTACATCAAGCTGACATACAATAAACAATAATATATTGATAATAGAATGGTCGTTTAGAAATAATATCTATACATAAAATCCGAGAACATCAATGTAATTCATCGTTTTATTATCAATATGTTAAGCATAAAAGGAGTCAATTATGCAATATCAAGAAATACAGAAAACTATCTTTTCAATTGCTTGCTTATTGGTGACGAACTCTGCAAACGCCGCAGTGCTACTCGATGAAAATTTTAACGGTACTTCCCTTTCTCCAGAATGGCACATAGAGCAAGGATTTGCTGAGGTAAATGGCGGGTATGTCGATATATTTGGGTCGACTGGTGGCTCCAGAGACGGATGGATAGTCGCCGGAGAAGGAAGCTCTTGGTCGAATTACCATTTTAGTACCCACTTCATTGCGGATGGAGGGGGCGACAATTGGTTTCGCGGTGAAATAGCTTTCCGGGTTCAGGATTTTCATGCTTGGACAACAGGGACTTTCTATCGTCTTTCGATTGATACGCCAATCTGGGGCGGTGGCCCAGGCAATAACGGCGGTGGAACAGCTACGTTAGGAAGTTATGCTGATAATAATTTCAGCGAACTTGAAACAATTTCTCCGTTTCCCGGAGTAATAGCGAATCAAGATAATGTAGTAGACATTTGGGCAATTGGTAATCACATTCAGGTTGCAATCAATGGCACTCAACTGATTGATATCACCGATCCTAACCCTATACTGACTGGCGGTGTCGGATTAGGAGCCATCTGGGAATCACATGTTCGCTATGACTATGCTGAAGTTGAAGATATACCTCCAATTCCAGAACCAGAAATTCATGCCATGCTATTGGTTGGTTTGGGCTTGCTTGGGTTGATAACACGTCGCAGAAAAGAAACTGCTGTGTAATTCAGAATGTAATTTAATCCAGAACGGGGGCTTGGGCTCCCGTTGTTTTTTGGGGTGGCAAAGTGTGTATTCATTCCTGAATTACCGGCAGCTTTGCAAAATCTTCAAGCACTGCGCAAAATTCTCAATCAATATGACCAGATGGCCGGACAGGCCAGGACGATAAAAGGCATCTCAGTGAACGACATCCCGGAAATGCGAAAAGCATTCGATGGAATGGCCGTGGAGACAACTGAAATTACTTATACAATAGGTGGAGCCGACTGGCCCGCTCGTAGATCCGAGCTGATAATTAGGAATTTTTAAGAATATATCCCCACCGCAAGCGGCGGGGGTATTTAAATCTATTTGATTTAAGAGTTGTTATGCAGTAACTTTTTTCAAACTATGGCGTACTTTAGTTTTGGATGAACTGAAACCTGCAATGACCATGTAGACTAGATACAGAATGGCTCCCAGAATAACATCGGAAACGACCCATTCCATAGGAGTTGTAGGCAGTGGCAATTCAAACATAGACAGTACACCAAAAACAGCGCCGCTAACAATTACTGCCGACATAAAAAGCACTTGAAATGTTTTCATGAAAATATCCTTTATATGAGTTAATTAATAATATGAAAAACTTTGTAAACATAAGATACCACTATTCACAAAAAGTTCACAATATATTTACAATTTATTCACATGCGGGATGGTTTCAATATTTCTTGTAAGATGGATACCGATTCATGCAAGGCATGATTAGGCCTAATAAATGATACTAACGACCTTAAGGTGACTGGTTTTATAGTGGTTGGTTGGGTGTAAAAGCAAGAAAAAAGATGATCGTTATCGGGTATTAGGCAATTCAACTAATTTTAGTTGCAATGCATACGATTGGTGTCGTGAAGTATGATACAATGGTGTAAGAATCACTAGCGTTGTTTACAGTATTTGGGAGAATACTGTAAATGAACATACATAAACGCACCCGATTAAC
>NZ_JAMWZS010000053.1 GCF_024282095.1 Nitrosomonas sp.
GTCGACCTTACCCCTTAAAGTCAAGTCATTTGTCATAAATAACATTCTCCACATCAAGGAATTTTTATGCCTAGCCACCTCTTTTCCCTTTTCTCTACAAGGACTAAAAAAATGAAACCACTTCACAAAAAATTTATAACTTTTTTATTATCCCTATCCAAAAATATCCTGCCAGCAGCGCTAACCAAAAAATGAAATTACCATCTCAATGCTCACCATTCTCGCCAACCACGAATCAATGGAAAATAAATTCCCAGTCTTATTGGTCGTGCATCTAATTGTTGCATGAGTTCTGCATAGTAATTAAGCTGGCGATGGTAGCGAACTTGTTCTCGATCTAAAAAACCTTGTATATCAGCACCTTCATGACTACTGGTTTTATAATCTATTATCCATCGAATTCCATCGGGATCGCAAAAAGTCCTGTCAATTATCCAGCTCATTGGCACATTATTAGCGATACCGGTAATCCTTAACTCATTTTGTGCCAACTGTTGAGACCCCAAAATCCACTGCCCACGCGTATCGTCAAGAGCATTTGTCAGCGCTAAAATGATGCGTTCAATCGCATATTCCATTTCTTTTTTACTTCCACTCATCCCATCAGCCAGCAAATTCTGCCTGAATTGATAATGCATCGTTTGTATACGTGCCACACTCCAGTCATTCATTTCATCTTCTGCAATTTGCTGCAACCATCGATGCACCACATTACCCACATGGCGGGCCATTTCACTTACCCAAGAAAATTCTATTTCTTCGTGTATTTGTTGTCTATCATAGGGTTCTTGCCAGGCCATTGATTTGGGAGCATCCGGCAACTCCCATTCTGCTCTCAATCGATAAATACCTTGATTGTTTATATTTCTGCTAGTTACAGTTACTTCACCGCCGCTGTCTTCCGACTCACAATTCCGTGATGTGTTATTTTGTTCCGCTGCATCGCTAAAAATTGGCTGCACAACTGCCCAGAGCCTGTACAGCAATGAATCAATCATCGGTTTCTTAGGTATGTTTTTATCTGACTCTAAGCCTACATGACCCAACAAATGCAGAAACTTTTTTGCCCGCGTTGCCGCGACATACAGTAAGCGATCCGCTTCAAACTGCGCTTTGCTTCGATCCAATGTTTCCAACCACCGATAAATTGGATCTTTCTCTGTTCCTGTTTCCTGAATAGGCGCGAGCAATAAATCAACCGTCGATTGTTTTTCCTCATCCGCGGCTTCGCTATTCGGCTGCTCCATCCATTTGAACAACCATTTATCACTGTTGCGCGGCGCGCGACCAAGTCCAGGTACAATCACTGTATCAAACTCAAGTCCCTTGGCTTTATGAATCGTCATGATCTGCAAGGTATCATCCGCATTCAAATCCGGTAAGGCATAAAGCGCACTCAACCCTGCTTCAAACTTTGCCAAGTCCTGGATATCTCCGGCTATTTCCTGATGTTCAAGATAATCCAGAAAGATCTCGGCATCATTCTGATTATTTTCGACGTGATTATGATCAGTTACCACTGAATTTGTACAACCCGGACCACCCAATGCTTGCCAAGCTGCTTCCACGGTCGCACGGAGCGACTGACGCTGCCGATGATCCATGCACAGCTTCAGTATTTCGCGCACGCGCTGTATGCGGATCCTTGCATCAGCGGAAACAGCCTGCCAATGGCTTTCATCGCACATCAATTCCCATATCATCGTTTCTTTAGTCATAACAGTGCGATTATTTGCTTTTTCCTCAACAGATATCAGCGCATCAATATCTTTAAGTAAAAGACCACACCAGGGCGCGCGCAATAATGCAAGCCAGGCAAGGCGATCAGCAGGATTTATCAATGCACGGGTAAGCGCCAGCAGATCCTGCACCACAGGTTTATGATGCAACAATTCAATATCAATGGCGCGAAATCGTAGACTGGCTGCTTTTATTTGCGCAACAATTTCGCTTAAATGGCCGCGATTACGCACCAAAATCGCAATCGTACCGATTGGATCATCGCGCTGCGTTTGTGTGATAATTTCTACTAACCGCCGTGCTTCTTCCGTGTCATTTCTTTCAAGCAAAGGATGCACCTTCACCGCATCGCCTGCTAACATGGGGTGTGTTGCAATAGAAGGCGTATAGGCCACTGCACCTGTTACAACATCTTCGCGATCAGGCATGATTTGCGTAAAAGCCGTATTAACCCAGTCGATAATACCTTGCTGCGAGCGGAAATTTGCGCTGAGCGTAATCGGCTGCAAAACCAATTGACCAATTCCTGTGCTTCGTGCTTGCAAAAAAAGCCCTACTTCCGCTTCACGAAAGCGATAGATGGATTGCATCGGATCACCTACCGCAAACAGGCTGCGTCCATCCCCTGCTTCCCAGCCTGCAACGAGCTTCTCGATCAACTTAAACTGACTGATTGACGTATCCTGAAATTCATCGATCATCAAATGCCTGATACGATAATCCAATGCCAACGCCAAATCGGTCGGCGCTTCAGAATCGCCCAGTGCAAGCAATGCACGCTGAGAAACTTCTGAGAAATCAACTTTGCCGCTAACCTGAAAAATGACTTTGAGTTGTGCCACGGCATAAGGCAACAACCGGGTAATCGCCCCCAGTATTTCCCATTGTTTATCGGAATAACAAGGCGGCGGCAATTGGCGCAACTCATGCAGCGCTTGCCGGAGCGCATCTTCCGGACTCAGCAAATCAATCAGAGCTTCCCATCGATTCTTCCACGCTTTTGCTGCATCCTTTTCGGCCTTGGTATTACCGGATGGAAAGCCTTCTTTAACAGAAATTCTTTTTCGCCAATCGCCCTCCTTCGTCAGCAACAACTCAGCGATTCCATGCCAATGCTCAATATCCGCTTCCGACACTGCTTTCAGGTGCTCACAGAAGGTAATTGCTGAAGACTTACTTTCAGCAATAAGATTGGCAGCCGCGTAATACAGCAATTTCAGCAGTTCATTGTGCATTGCCTCCGGAAATGACCGGGAAACAAATTGCAATGCATTGCGGCGCGAATTTTGCAAGGATGTTTCCAGTTCTTCTCGATTTCTGCCATGTAGATGGCGCAGCCAATGGTCACGCTTTGCCAGCATCTCGGCGAGCAATGCCTCAATGCGCGCCATGTCGTTATCCAGATGTTCGAGCAATCGTTCCACATCATGCGCAATTGCATGGTCCAGCTCCACCAACGCCAAGGTAGCCCGCGCTGCCTCCAGATAGAAATCTGCAGCATCTTCAGCCGTCTCAGGCTGTGCGCCGAACTTTGACAACATTGGCATTTGCCGTGTCAATGCAGCACATAACGAATCGATTGTTTGTATTCGTAGCCGCTCCGGATTCTCAGCGATATGCCAACCAGCCTGCCGGTTCCGCTGCAAAACAGCAGCCGATAGCTCACGATTCAGTTTTTCATAAGCAGTATCGGTATCAGCCGGCTGCTTTTCAATTTCCAGTGCGGCTAACACACGTGCACGCATTTCTGCTGCGGCTTTTCGCGTAAATGTAATCGCCACAATTTCTTCCGGTGCATCAACACAGGCCAGCAATCGCAGATAACGTTGAATCAACAACGCTGTCTTGCCGGATCCGGCCGGTGCCTGCACGATAAACGATTGCGTAGGATCAAGCGCCCAATAGCGCTCATCTGCATCCGGAATCGGTACCGTATCAGGCATTTTCATCGTCCTGCTCAATCGAATTATCGCCAACCCGTTCATGAATCCGGCAAAACAATTGCATATCGCAATATTCACAAGTTGCCGGGAAATTTTTCGGATTTACTCTGGCATCGCCGCTGCAAAAACCCGCCGCCAGATTTGTCAAATGCTTGCGCCATTCTACAATCAAGTCTTCCCACGTATTAAATGGCTTGCATGCGCTCAATTGGGAAAAAGCTTTCACACCCGGCAACAAATCCGCATCCCGCACAATCGCCGCAAATCCCATGTCACCTCGCTTGATGGCAGCAAATGCAACGCCGGCAGCCTGCTGTTGTGTTTCTTCGGTCATAATCAGATATAAAGGCAGTTGGGGTTCGTCCGGGCGCTCTCCGAGCATTGTCTGAATGGATTGCTTGCTGGTTTTATAGTCAATCACGATGTGTTGTCCATCTTCCAACTCATCGACGCGATCCAGACGCGCGCTCAACACCAAATCACCGATCCGGATGGTGCGCTTCTCCTCCGTCGCGATCACCGTAAAATAACCACGTTTTCTTTCTTCAACCAGCCATTCACGTGCCAAACGCACCAAGCGTCGCTGCTCAACCTGTGCAAAACGGCCTGAAAGCGCAACCGGCCGATACTGCCGTATCTGTAAAACCGCACTGTTGGCAGCGCTGGTCAGCATATTCTCAAGATCGTGATCGCTGATGGCATCGAGCGCTTCCTTGGTTTGTAGCTGACGCCATAACTGCGCCAATACCTGATGTACCAATGAGCCCCGCTCCATCGCATTTAAACCGACATGCGGCACCTCTTGGTTTTGGATATGTAATCGATACTTGGCCCAGGCGCGAAATGGGCATGCGGCGTAATCCTTGATGACCGACGTACCGCCTTTGATACCTTGCGTCATCGCTCCTTTATCCAGCGGCGGCGCCTGACTGTCATCGATCCGTTCCAATTCGCAGGATTGAATTATGAGATCACGATGCTGCGCAATCACAGGGAGCGTGAGCTTTCCTTGCGGTATCGATTGAATCAGCGGACTGGGTTTTAACTCATGCCCATCACGATCGTCACTATATTTTGGATAACTTAAAATAACTTCTTTGGCACTGGATAGCCATCCATCCGTCAAGCGTTGACAGTAAGCCGATGATTCCAGCGTAGAACCCAATGGCAGCTTTGCCTTACGTTGCAACTCCGGCGGCAGAAATGGATTGGGACGAGCACGCAAAGGCCATTGTTCATCCGATAATCCCATGACCCATAGATAATCAAATTCCATCCCGGCAGCTTCCAGCACCCCGAGAATTTGAATGGGCACTTCCGGCGTTTCCGGTTGAAACAATGTATCACCGGCTATTCTTTTCAAACGACTAATGGCCTCGTGATAGCTGGTTTTTGCAATTACATGATCGAGCGTCGCAAAATCCGCAACGAGCGTTTGCCATTTACTAACTGTTTGGTATTCCGTGGAATTCAGACTGCGCTCTCCGGGAAAGCCAACAATCTGTAATACTTCCGAGATGATTTTGGCAAATACAGTGTGGCTCTCAGATTTGGGTAACTGTGTTTGGCGGAATGCAGCTAATGCCGACAAGCGTTGCAGCAGAACCGGGCAGTCTGTTTGACCGCCTGCTTGCTGTACGAGCACAAGTAATCGTGCCAACGTAATCACAGGTTCGGCATATCGGCGTATACGCATATCCAGTAAGGCGCGCTGCCCCATCTCCGCTTCCGCTCCGGCAAGAAATGGGGAACGCAGCCAATGGCTCACACGACTAAACTCCACCTCCCGATCCAACAGAGCAAGTACCACCAATGCCGTCTCAATCAATGGATAAGACGTTAATGCTAGACCCAATGAAATATTGAAAGGAACAACTGGATGTATAGCGCCCGGTAGCGCAAGCCTGATATCCGGCTGCATGACTGTGGTAAAAATCCGCATCAATGCACTGCGGTAATTGGCTAATGCCGGCACCACGATAGCGACACGAACTGCATGATCCGCTTCTACTTTAGCCCGTGCCCATACGGCCGCCTGATAAATCTCATCACGACTGCTGATACTTTCAACACACTGAACATTACGCAAGTACTGCTGATCATCGGCTGCCGGGCCGACGGTTACAACTTCACATCCAGTAGCAGCAAGTTTGTTTAAAAAGGTAATGGATTGTGGCGCAATCACATCAAAACCATAGCAAATCAGCGACAATGGTTTTTTTATGTCGAGAGACTCATAGTGCTCTGTGAGCAGATCACCAATACGCGCTTGATCTGTCTGTCCGTTGCGCTGAGTGATATGCTGATAAGATTCCGCCCAATCCAGAAATGCCTTAACATCCTCATTCGGATAAAAATCGTGGAGATGACGTTTAAGCTGCCATGCGTGTGCCAGTTGCCATGCTTCGCGAGCCGATTGCGCTGTTTGCGGAATCTGCAGTAACGATTTCCCCGCCGCAGAGGATTGAATGACCGACTCCCACAGCACTTGTTCCTGTGCCGCAGAGAGTAACAAAGGTAACGTTAATGCCTGCTTTGAATAAAGCGCATTAAAATAAATACGTTCAATTAAAGATGTCAGCGGCAGGACATCGGCTGTATACCAAGCCGCCGCTTTTCCATTGACTTGTTCTTGGTTGAATCTTGCTTTAAGCGCCAATGCAAGCCTGCGGTTTGGTGTTATAACCGTAGCACCGGCATTTATGCGCCTAAAAACCTCACTAAAGGGGATTTGCGGGAATTGTGAAAAGCCAGACATGTGCGGTATCTAAATTACCGCCATTTCTGCTTAGCGTTGCAGTTGATCCAGTTTGTCTTTAACACTTGCCCAATCATCCGCATCAGGCAGTGCATCTTTTTTCTCAATAATTGGGCGCCATTTTTTAGACAATTCAGCATTCAGCCCAATAAAATCCAATTGCTCATCGGGCACATCATCTTCAGCATAAATTGCTTCCACCGGGCATTCTGCAACGCATAACGTGCAATCGATACACTCATCCGGGTCAATGACTAAAAAATTGGGGCCTTCGCGAAAGCAATCTACCGGACATACATCCACACAATCGGTATATTTACATTTAATACAATTTTCAGTTACTACATAAGCCATGACAACGATTCCTTGCTTGATACTTTTATAGAATTTCGTATTTTAACAGAATTCTAACAAACAACGCCATCATCAAAACCACTGAAATGCTGATCAGTTCCATTGCTGCTATCTACGTTGCATTTAAAAAGCCTTTATATTTCTACATTCTAACTTGTATCTCTTGATACAAACCCAAAACTTATCAATCATAAAACAATTGCTTCTCGTGGATTCCTATGCGTAGAATTCATTTTTAACTTTAATGGGCGATCATTATGTATTTTATTCAAAAGTATTATAAAACTGCATTATTTGCTTGCCTGTTGCTGTCACCAACCATCGCAAAAGCTAATCCGATCGCTTGTTTCAGTACCAATATGGGGCAATTCTGTATCGAGCTTTTTGAAACAAAAACACCGCTGACGACCGCTAATTTTATCGATTACATCAACAGCGGCGCCTACAACAATGGCATCTTTCACCGCAGCATACCCGGTTTTGTCATTCAAGGTGGCGGCTACAAGCTTGTTGATGGTAGCAATGGAAAAACACTCGCTCCCGTTACTACATTTCCTCCGATCACCAATGAGTTCAAAATTTCCAATACGCGCGGCACCGTTGCCATGGCGAAACTTCCCGATCATCCCGACAGTGCTACCAGTCAATGGTTTGTCAATCTGTCTGATGAAAACTCCCGGAATCTGGATTTCCAGAATGGTGGCTTTACGGTGTTCGGGCGCGTTATTTTTGATGGAATGAATGTCATTGATGCCATTGCAGCTTTACGGCCTACCAGTCTCAATCTTGGCGGCAGTTCCACACCTGTACCGCTGATCAATTTCAACGGCACACAGGTTTTAGTCAGCAACTTCGTGCAGATAAATCAAATCGCAGTCACCGATGCAACAGGTGTATTCAGTGAGGGCATTGTAAGTTTTGCGGTTGATATTGGCACGGACGCAGCACTCGAAGTCAGTTTACGGTTGATCGAAGACAGTCCGAATTACGTATTTGAGCTTGATCAGGCCACCATCACGACATTGCCGACAAAACCAGCCGATATCGCAACTTTTTCGAGCCAGAACGGCGAATTACGCATTCCGTCGGTGATGATCAATGCGTCTACAGTTGTTCATAATGTAGTGATGCAATTGACCAATCCGCAATCGTATCAGTTTACATTGATCAGTTTTGACTAACCGATTAATGGGCGGGCATTCAAGCAATCTTGCAAAAAACTTATCGCTCATACGCCAGTACGGGCGCCAGCCATCGCTCGGCTTCCTCCACTGCCCAATCTTTCCGTTTCGCATAGTCTTCCACTTGGTCTTTGCCGATTTTTCCGACGGCAAAGAAGGTTGAATCAGGATGTGCAAAATAAAAACCGGACACTGCTGCGGTCGGCACCATGGCAAAGGATTCTGTGATAATGATACCGGCATTCTCAGTCGCATTCAGGACAGCGAACAACGGGCCTTTTTCGGTGTGATCCGGGCAGGCGGGATACCCCGGCGCAGGCCGAATACCGCGATATTCTTCGTTGATCAATTGCTCATTGGTTAAGGTTTCATCCTTAGCATAACCCCAGAATTCACGCCGCACCCGTGAGTGCATATGCTCGGCAAAAGCTTCGGCCAAACGATCCGCCAGCGCCTTGAGTATAATTGCGCTGTAATCATCATTGGCATCCTCAAAGGCTTTGACGCGCTCATCAATGCCAAATCCGGCACCCACGGCGAACAAACCGATGGTATCTTTGATGCCGGTTTCCTTCGGTGCAATAAAGTCGGACAAACAGCGATTGGGTTTGCCTGTGGGTTTTTGATCTTGCTGGCGCAGGCAATGATACGTCATGGCCAGTTTACTGCGCGTTTGATCAGTGTAAATCTCGATATCGTCGCCGACAGAATTGGCCGGAAACAAACCGATCACCGCGTTGGCGCTCAGCCATTTTTGCTCGACGATTTTCTTCAGCATCGTCCGCGCGTCGCGAAATAACTGGCTCGCCGTTTCTCCAACCACTTCATCCTGCAGAATATCCGGATAACGTCCGGCGAGCTCCCAAGCCTGGAAGAAAGGCGTCCAGTCGATATATGGAACAATCTTTTCCAACGGGTAATTATTCAGCGTGCGGATACCGATCAGTTCGGGTTGATACGGTTGATAATTTTTCCAGTCGGTCTGATACGCATTGGCACGCGCTTCGGCCAGCGTCAGCAGTTTCGCCGGCCCTTTCTTATTTTTGTGCTGCGTGCGCACTTTCTCGTATTCATCCTTAATCTCCTGCACATAGCTTGCTTGCAAATCCTGAGACAGCAAATTACTGCACACGCCCACCGCACGGCTGGCGTCGGGCACCCATACAGTCGGCCCCTCATAGTGCGGCGCAATTTTGACCGCGGTATGTACCCGTGAAGTGGTCGCGCCACCAATCAGCAATGGAATGGTAAATCCCTCGCGCTGCATTTCTTTGGCGACATGCGCCATTTCTTCCAGCGACGGCGTGATCAATCCGGACAGACCGATGATGTCGGCTTTCTCACGTCGCGCCATATCCAGAATCTGCGCACTCGGCACCATCACGCCCATATTGATGACTTCATAGTTGTTGCACTGCAAAACCACGGTGACGATATTCTTGCCGATATCGTGCACATCGCCCTTGACGGTGGCGATGACAATTTTTCCCTTCGGCTTGTTATCACCCGATAATTTCTTTTCGGCTTCGATAAAAGGTAACAAATGGGCGACTGCCTGTTTCATCACGCGCGCGGATTTAACCACCTGCGGCAAAAACATTTTACCCGCGCCAAACAGGTCACCGACGACACTCATGCCTTCCATCAACGGCCCTTCGATCACCTGAATCGGACGGCCCCCCTTATTTTCAATCTCCACACGGGCTGCTTCGGTATCCTCCACAATAAACGTGGAAATGCCTCTGACCAACGCGTGCGTCAGCCGCTGTTGCAGTGGCTCATCGCGCCAGGCCAAGTCTTCAACTTGTTCTTTTTTCTTACCTTTGAAGTTTTCTGCATATTCAACCAGACGCTCGGTCGCATCCGCACGCCGATTCAGGATGACATCCTCGACTTTTTCCAGCAATTCTGCGGGAATATCCGAATAAACCCCCAGTTGCCCGGCGTTGACAATGCCCATCGTCATGCCTTCCTTAATCGCGTGATACAGGAAAGCGGTGTGAATCGCTTCACGGATCGGCTCGTTACCACGGAAGGAAAACGACACATTCGACACCCCGCCGCTTATTTTGGCATACGGCAAGGTCTGTTTAATAATGCGGGTAGCCTCGATAAAATCGACGCCATAATTATTGTGCTCTTCAATCCCCGTCGCGATCGCGAAAATATTCGGATCAAAAATGATATCTTCGGGTGGGAATCCAATTTGGTCGACCAGCAAGTGATAACTGCGCGTGCAGATATCGACTTTGCGTTTCAGCGTGTCAGCCTGCCCCTGCTCATCGAACGCCATCACAATTACCGCCGCACCGTAGCGGCGGGCCAATTTGGCATGATGGATAAATTCGGCTTCGCCTTCTTTCATGCTGATGGAATTGATAATGGGTTTGCCTTGCACGCATTTCAAGCCCGCTTCAATCACCGTCCATTTACTGGAATCGAGCATAATCGGCACTTTGCAGATATCCGGCTCGGCTGCCAGCAGATTCAGAAAAGTCACCATGGCTTTTTGCGAATCCAGCATGGCTTCATCCATGTTGATATCGATAATCTGCGCACCATTCTCAACCTGGCTGCGCGCCACATTCAACGCTTCTGCATAATCATCGTTGAGTATCAAGCGGGCAAATGCCCGGGAACCTGTCACATTGGTACGCTCGCCGACATTGACGAACAAGGAATCATCCCCGATATTCAGTGGCTCCAGGCCGGACAAACGTAATTTCTTGGGAATTTCAGGTATTTTACGCGGTGCGATATCCGCAACGGCTTGCGCGATCGCCTTGATATGCGCCGGCGTGGTGCCGCAACAACCACCGACAATATTCACAAAGCCCGACTGCGCGAATCCTTTGATCTGGCTCGCAGTATATTCCGGCGATTCATCGTAGCCCGTTTCCGATAAAGGATTCGGCAAGCCGGCATTCGGATGCACACTGGTATACACATCCGCCACACCGGCCAGTTCTTCCACATAAGGACGCATGAGCTCGGCACCCAGCGCACAGTTGATACCGACCGATAACGGCCGGGTATGGCTCACCGAGTTCCAGAACGCTTCCGGCGTCTGTCCCGACAGCGTACGTCCGGAGGCATCGGTAATCGTGACTGAAATCATGATCGGCAGACGTATGTCATGATCTTCGAAATATTGATCAATGGCAAACAACGCAGCTTTGGCATTGAGCGAGTCGAAAATGGTTTCAACCAGCAGAATATCCGCCCCGCCATCGACCAGCCCGCAAATGGATTCCGTATAATCGGCGACTAACTGATCAAAGGTAATGCCACGAAAACCGGGATCATTGACATCCGGAGAAATGGACGCAGTTTTGGTGGTAGGTCCGATCACACCGGCAACAAAACGCGGCTTTTCCGGTGTTTTGGCTTCAAAGGTTTGCGCTGTCTCGCGCGCCAGTTTTGCTGCGGAAAAATTCAATTCATACACCAAATCCTGCATGTGGTAATCAGCCATCGAAGCCGCATTGGAATTGAATGTATTGGTTTCGATGATATCCGCACCCGCTTCCAGATAACCGGCATGAATCGACCGAATAATTTCCGGCTGCGTGAGGGTCAGCAAATCGTTATTCCCTCTCAGATCATGCGGGAAATCGGCGAAACGCTGACCGCGAAAATCCGCTTCGGTAAGCTTGAAGGTCTGAATCATCGTGCCCATCGCGCCATCCAAAATCAGGATGCGTTGCGCAAACAGACTTTCCAGTAAAGCAGTGCGAGGATTTTTATTCATTGATGAAAACATGTGTAAGAAAAGATGAATGCGCCATTATACCTTAGCTTCCGCACGCTACTTGTGAGAGTCGATTAACAGGCCGTTGAAAAAATATTTTCGAGGCAGCCGATACCAGGCAAAAGCAGGCAAGAAAACACAGATTACACCTAATAAATGAGCATGTTGAGCTTTTTTTAACACCGTAGCGGCAACGCAGATAGTTTTTCAACAGCTTGTTAAAGATAAAGCAACAACAAGCGATAACCCAGAACATCCAGATTGCTGCTGTCAAAATCCAACCGGATTTCAATCTCATGCTGGGCTGCAATAAATTGCAACGATTTATTTTCTTCCTGCAAGTAATCCTGCGCTGTAAAAATACGGCTCACAATTACCTGATCGTGTTCATCCAATAAAGAGAGCTGTAATGCGGGCAATGCTTGCGGGAAAGGCGCGTGATTGCGGATGATTGCCGACAGCATTGCGACTTCCGGTTGCCGCAGGATATTTTTTTGCAAATCCGATGCTTCAATACCCAATTGCTTGATATCCTGAGGATAAGGTACAGTGCAGGCCATAATCGCGCAGTATCGCTCTAAATACGGCCTGACCCCAGGCGCAATGATCGTCAGTTCGGTGCGATTGATATACGCTATTTGCCCAATCAGCAAGAGCAGTAAAAAAACATTCGCTGCCCCCCACCTACCCTGTGATTGCTTGCGCGGCTCCTCAGCGGTTAGGAAATCATCCGAAGTTGCCATGGCTGTTTGATTCGAATCTGCAGCAATCGGCAAATCCATGACATCATCGGCATTCGCGGTTACTGCAAAACTTTCTGCAGATACTGTGGGTACTACGGGTACCGCGAGCGCTTCGGGCTCGCTGATGGGTGATGATTGAAACTGGGATGGATATTCAATGACCGATTCACTGACGGTAATCAATGTAGCAAATCCGTTGAATACCTGCTGACAATGTCCGCAGCGCACATCACCGCTATGCGCTTGTAATTGCACAGCATTGACACGGAAAGTAGTGCCACAATCAGGACAGAGTGTCACGAGTGCCATACGCTACTTCCTGTATTTGACCGCATTGGGTGTCAACAACCAGTTAATGAGATAGGAATTTAATTTTTTCTGCACCAGTTTACAATCCTGGTTGAGGCGATGATTATTTCATCTTTTGATCCCGGTTAACAGCACCCAGGCTTCTTGTTCGTCGGCAATGCACATATCAAACCATTGTTGATAAACATCCCGGACTTCTTCGGCTTGTTCTTTCAGAATCCCCGACAATACGATATGACTGTGTTGCCGGACTGCCTGCGCAAGGATCGGCGCCAACAGGATCAAAGGATTCGCCAGAATATTGGCAACCACAACATCCACTTGCTCGTCCGGTTGCAAACCTTGCTGAACGGTTTGATGCGTTGTTGTAAAAACAAATCTGGATGGATCGCACTGATTGCGCAATGCATTTTCCTGACTGGCTGCGATCGCTTGGGGATCGATATCAATACCGGTGACATGATCCGCACCCAGCTTTAGCGCTGCAATGGCCAGTATCCCGGAGCCGCAACCATAATCAATGACTTTGTCTCCGGGCTGCAGATTCTGGTCCAGCCAACCGAGGCACAATTGCGTGGTAGGATGGCTACCCGTGCCAAAAGCCAGTCCGGGGTCGAGTATCAGATTGATCGCGGCAGGATCGGGCGATTGATGCCAGGTTGGCACAATCCATAAACGCTGGGATATCCGGATCGGATCAAACTGCGACTGGGTCAAACGCACCCAATCCTGCTCTTCAACACGTTCCAGACGGTAATCAGGTTGACTGTCGAGTTGCGCAGTGTGGGTTATATTGCGCAGAATCTCATCGATATCTGCATCCTGATTAAACAGCGCAGACACTTCGGCATTCTGCCAAATCTCACCGCTTGGCTCTCCAGGTTCTCCGAACAGCATTTGCTCAGCTTGCGTATCGGCGGCGGCATCATGAATATCCACTGACAGTGCACCCTGTGCCATCAGCGCATCGCTCAGTCGTTCAGCATGCGCCGCATCAGCTTTGATAATCAGCGTAACCCAGGACATGCGTTTTTATAGAGATTGTCAGCAATCAGATTGCATGTAACCAATTGATTGCTTATCAATTGGTCTTATTATGCAAGGCAAGTTTCTGTTCCAGATAGTGGATCGAGACACCGCCGCGCAAGAAAGATGCATCGGCGAGCAAATCCCGGTGCAATGCGATGTTTGTATGGATACCAGTGACCACCATTTCGGATAAGGCAATGCGCATGCGCGCAATCGCTTGTTCACGCGTATCTCCATAAGTAATGATTTTGCCGATCATGGAATCATAATAAGGCGGCACCATGTAATTATGGTAAACATGCGAATCAACCCTGACGCCGGGGCCGCCTGGTGCATGATATTGCGTAATACGTCCGGCGGAAGGCGTCAGCTTATAAGCATCCTCGGCGTTGATGCGACACTCGATCGCATGTCCCTTGAACGTGACATCCTTTTGGCTGAACGGTAACACATGACCGGCGGCAACATTGATTTGTGCTTGTACCAGATCGATGCCGGTAATGGCTTCCGTCACCGGGTGCTCCACCTGCAAGCGAGTGTTCATTTCAATGAAATAGAATTCATTGTTTTCAAATAAAAATTCAAATGTACCCACACCGCGATATTTAATACGGCGACAAGCATCCGCACAACGCTCGCCGATTTTATTGCGCAATTTTTCAGAAATGCCGGGGGCAGGTGCTTCTTCGAGAATCTTCTGGTGACGGCGCTGCATGGAGCAATCTCTTTCACCTAGGTGAACAGCGTTGCCATGTTCGTCAATCAATAACTGAAATTCAATATGCCGTGGATTTTCCAGAAATTTTTCTGCGTAGACTACCGGGTTGCCAAATGCCGCTTGCGCTTCATTGCGCGTCATGATCACTGCATTGGACAAAGCAGCTTCCGTATGTACAACCCGCATACCGCGCCCACCGCCACCACCGGCAGCCTTAATGATGATGGGGTAGCCGATCTCCCGCGCAACTTTCTTAATCTCATCGATGTGCTCAGGTAACGCGCCATCTGATCCCGGCACACAGGGTACACCGGCTTTTCTCATAGCATTCTTAGCACTGACCTTGTCACCCATTAAGCGAATCGTTTCCGGCCGCGGACCAATAAACACAAAACCGCTCTTTTCCACCCGCTCGGCAAAGTCTGCATTTTCTGACAGAAATCCATAACCGGGATGAATCGCTTCTGCATCGGTTACTTCCGCCGCACTGATAATCGCCGGGACATTAAGATAACTCTGCGCCACTGGTGCTGGACCAATACACACCGACTCATCGGCCAATTTGACATATTTTGCTTCCGCGTCGGCCTCAGAATGCACCGCCACAGTTTTGATGCCCATCGCACGACAAGCACGCTGAATCCGCAAGGCAATTTCGCCACGGTTTGCTATCAGAATTTTCTCAAACATAGTTATCCGATCTCTATTCGGCGATCATTGTATGACGAATAAAGGCTCACCGTATTCAACCGGCTGCCCATTTTCCAGCAAGATTGCTTTGATAACACCATTTTTATCGGCTTCAATTTCATTCAGCAATTTCATCGCTTCAATAATGCATAGCGTATCGCCCACCTTGACGCTTTGTCCGATTTCCACAAATGGGTTCGCTCCTGGTGAGGCGGCTCGATAGAACGTTCCAACCATGGGGGATTTAACAACATGACCATCAGGCAATGAATTTTTATTTGCATCCGAGGTTTCAGAAATCTTATCAGTTTCCGAAACGGGTACCGATGCCGACTGTTGGGCAGGAGGCATCATCGGTTGCATAGCAGGCGGTAGAAATGCATAATTCTGCACCCCGGAACCAGATTTGCTGATGCGAACTTTCTCCTCACCTTCCGTAATTTCCAGTTCTGCAATACTTGATTCTTCAACCAATTCGATGAGCTTCTTAAGCTTTCTTAAATCCATATCCAATCTCCCGAGACATTGCCTCGCTTTAAGGTAGTTCTATAACTAAAAATCAACACTGCTCTAGTGTAAAAATGTGCGAAGACTACATTGCAATAAAAATTGAAGTTTAAAACTATTTATAACCGGCACCCGGTCAATCAGATGTCATCGCATATCTCAGTGCCAGTTCGTATCCTTTAGCACCTAAACCACTGATAACGCCAATTGCCAAATCCGAAAAATAAGATCGCTGACGAAAAGATTCACGAGAATAGATATTCGATAAATGCACTTCGATAAAAGGCAATTTTACCGCCGCAAGCGCATCACGCAACGCAATACTGGTATGCGTATAGGCAGCCGGATTGATAATGATAAAATCTGTTTCATCATGCATCGTTTGCTGAACTCTATCTATCAAAGCATATTCAGCATTACTCTGAAAAAAGTCCAGCCTAATACCAGTATTTTCAGTTAATTTACTCAAATTTCTGTTAATATCTTGCAGCGTATTACCACCATAAATCTCCGGCTCACGAACCCCCAACAGATTCAAATTGGGCCCATGCACAATCAAGATATTCTTAGCATTTGCATTTTCCGCATCCATTTAATAATTATGGACTGTTATCCTAAAAATGTACAGATTTTTGACGAACTTCGCCGAACTTAAGCGAAAGTTGTTGAAAAAATATTGAATCCGATTGCTCAAAGATAGCTTCTGAATCACTTCAAAAACAAATGATGGCCAAACCGCAAATAACCGAACCGGGTTCTTTATAATTTGCCCGTAGTTCCCCAAACATCTATAATGCGAGGCTTCATTTAAGTCTTGGCTGTTGTAGCTCAGTTGGTAGAGCAACTGATTCGTAATCAGTAGGTCCGCAGTTCGATTCTGCGCAACAGCACCAA
>NZ_JAMWZS010000004.1 GCF_024282095.1 Nitrosomonas sp.
ACCACTTTATCGACGACCGCGACCGGCGGCTCTGCAAGAATACTCAGTGACGGTATGATGATTTCAAATTTATCCGCACCATATTCCTTGACAGCCAGGAAGGCTTCGTTCTCCCATGAGATCAACACATCGCCCACGCCACGTTCCACAAATGTTGTGGTTGAACCGCGTGCGCCGGAATCAAGGACAGGTACATTTTTGTAGAGGTTACTGACGAATCCTTGTGCCTTGTCTTCACCATAACGCCGCTTGCCAAACTCCCATGCCGCCAGATAATTCCACTGCGCACCGCCGGAAGTTTTCGGATTGGGCGTGATCACAGAAACACCGGGTCGTGCCAGATCGTCCCAGTCTTTAATGCCTTTGGGATTGCCTTTGCGCACCAGGAAAATGATCGTCGAAGTATACGGCGTGCTGTTGAGTGCCAAGCGTTTCTGCCAATCTTGCGGGAGTAATTTGGCTTTCTCTGCAATGGCATTGATATCATTGGCCAAAGCTAACGTCACAACATCGGCTTCCAAACCATCAATGACGGAACGTGCCTGCTTGCCGGAACCACCGTGGGACTGCCGAATCGTGACCTTTTCGTTGCTTTTTTCCTGCCAGTGCTTGGCAAAAGCCGTATTAAATTCCTGATATAACTCCCGCGTTGGATCGTAGGAAACATTGAGTAATGTTTTTTCCGCCAATACACTGCTGCTGATCAAGAGACTCGCTGTCAAAAAACTTGTTGTCAACCGTGCTTTAATGTTCATGATTTTTCCTCCAATAGAAATAATAAAAATTTAAGATGCTTTATAAGAGACTGATGAGTACTTCAAAGTATAGAAAATCAGTATCGCCCGAACGTTGATCGACGCAAGGATGCGAGTGGCGGGTAGCGCAGGAATTCGCTGCGATACGGTTTTTTACGAATTCACCCGCGGTAAAATGGGTATAGCCTAAGATGGTGCTGATTCTTGAGGTGGCCTGATAGCGTATGCGTCCTTCAAATGCATGGCCACCGAAATCACCACTTTGTCCGGTCCGGTCGCGGTTGAATCCGGGATCCTTGACGGTATTACTGATGTTGCCGTCGAGAATATCGAACATGCGGTCAGTGCTGCTGGCCAGGAAATACGCGCCATAGCCGAGTTCAAATCCCAATTTCTGGGTTGGACTGAATTCAAACCTGATTTTCGGCGCCTTCAAGTTCTCGTAAATCACATAGTGATCTGCTGACCAAGGCCGTGCGAATCCAAAGAAACGGTCAAAACGATTGTCGACACCGTCATTAGGATCTTTGTCACCGCTGGCATACCCGTAAAAAGCACTGAGACGGGGCTTCCACGCGTAGTCAAAATTTCGTCCTACTTCGATGGTATAGCCTTGTGCATCCTGCCGCAAAGGGCCGCTATAACCGAGTTGATGGTTGTAGCTGACGTCGAAATCAAAATAATTGCTGACTTTGCCGTAAGCACGGAACCCGGGCATGTGAATTTCCCGATCCAGCTTATTGGTGTTGGTAAAACCATTCGGATCACCTTGCTGCTTCTGGCCCATGTAATAGGGTTGTATGGTGACGATGTCAGACCATTTGCGCCAAGTGCCGATCGCACCAAAGAACCACAGATTATCGTTAGCCTCATCAAATTTGGTTTGCAAGCGTCTAACCGGCTGCATGCCGAACAGATCGAGTTCCCAATCATTGGCTTCACGACCCAGATTCAGGCGGAATCCTTCAAACGTATTGGTGGTATTGCGCCATTCATTGCGCGCGATAAAACGCCGATCCGTGGTTTCATAAGCCATGCGACCGACGCGGAATCGAATCGGCCGATCCTGATTCCGGTCATCGACACCCAACCCTTTCTTGAAATACAACTCGCCATACGCATTGAGCAGATCGTATTCATTTCTTTCCTGATCCGTAATGGCATGTTTATTATTAACTACCCGTGAATCCTGGAATTCCACTGCAAAGCGGAATGGATCCAGGATATCCTTTATCCCGATCCATGCGCGATTGCGTAGAAATATGGGATTGTCCTCTCCACCCTCAATGCGCCGTATGTCATTATTGCGCCACTCATAACGCGTACGGTGCTCAAAGCCGATATCCAACCAGGTAACATCTTTAAACGCCGCAACACCGATATCACTCAACCGGCGCACATACCGCGGCGGATCGGAGTCCGGATTGGTGGCATAACTGTTGGAGCGGCGATGATAACTGGTCCCTTGATTGCTTACTGCCGGTGCCTTTGCTTCCGGCACAATGGCAGGCAATGATTGTCCTGGCGCTTGCGGTTTAGCCTGATCTGATGACTTATCGATTGACTTGCCGGTATCAACAGCGATTACCTGCTGTGCGACCTGCATGATATTCCGTTGCATCGCTTGGAAATCCACCGATATTTTATGATCGGATGATGCTTTAGTGGAACTGACCGTCAGTACGCTCAATGCCGCAATGTGTAAAAAAAACCAAAGAAACTTCACTTCACTCTCCTTAGTAAACCCTCCGGCAATCCGGTTGAGCCACTGATATTTTTTGCTATTTCACCGCCTATGTTATGGGTGGGCGTTATGTTGTCAGATGAATCCGTTGATCTTGATTCATCAGAACTAAAATGGATTACGCTATGCTTTCGACGCCTTACGTCCGGAAGATCCGCTTTGATTCACGCGAATTTTTTCCCGGCACTCTATTTGCACAACTTTACCGTCGTGTATCACTATTTCGACTGATCCATATTCAATACCGTCAACAGCACGCAGAATTTCCTGCGCTACGTCTACAGACACCCGCTTGGTGTTCTCTTTAACAAGTTTTACTTCTACATCGGTATTCATTTACATCACCTTGTTGGTAACAATATCAACGGGAGCGAACAGTAGCAGTATTTTTATATAAACAAAAATACTATTTAGTTAGAATATTATTCTTATATGTTATATAGATTGTTTTGTAATGATTTTTTATCAAACATCAGGGAATTCAAGGCAGGAAAGTAGCTAATATGTGTCTGGTCAAACCGTCGTGTCGATCTTTTTCGCTCTCCTGGAACGCAAAAACTACAAAACCGGCTGTCCCGAAGGAAAAATGACATCAATAGACTGTTGTTATTTTATTAAAAAAGTAAGAGAAACAATAAAATACTCCAATTGCTTTCCATACCTGGTTCTGCTGCAGTGCTAGAATTAATAGAATCAGCAACCCTTGGTTTTATATGAAACAACGCTTAGAAAAATTACCGGCCGCTCTCATTACACGCATCTTATTATTAGCCGCAGCTTATTTTGTGGGAGGAAAACTTGGGTTAAGCATACCTTACGTGAGTTCCAGCATTACTTTGTTCTGGCCATCCTCCGGTATCGCCTTGGCAGCACTGTTAGTGTGGAGACTATCGTGCTGGCCCGGTATATTTCTGGGTGCGCTTGCCATAAACCTGACTATCGGCGATCTTAGCCTGCTTGTTGCCACGGGAATCGCCTTCGGTAATACCGTCGGTCCGGTAGTAGGTGCTTTGCTACTCAAACGAACCGTGGGATTTCAAAACAGCTTCGTACGCGGATGTGATGTGACAGCGTTCTTACTGATCGGGCCAGGCAGCATGCTTTTAACCGCAAGTATGGGTGTCTTTGCGCTGTATGCAGGTGGAAATCTATCAGCTGATTTGGCAGCCCAAGCCTGGTTAGGTTGGTGGCTCGGCGACACGGTTGGTGTTTTGGTTTTCACTCCACTGCTGCTGTTCTGTACGCCCCATCAAATGACCTCCATATTCCATCTTTCACGCACCAAGTTGGAGTTCGTTTTAGTCATGGGAAGTTGTATCTCTCTCGCATGGCTGGTATTCGGCGACACCCCGGCAATTGGTCAGCTCAAGTTATCCCTGGCCTTTCTGGTGCTCCCTCCTTTGATATGGGCAGGCCTGCGCTTTAATGCTTTAGGAACTTTTATTGCAGTCCTGGCAATTGTTTCGATTGCTGTCATAGGAACCGCAAAAGGTTTCGGTCCTTTTGCCAGAGGGAATCCCCAGCTCGATCAATTGATTTTATGCATTTTTGTAGCAACCACAACATTCATTGCTTTCATGATGATCGGTATCCAGGCAAACCGACGCCAAGTTGAGCAAAACTTGCGCGACAGCGAATCCCGCCTGCGTTTAGCCCTGACGGCGGCAAACCAGGGCCTTTATGATCTCAATATACAAACCGGAGAGGCGATAGTAAGTCCCGAATACGCTCGCATGCTGGGCTATGACCCACAATCTTTTATAGAAACCGATATCAATTGGCGCAATCGCATGCATCCTGAAGATCGTGAGCCTGTTTATCAGATTTACAAGGATTATATTACCGGGTTACGCAAAGACTATCAGGTGGAATTCCGGCAGCTCACGCAGCAGGGCGAATGGAAATGGATACTTTCCCTAGGTAAAGTCATTGAATGGGATGATCAAGGCCGGCCGTCGCGAATGCTGGGCACACACACCGACATCAGTGACCGCAAAGCGAAGGAGCTGATTTTAAAACAGAACGAAGAAGCGCTGCTGCGCGCGCAAGCGCTGGCTAAGCTTGGCAGTTGGCACTTTGATTTAAAAACCGATGAGCTGACTTGGTCTAAAGAAGCTTTTCAAATTTTTGGTATTGAAGACAACACACCGCTTACCTACCAAGGTTTTCTGGCGTGCGTCGCCCCAGAGGACTGGGAACGGGTTGGTCTCGCCTGGCAAGCTGCCTTAAAAGGCGCAACATACGACATTGAACATCGAATCCATGTCAAAGGGCAAACCAAATGGGTGAGGGAACGTGCTGAGATTACAGTCGACCATACCGGCCAGCTTATTGAAGCATTGGGTACAGTTGAGGATATCAGCGATCGTAAGCAAGCCGAAGAGGAAATTAACCAGGCAAAAAATTTATTACGTACCGTAATCGATGCCACGCCTGATTGGATTTTTGTAAAAGACAGGCAGCACCGCTTTGTATTGGTAAACCAGGCCTTTGCAGACAGTCAAGGACTTGCGCCCGCTGCAATGCTGGGTAGGCCGGATACCGATTTCTGGCCAGAATCTCTATGCCATGGCGATGCGGCAAAAAATATCCGGGGATTCCACGCCGATGACATCGCCGCACTCGCTGGTGAGAAAATACATAATTCTGCCGATCAAGCGACACTGGCAAATGGACAATTACGCTGGCTTGATACCATCAAATTACCATTACGTAATACCATCAGCGGTGAAATCATCGGCATTGTGGGATATGCGCGCGATATTACTGATCGTTTGAGCATCGAATCGAAATACCGAACACTGGTCGAACAAATCCCGGCAGTCACTTACACGATTGCCATCAATGCTGCAGACATCCATACCGTTTACGTAAGTCCACAAATCGAATCACAGCTTGGTTTTAGTGTGCAAGAATGGCTTGATAATCCACGACTCTGGATTGATCAAATACATCCTGATGATAGGCAGCGCATCATGTCTGGCTTGTCGGTCAGCCTGATAACTGGAGCGCCTTATTACTCAGAATATCGGATTTATAAAAAAGATGGCAGTATTGCCTGGATTCGGGATGATGCGGCTTGGCTGAAAGATGCCGATGGCAAGCCTAGCTTGCTGCAAGGTGTGATGCTGGATATTACACACCAAAGACAGACCGAGAATGAATTAAGTTTAACCTTAGAAGAATTACGCGTGTCTGAGAAATATCAGCGCGAACTGCGTACGCTCGCAGAACGGGAGCAAAGCCGTATGGGTGCTTTACTTTCCGCCATGAATATCGGCATTTTATTTGAAGATAATGCGCAACGCGTGGAATATGTCAATCCGGCATTCCTGCGCATGTGGAATATCAGCGCACATGAAAATCTATTGAACGAGCCGACAAGCGTTGTACTTGAGCGTTCTGCCGAGCGTTTTACGCAACCGACACATGCTTTCCAACACGTGCTCAACGTACTCGATACGCATGAAATCAGCGAACGGTTCGAGTTTGGGCTGAATGACGGACGAATGCTGACTCAGCTGTCTTACCCGGTAAACGATATCGAAGGCCGGATTATTGGACGGCTCTGGATGTATGAAGATATTACGCAAGAACGGCAAACCGCTCAGCAACTTCTCTATCTCGCTGAACACGATCCATTGACAGGCTTGTATAACCGTCATCGCTTCCAGGAAGAACTTAATACGATGATTGCAACGTCATTGCGTAGCCATCATCAATTTGCACTACTTTACTTTGATTTGGATGATTTCAAATACATCAACGATACGTTTGGGCACAGAGCCGGCGATACGGTACTGGTCCGTACTGCCGGGGAAATTTCCACTATTGTTCGCCATATCGAAGTATTTGCGCGGCTGGGTGGCGATGAGTTTGCCATTCTGAGTCTGATACAACCCCATGATGATATTAGTGTACTACCCGCTCGTATTGTGACGTCGATTGCCGCTATTCCACTGCGTTTCCGCGATACGAACATCCGTTTGACTACCAGTGTCGGCATCGCCATTTTTCCTGAACATGGCGAAACAGCAGAAGATTTGGTTGCCCACGCCGACGCCGCCATGTATCAAGCCAAGAATCAAGGCAAGAATACCTGGGCAATCTACGATCCTGCGCGCAACTCAACCGAAATCATGATGCACCGGATGACTTGGTACAATCGAATCGCCCAGGCACTGGAGCAGGATCTTTTTGAAATTCATTTCCAGGGCATCTACGAAACTGCGCACAACACCTTGTCTCATTTGGAAGTACTCGTCAGGATGCAGAATCCGAATGAACCGGATAATTTGATCATGCCGGGCCAATTCATACCGATAGCGGAGAAAAACGGGCAAATCGTCAACATCGATCGATGGGTGATCAAACGCAGTATCGAATTACTGCATCAGAATCCGGATATGCCCCCGGTTGCGATTAATATTTCCGGACGCACATTTGATGATCCGGCTATTCCGAACTATATCCGCAGCCTGCTGAACGAGCTGAATGTGGATCCGGAGCGTCTCATTATTGAATTGACTGAAACAGCGGCGGTATCCGATATCCAGGATGCCCAACGTTTTATCGAAGCCGTTCATCAAACCGGTTGCCGCGTTTGCCTGGATGATTTCGGCAGCGGGTTTTCAACTTTCGGTTATCTGAAATACTTGGGTGTCGAGATTCTTAAGATCGATGGATTATTCATCCGCGACCTCCCTAATAATCGGGATAATCAGGTTTTTGTCAAAGCCATGGCAGAAGTCGCGCGCGGACTTGGCAAAATAGCTGTGGCGGAATTCGTTGAAGATGCCGCGACACTGGATATGGTAAAAAGCTTGGGCATCGAGCTTGCTCAAGGTTATTACTTCGGGTGTCCAAAAGCAGAGATCCCCGGTAAATCCTGAAACAGGATAATCCGGCACCATGCAATTTCTTCCGTTAACAGGCTGTTAATTCAGATTTTATTCTGGCGATACGCGCCTCACACACTTTGGCATTGATCGCACCGGGTAATTCTGTTGCATCCAATTTCTGGCTTAACTCCGCCGCAATTGCACCCGCATCCACACGTTTAGCTGCGGCAAATGCTTTTTGCAATCGTTCCGCCTGAGGATACGGCCTGGCCGCATAGCCTGGCCGTCCATGAAAATCACAGGCACAGGCTTGCAGGAATTCTTCAAATCTTTGCGGTTTGCGATAAGCATCGACCATTTGCAGCATATTGGCCATGGTGGATGGTTTAAGTTCTGCGGCCCGATGCACATCACCGTGATAGCGGGCAACCAGTAACGCAAGGTCGCGGCAGTCTTTGGGAATTCTGATGCGCTCGCATAAATCCTGCGTCAACCGGACGCTGCGTGCTTCATGACCGATGTGGCGCGGCCACTCTTCCGGAGGCGTGGTACCTTTGCCTAAATCGTGCGTCAGTGTTGCGAAACGCGCAGGCAGTGAATAATTTTTCGCTGCGGCGTAATCAATGGCCAACATAATATGCACGCCGGTATCGATTTCAGGATGTGCGTGTGCCGGCTGCGGAACACCAAACAGCGCATCGACCTCGGGCATGATCCGAGCCAGCGCACCACATTCACGCAGAATATAGAACATTCTTGATGGATTATTTTCCATCAATCCTCTGGCAAGTTCTTGCCAGACGCGTTCCGGCACCAACGCATCGACTTCGCCGTTATGCACCATATCATTCATCAGCATCAACGTTTCCGGTGCCATACGAAAATTGAAACGTGCCGCAAAGCGCGCCGCTCTCAGGATACGTACGGGATCTTCGGAGAATGCAGGACTGACATGGCGCAGGATGCCGGCTTCCAGATCTGCAACACCGTTAAACGGGTCGATGATATTGCCTGCTTCGTCTTTGGCAATCGAATTGATGGTCAAGTCACGCCGCGCCAAGTCTTCCTGCAAAGTGACTTGAGGCGAGGCAAACACTTCAAATCCTTTATAGCCGCGGGAAACTTTCCGTTCCGTACGGGCTAACGCGTACTGTTCATGGGTTTGAGGGTGCAGAAAAACCGGAAAATCCTTACCAACCGGACGATAACCCAGTCGTGCCATGTCTTCCGGCGAGGCGCCCACGACAACATAGTCATGATCTTTTACGGGCAGTCCCAATAGTTCATCGCGAACGGAACCACCCACCAGATAAGTTTTCAATGTGAGGTATTACAAAAATTAATGGATTCGATGATGCTGATTTGGAGAATCTTAAAGGCTATTGGTTATTCTCAAAATTCTTGGCCCAGATATCATAAACTTCATCCGGCCATAAGGATTTTATCCAGACAATCACATCATCCACCTGCTGTTCAGTCAATTTCCCTTCCCATGCCGGCATCGATCCAATCTCAGGCGGAGTACCTTTAAGTATGGTTTTCTTTAAAACTTCCGTCGAATGATGCCAGGCGTGCGCTGTGCCATCCAGCGGTGGTGGTGGATATTTGCCATCCGCATTCGGTTTGCGCCAATCCGGCGTACCTGCGCCATTCGGTCCATGACAACCGACGCAATTCGCAACATAAACCGCTTCACCGCGTTTAATCTGTGCCGGGTCAAAATTTCGTTCCACCAAGCCCGTTTTGCTATTGATTTGAGGTTGCCCCGACAAGGCACGAAGCGGTGCAGAATCACCACAACCCAGCATCAGCGCAGCGATGCCCAGCAGCACAACACTATATTTCGTCATGAAGAAAGTACAATCACTTTAAGCGCATGACTGAGGTATTCTTCTCAGACTCAGGTGCTGGTTGTGATGGCTCCGCCTTTTTGGCATAGGGATCATAGCTATTATATATCGTAGTATCCTTGCGCTCTTCATCACGCTCCTTGATCAGAAGCACGTTATAAGGATCACTCCGAGCACCCTCCATACCCGGCGTTCCGTGCGGCATGTCAGGCACAGCCAAACCGACTGCTTTGGGTTTTTCTTTCAGTAGCCGTATGATATCCGCTGCCGGTACATGTCCTTCGATAGCATAACCATTGACCAAAGCGGTATGGCACGAACCCAGTGTATTTGAAATTCCGGATTTTTTTCTTATTTCTTTGTTGCCGACATCGTGCGTTTTTACGGTAAAACCGTTATCGCGCATATGATCAACCCATTTAGCGCAGCATCCGCAGGTTGGGCTTTTATAAACATCAACCGTGGCGGTGGCAACTGCTTGTGAGGCAACACTCAACAAACTGACCGTCATGATTGATCCGACTAACAGGCTACTTATTCGTATTTTCATTTCTTCTCCACAGTGATTATTCCACGCATCTTCTTAAAATGGCCGGGCAATGGACAGGCAAAATCAATCATTCCTGCGCTGGTAAATTGCCAGATTAATTCTTTTTGCTCGCCAGGCTCAAGTTGCACTAAATGTACTTCGGAGTGATCCTTTTCCGGAAACATGCGCCGCGTGTTAGCAGCCTTTTTCAGTTCCGCCATCGAACCCATCAGCATTTCATGCTTATTATTACCGCCATTTTTAATGGCAAACCGAACCGTCTCGCCTTCACTGACCTTAATCTCAGCAGGCAAAAACATATTATCCATTTGGGTCAATTTGATAGTACGCGACACCTTGTCTAAATCACCCGGCCTGCCAATATCAACTTCTCTGCTGGAATAGTCTGCACTGGAGTAGCTATTGGTTGAAAACAAGAACAAGGCTAGCAATGGTATAATTAGATAGTTCATAGGATTCTCCTGAAAAATTACTCCCGAACCCATTTATCTGTCCGCTCATTAGAATCTGATCATGCTAAATTGTTCCACTTCATTTGTCTAATATTCTGCCACAAGATCCATAAAGCTCACGTATTTACACAATGAATATTTTCTCTCCTGTCCGCTTATAGAAATCATGCAGAAAAAAGAGCAATACAATACCAATAAGCTACATAAACGCTTACGGCGGCAAGTAGGAACAGCCGTTGCCGACTTCAACATGATTGAAGCCGGTGACCGGATCATGGTGTGCTTGTCCGGTGGCAAGGACAGCTATGCATTGCTGGATATTCTACGCAATTTACAGGCCCATGCACCATTGGAATTCGAGCTGGTGGCGGTTAATCTGGACCAAAAACAGCCCGGTTTTCCTGAACAAGTACTCCCTGAATACTTGACGAAAATCGATATGCCTTTTCGTATCGTTGAACAAGATACTTACAGTGTCGTGAAACGTGTCATTGCAGAAGGAAAAACCACGTGCAGCCTGTGCTCCCGGCTGCGCCGCGGTGTGTTATACCGGGTTGCCAGTGAATTGGGAGCCACCAAGATCGCACTGGGCCATCACCGCGATGATATTCTTGAAACCCTGTTTCTGAATATGTTTTATGGCGGCAAACTGAAAGCCATGCCACCCAAACTGGTCAGCGACGACGGCAAACATATCGTTATTCGGCCGCTGGCTTATTGCAAGGAAAAAGATTTGGCGGCTTACGCCGAAATTGCGGATTTTCCAATTATTCCGTGCAATCTGTGTGGATCGCAAAAAAACCTGCAACGCCAAGCCATCAAAGAAATGATGCAGCAGTGGGACAAGAAATTTCCCGGTCGATTGGAAACCATGTTCCGGGCTATACAGAATATTCAACTGTCGCATCTGGCCGATGCAACTCGTTACGATTTTTTTAACCTGAAAGCACAGGGACAGCCGGTGATTGACGGCGACACCGCATTTGATGAAGAAACATTTGAACCGACCATCGAAGAAATGCTGATACCTGCCGCCGAAGAAACAGATGATAATCCGCTGGTTTCAGGATAATGAACGACGATTTTCGCCAACCTTGGGCGGCACCCATTTGAAAGTCGCCGCAACCAAACCGGCAAACACCACATACACTACCGTCAACAAGCTTTCGGACACGTTGTAAAACATGATTTCGTGTATCCAGCGCTGAATAAAACTTCCATCCATTTCGGCCTGACGTAATGAATTTTCCCATGCAGTCAACGGGCACACGACTCCCAAAAAAGACTCGACCACGACGAATAAAATAGCGGCAAGGTGCAAATAGCGAAACCAGCGATTTCTGACAAATGACAGCTTAAGCCATGCACCCAGCCAGATGACGGGCAGGCTTCCGACCACAAACAATACATATAAGAAGTGAATGATCAGCACAAGGTCAGCCAGCAGCATATGAATAATTATTTGTTCGGAGGCTTGTCGTGTCAGTTAAGAAGCACTTATTAGCTGGTAAATTGAGCAGAGCACAAAAAGCCCTGCCCAATTTGCAATTAAGTCATTAATAATGATCGCCGACTCTCTGCAGCAACCGTATGTCGTTCTTGACTAATCCTATGCCCTTGATACTGCGTGCAATAGCGACGGCTCTTTCCATCTCATCCCGCGTATTGACGATACCGCTTAGCTCTACGACACCTTTGACGGTACTGACATTAATCTCATAGGGTCTCAGAGATCGTTCATCGAGAATTGCTTCATGAACCTTGGCGGTAATGACAATATCATCGAATTGTTCACTGCTCCCCTGATACCCGGAGGTCGATGCGCAACCCGAGAAAAAAACCATTTGAGTCATTAAAAAGAATACGATGAAACGGCTATTCAATTGCGTCATGATAAGGGTCTCCTAAATAATTAACGGAAAAAATACCCTCATTACATTTAGATTAAAGGTGCTTGCTTTACTACCTTCAATACGATACTCAATCTGAAATTTACGGCTTTATTGAATTCTCCGGTAAGTATTCGGCAAAAATCAGAATGTGGGGTATTGTAAGGATAGAGTAGCTCGTGTGTAAGCTAGCGTACAAAGCATTCCATTCCTGTGGACAATATTACATGATTATTGCTGACAGAAACAATTTTTGCGGGACATGCATTGCATGTGTCATTTGCTGACCTGCTTTGATGGTTGGGCTTGCGGAGTTTCTTTTAGCAATGGCACCACCAGCTTTTCCAGTTTTTTCAGATTGACACGACCCAGATAGGTTTCAACAATCTCCCCGGATCGATTGATAACCACTGTGTAGGGTAGCGCAGATTGGCGATTTCCCGCCGCTTCCAGCAACGACCAGGTATTAAAACTACCAACCAATACCGGATAATTAATGCCTAATTCCTGACTGAACATCTTTACCTTGTCGGTTTGATCAATCGCAATTCCCACAAACACCAGCCCCTGATCGCGAAATTTTTTCTGCGCTTCAATAAACTCGGGAATTTCCTCGCGGCAGGGCGTACACCAGGTGGCCCAGAAATTCACCACCATCACGTTTCCCAGCCACTGCGAAACCGCCTGATTTTCTCCTTGAATATCCGGCAAATTGGCAGCGAGAATTGCTTTTGCGCCCTGTTGAATTGCATCACCGGGCAGGACGGATTGCGAACCGCCCATGAGTTGTGCACGTAGCATAAAGCCCGTCGTTATTGCCAGAGCAGCTAAGGCTACATATATGAATAATTGTCTCAATTTTGCCATCATGATTCCTTTAAATGAAGCGACGAGTAGTGAGATGACTCACTTTTCTGCTTAGTTTTCTCTCATTAACAAGCCGTTTAAAAACGATCGGCTCTGCCTCGAAACGTTTCTCAACGGCCTGTTAAATCAACACCGCATTCAGCACGGTCAGAAAATCGTTTTTGTTGAGAAAGCCAATAATTTTGATATCGGGAACGTCATCACCCTGACGATCAATAAATAGAATGCCGGGAGGTCCAAACAGCTTGAAGCGCTTGAGTAAAGCTGCATCGTCTGGAGTACCGTCGGTCACATCAATTTGCAGCAGAACAACATCCTTTAAGCGGGACTGTACTTTGGCATCGGAGAGCGTGAAGCGCTCCATTTCTTTACAAGAAACACACCAATCCGCATAAAACTTAACCATGATGTATTTATCTTTGGACTGCCGGATCGTTTCATCCAATTCTGCAATGGTTTTCACCCGCTGAAAAGGTAGTGATGCATAAGTAGATGTAATTGCTTCCGCAGTATTAGCGTTATTGACATTATTGGCCAAGCCGATTTTTGACAGCGGCTGCAACACATCGCGGCTGCCGGACAAAACGCCAATCAATAAAGCAATACCGACCAGCAATGCAATGACACCGATACCTTTGAGAAATTTCTGCAACCCTGAAGCCCGTTCCGACAATGGATCAATGGCATGCAGGTAGATGGCGGAGATGATCAGCAATGCCGCCCACAACAACATATGAACCACTTCGTTGATGACGGGAGAAATCAACCAAATCGCCACCCCCAGCAACAACACGCCAAAAAACCGCTTGATCGATTCCATCCATGCGCCGGCTTTTGGCAATAACGCGCCAGCCGATGTGCCTAACAACAACAATGGCACGCCCATGCCCAACGCCATGACAAACAACGCCGAGCCGCCCAAGATCACGTCACGGGTTTGGCTGATATACAACAACGCACCCGCCAACGGCGCAGCGACGCACGGACCGACGATCAATGCCGATAATGCACCCATGCCGAATACACCGGTTAAATGCCCACCTTTTAGATGTCCGGCTTCCTCGGATAATTTAGTCTGCAATGCACCGGGTAATTGCAATTCATAAAAACCAAACATGGAAAAAGACAACAACACGAATATCACTGCAAACGACCCCAATACCCACGCATTTTGCAGTGCTGCCGACAGCATCGCACCCGACAGCCCGGCGGCCACGCCTGCAATGGCATAGGTAATCGCCATACCTAATACATAAGCCAGCGCCAGGATAAATCCATGGCCTTTGGTCACGTGCTTACCACGATTGGCAATAATCCCCGACAAAATCGGGAACATCGGAAACACGCACGGCGTAAATGCAAGCAGCAAGCCAATGCCGAAAAATCCGGTTAAAATCAGCCAGAAATCACCGGTTTGAAACATCTGGTCGATTTTATACGCTTCAGTTTCGATGGCCGGTGCCTTGGAAGGCATCTGAAACAATTCAGCGGTCGCATCGATCCCTGCCGCAGCCGCTTTGCCGCTCACTGCTTCAGCAACCGCACCAATAGCCGCTTTCACCGCCGGCAATGTCAGATCAATGGCTTTGTTGATGGGCGCATAACACACGCCAACCGGCTCATTACAGCCTTGGTAAGAAGCGGTCAACGTGAGTGGTTGCTCACTTGCGGGATCCTCGCGTTTTAACGAGATGATAGCCTGAATCGGGTTGTAATACACCTCCGTCTGGCCAAACGTCTGATCCTCTTTCATTTTGCCCGGTGGCAGCGTTATTTTTTCAATCACCGTACCGGCTTGCTGCGGCTCAAAAGCAATTTTGTCGCGATAAAGATAATAATCCTTTGCCGGCGTCAATTTGGCAATCAGCGTATTGCCGTCACGCACTTCTACCGAGATCTTGAATGCCTCATCGGGTGGCAAAAGCGCTTGCGGGTTACTTTGACCTAAATTGATGCCCAGTCCCTGCAATTTTTGGAACAAGCTGAAAGATCCGTTTTCTTGCGCAGAAACATTGGCACTCGCCAAACATAAAATCAGTAAAAAAAATTGGATTAATCGCATCAGTATTCAGTAGTTATTTAATCAGATAGGGGTGTCTCGGCGGCTATCCATTGCAAATAGGCTGGCAGTCCGCCCATGATAGGAACCATAATCACTTCCGGAAGTTCATAAGGATGCATCATCTTGATCAACTGTTCAACCTGTTCGTAGTGTTGCCGCTGGGTTTTAATTAAAACAGGAATTTCCTCAGCCGATTCAATTTTGCCCTGCCAGCGGTAAACCGAAGTGCACGGACTCAGAATATTGACGCACGCAGCCAATTGTTGATCGACTAATGCTTCCGCCAAAGCAGCCGCGCCCTTTTTATCAGGGAGATTGGTGATGATAAGAATGGGTTCCATCAGTGTTATCCGCTGATACAAAATGCTTAATTTTACCTTGCTTAGCCGCTTAATGGGCACATGTAATAACGAACTTTGCATACTGGGAATACCGTGCCAATAAGCATATACTGTAAAAAAGCAATCTATAAAAAGGACTTGAGCAAATGAAAGGATTATTTAATTTAGTAATTGTGCTATCGATAATTACCCCGGTCACAATATTTTTAGGTTACATCATCATGGATGAAGGCGATCAATTCACATCCGAACACTATATGGTGACCGCACTGAGCACGATCCCGTTTATTTTTGCGTTGCTGGTAAAATTCCTGATGTCGGGTGTGGATAAGGAATAGTAAATACACTTTTCTCCAAAAAACCTGATTCATCTTTCCTATCAATTCCAATGAAGAACCCCGCCGCAAGCAGCGGGGAATATACCCCGAAGAGATTTAAGATTCTTCCAAGCAAAACAAATAACGTATTTTACTATCTCTATTCCACCGTTATTTCATCTCAGATTTGATTAAGATTCAGGTATCTGCTAAAGAATAATTTATTCCTTCCGTAAATCGTTTCTCACGTTCCATAAAACCAGCAAATACCATTAAAATCAATGAATTATTATAATAATTCTCGTTATGGATTTGCAAAGAAATTCACCTTTTTTGAGGAAATAAATGAGCATTTTTAATGATATGAAAATAGGCACCAAACTGATTGGTTCGTTTGCAGTACTCTTGAGCATCACGATTTGTTTGATTGTTTTTGCTCTATCCCAGATGAGTCGCATTAATGAAGCAACGACTGAAATAACCTCCAACTGGTTGCCAGCAGTAAAAATTATTTCAGAAATAAATACGAATACCTCCGACTTTCGTATTGGTGAAATGAGTCATGTCCTTTCAACTGATGACAAGACTATGGAAAAATATGAGAAAGATATTGCCGGTCTTTCAATGACCATAGATAAAAACCTCAAGATATATAAAGATCTCATCAGTTCTCCCAAAGAACAAAGCTTGTATGAAGATTTCATGCAAAAGTGGAATCTCTATCTTGCAGAACATCGAAAACTGCTCAATCTGTCTCGCGCGAATAAAACGGAAGAAGCAAGTACATTGATGAAGGGTGAATCTGAGCGACTTTTCAATGACATGTGTATGCAATTGATAAAATTAGTCGACCTTAATGCAGAAGGCGGCACGTTAGCCAGTGAGCATTCCGATCAAATATTTGCATCATCACAAACTTCTGTCATAGTAATGCTGGCCATTGCTGTCGTCATTGGACTTGCCTTAGCATTAGCGGTGACGCGTAACCTATTGGCGCAATTAGGCGGTGAACCAAAATATGCAGCTGAAATCATGCAAAAAATTGCTCATGGTGATTTATCCAGCAACATCTCGGCTAACGCAAAATACCCGTATAGCATACTATACGAAATGAAGGAAATGCAGGACAACCTGATTAAGATCGTCAGCGAAGTACGGAGCGGCACCAACTCAATTGGCACAGCCTCGGAAGAAATTGCGCACGGCACCATAGACTTGAGCCAGCGCACTGAAGAACAGGCCTCCAGCCTGGAAGAAACCGCGTCTTCGATGGAAGAACTGACATCCACCGTGAAACAAAATGCAGACAATGCCCGCCAAGCGAACCAACTTGCCGTTGGTGCATCCGAAGTCGCAATCAAAGGTGGTGCAGTGGTCAGTCAAGTCGTTCAAACTATGAGCTCGATCAACGATAGTTCCAAAAAGATTGTTGACATCATCAGTGTCATTGACGGTATTGCCTTCCAAACCAATATCCTGGCGTTAAACGCAGCAGTAGAAGCAGCGCGTGCCGGTGAACAAGGACGGGGTTTTGCTGTGGTGGCGACCGAAGTGCGCACACTGGCGCAACGTTCTGCAACAGCAGCCAAAGAGATCAAGGAACTGATCAGCGATTCGGTAACTAAAGTGGAAGACGGTACCCGCCTAGTGGATGAAGCGGGCGCAACCATGGACGAAATCGTCAACGCTGTCAAACGCGTAACGGACATCATGAGTGAAATCTCCGCTGCATCGCATGAACAAAGCTCCGGCATTGAACAAGTTAATCAAGCGGTAACGCAGATGGATGAAGTGACCCAGCAGAATGCAGCGTTAGTGGAAGAAGCCGCAGCAGCGACTGAATCCATGAAGGAACAGGCACAAGTATTAACAAAAGTAGTTAGCGCATTTAAACTGTCAAGCGACAGCAGTCATACACCTACACCGGTAAAAAGAAGTAATCGGTCAACGGTTGCCAAGCTGCCAAATCGCGGATCCGCCACAAAAAAGGCAACGGCATCATCGGTACCAGCTCAACCTCGCAAGGTTGCAGCCGGTGGCGGCGGTGATGAGTGGGAAGAATTCTAAAGCGTCATCAACAATACGTTGATTAACCAGTCAGCGTGCCTCGTGAACATTCACAGGCACGCTGGTAAGCCAATCCGGCGACAGCCAAATCCCCCAACGCCAAACCCCGAAATACAAAAGCAGTGCGCTCGTCATCGGTGCAGCGAGCAGCCACCTTGCCAGTCACTAAACCGGTCAGATCGCCGCAAACCAACGCGGGATCAACTAATGGTTTGGGCATGCTGGCCTCCTGTTCCAGATCATCAACAATAATCCGATCGAACGCTGACATACTTTCAGCCAACCATGGAGCCGCCAGATCCGTCATCGTGACAAAGGCACCGGGTTTCAGCCAGCGCGCATTGAGAAATGCAACCAGCTGTGGTGACAATGTTACGGAAGTGACGATCAGATCCGCGTTTTGAATCGCTTCCTGCGCTGTTTTGCTGGCAATTGCAGACAAGCCCATTTTTTCCGCACGGCGACAAAATGCATCGCGACTCGCTGCTCCACGCGCAAAGGCATGAATCTGCTTTAACGGAAATAACTCGGCCAATGCCTGCAAGTGACTATGTGCTTGCACGCCGCAACCGATAAACGCGGCGACGGATGCATCCGGCCGTGCGAACCGCTTGGCAGCCACCGCGCTCAATCCGGCAGTGCGCACAGCGGTCACCCAATTGCCATCGAGTACTGCAAGCGGTAATCCACTACGGCTATCCAGCAACGTCACCAGCGCATTGATGCTGCTCAGTCCGTGCTGCGGGTTGTCCGGATTCAGTACCAGGGCTTTGACCGCAAGAAACGGTGGATCATTGGCAGCCGCTAAGGTGGCCATCATATACCGGCCGTCCGGCGGGGTGATCACCGCCTTGGGTGCATTCCAGACTTGCTGTTGACTTCGGCCAAAGATCAGGTGCTCAATGCTGGCGACAATGTCTTGCGCTGTCAGTTGCAAATCCTGCAATGAACTTTGCGATAAGTAACGGATCAATGGTGGCATCTATCTGAGTCTCTGTTTATTTGCTATCACTCATAGTAAAACTTAAGTCAAGACTTAAATTAGCTATATTAACCATCAACTGCTATAATGTTGCCCCCGCCGCCGCAACTAACAGCTTATTTTTTGAGGAATTATCTTATGTCTCGTCCAATCCGCAATATCGCCATCATCGCTCACGTTGACCATGGTAAAACTACCATGGTTGACAAACTTTTGCATCAAGCCGGCACGTTTGCCGCACATCAACAGATTTCCGAGCGCGTGATGGATTCCAACGATATTGAACGCGAACGCGGCATTACCATTTTAGCCAAAAATTGCGCCATTGATTACGAAGGCATCCACATCAATATCGTTGATACCCCCGGTCATGCGGATTTTGGTGGCGAAGTCGAACGTGTTTTGTCGATGGTCGATGGCGTATTACTGCTGGTTGATGCAGTCGAAGGTCCCATGCCGCAAACCCGTTTTGTTACCAAAAAGGCACTGGCGCTGGGTTTGCGTCCGATCGTCGTGATCAATAAAATTGACCGGCCGGGTGCTCGTGCTGAGTGGGTGGTCGATCAAACGTTTGATTTGTTCGACAAACTGGGCGCCAGCGATGAGCAACTGGATTTTCCAGTCGTCTATGCCTCAGCATTGAATGGTTTTGCTACCTTGGATACGAAAAATCCCAGTACGGATATGCGCCCACTGTTTGACACCATTGTCAAAAATGTTCCCGCCCCTGAAGGTAATCCTGATGAACCCTTGCAACTGCAAATCAGTGCGCTGGATTACTCCAGTTTTGTCGGCCGCATAGGCATTGGACGTATCCGTCGCGGCAAATTGAGACCCGGCCAGGAAGTCATGGTATTAACCGGCGACAATACGCCTAAAAAAGCAAAAGTCAATCAAGTGCTTGGTTTCCAAGGTTTGGAACGTATTCAGATGAAAGAAGCCATGGCGGGCGATATCGTACTGATTAATGGCGTGGAAGAGCTGAGCATCGGCACCACGCTGGCTGATATCGACAAACCGGAAGCATTGCCTATCCTGGCGGTGGATGAACCGACTTTAACCATGACATTCCAAGTCAATACCTCGCCTTTTGCCGGCCAGGAAGGTAAATTCGTTACCAGCCGCCAATTGCGCGAACGTCTGGAAAAAGAGTTGTTAATCAACGTTGCGATGCGGCTGGAAGAAACCAACGAAACTGATTCGTTTTTAATCTCCGGACGCGGCGAACTGCATCTGACCATTCTGCTGGAAAATATGCGCCGGGAAGGTTATGAACTCGCCGTTTCACGCCCGCATGTCGTGATCCGTGAAATCGACGGTGTCAAATGTGAACCGCTTGAAATGCTGACCGTCGATGTTGAAGAAACCAACCAAGGTGCTGTCATGGAAGCATTAGGCGCACGCCGTGGTGATTTGCTGGACATGGTATCGGACTCAAAAGGGCGCGTGCGGCTGGATTATCGCATCCCTGCGCGCGGCCTGATCGGCTTTCAATCGGAATTCATGACCATGACACGCGGCACTGGCTTGATGAGCCATGTGTTTGATGAATTTGCACCGATGCGTCCGGAAATTCCGCCGCGCAGAAACGGCGTGCTGATTTCCGCCGAAAAAGGCGAAGCGGTTGCGTATGCGTTATGGAAACTGCAGGATCGCGGCCGCATGTTCGTCAGTCCTGGCGATCGTCTGTATGAAGGCATGGTGATCGGTATCCACAGCCGTGATAATGATCTGGTGGTGAATCCAATCAAAGGTAAGCAACTAACCAACATTCGCGCATCCGGAACCGACGAAGCAGTGACTTTGGTTCCACCGATTCAGCTCACGCTGGAATCCGCGATTGAATTCATCGCAGATGACGAATTGGTGGAAATTACGCCCAAAACAATCCGTATCCGCAAACGTTATTTGCTAGAACACGAACGCAAACGCGCATCTCGCGTAGCGGCCTAACAGGCTGTTGAAAAACGTTTTCGAGGCAGCCGATACCAGGCAAAAACAGGCGAGAAAGCGCAGTTTATGCCTAATAAATGAGCATTTTGAGCCTGTTTTTAACACCGTAGCGGCAACGCAGATAGTTTTTCAACGTCCTGTAAAAACCACCCATTTCGGCAGACAATAAGCAACCCCATGGCAAGACCACGGGGAATCACCAGTTCAATTCAGAATCCAGCCAGCATTTTGCGTTCAGCAAGAAACACTGGGTTCCCACCCATGCAGAATTCCAGCAGCGACAAGTTTGACTAAACATCAGACTTTATCTATATTTAACTTCAGAAAAATATCTTTTATTTTCTGCACATTGCAACAGGAATGCGCGTTTTTCCTACAATCCATAAGGAGATCAACAGCATGAAAGCAATCACAACATCCCTGTCACACCTTTTTCAGACACGTCTCGGCGCCTGCAAGTCGTTAATATGGCTGGCAATATTAATGCTGGTCATGATTTCAGGTTGCAGCATTGGCGATAAAATCGATAAAGCGACCGACAAAGTGAGCGACATTGCTGGCGATACTGTGGCCGCATTGGATGGCGCCATTGATGCCTTGGATCGTAATTCCTCATCCTGGCAAACGATATTACAGGACACAACCCAACAATTGACCGCCGATGCCCAGTCAACTATACGTAATGAAGTATCCGATCTGCTCAATCGTAGCGTTGCAGCTACCGGCACAGAGTTACGCTGTAATGCGGATTTCATCGGCGCCCGCGTGCGTCAGGCACTGGTAAGAATTCGTGCCCGCTTGCTGCATCAGTCGGTGCCTCCGGTTGAGCCGGCATTGTGCCATGTCACGCCTGCAGCCGTGGATATGGCATTGGATGCAAGCCGCCGCAATAGGCTGGAATTTTTCGGTTACGATTTTGATACCACGCCGATCAAAGTAACGCTGCAGGACAAATCACGCACGCTGGATGTATCCTCTAGCTTGGATCGGCTTACTCACTATCATATGACGCTCAACCTCGGTGCCAATGGTGTACCCGTATCCAGCGCGAGTGATCGCCTGATCCTGGAATGGCAGGATCGTCCCATTTCCAGTATTGCCGTCATTCAACCAGCCACGCCGGTGTGTCGGGAAAAAACGGAAACCTATACACGCAGCACTTATTTATCCTACACACCACCGCATACCAGAGGCGATAAAGAATATTCGGGTAACGGACCCGAGGTATGGGCAACCGCAAACTGGATCAATGATGGCACACACGTCAATTTGCGGCTTTGGATGAAAGCCAAGGAAACACGCAGCGATTGGACCACGGCGGAAGGAGAGCGCACCGAATCTTATTACACAGCGCCGTCCGGCTGGCGTATCGACAGCATACAGGGCAATGTGGAAAGCTCGGCGCACTACGTCGACACCGACCATAACGATGATCGCCAAGGTGGCGGCCCCAATGGACCGGTCAAGGAGTTCAAATTCCGTGGTGATCGCGATGGCGACGATGCAGGAAGTTATACCGGTGTCGATGTCACCTTTAACCCACTTGTCGTCAAGCTGGTAGAAGTCGCCAATTGCGCACCGGCATCAACGGTTAAAACCTTGCAAATAAAAGGACTGATCGCTCCGGATACCATTAAACGTATGCAACCGATGATGCTGAAATTACAACCTAAATAGTTGTAGCATAGCCAAATACCACCGGCTTTGCCGGTGGTAATCGCTTATTTACATTTTTCATTTGCTAAATCACCCATCCAGAATTTCTTTTTCCAGTATGGGCAATTGTCAAAATCACCATGCTTTTGCGGTGAACCGTCGTTTATACCAAACATGGTAAGATGCACGCGCTCCCGTATCCCTTTTTCCTTATCAAAGATATGGTCCACGCTACGAATGATGTTGTACCAAAACCCGGCTGTTCTATCTTGAAATGAATTGATGTTTGCTAACGTTTGATCGATCCAAACCAGCAAACTCCCGCGCGGCATTGTGTCGTACAAAACATTCTCCATTATGTCACGCTCCGGATTAAGCGAAAGATTATAAAAAACCGCTTTTTCGTTTTGCTTGAGATAAGGCGCAATGACGTACTCAATTTCCTTTATGGAACATGCAGCTGCCATGTAGACGATTTGGGAGAAATTAATATTTTGGTATTTTGCCACGATATTGTTTGTAATCATCGTACCCATACTGTGTCCGACCAAAACCACTTCGAGTCCATCCTGCTGGTTCTCTAATTTATTTTTCCCATATTTTTCTTGCCACCGCGTTAAGAATTTTGAAGCTGCAGTTTCAAATGCCGTTTCTTTTTCCAGAACATTTTCAGAATCCGGATCTAGATCCCTCATTGCTGACACCGATGTATCCCTATGCAACACCATATCCGTACGTCTTAGCAACGACCCCCATATTCCGGATCCAAATTCATCTACAAATGGAGCAGTACCCAGTTTTAACGGATTCCAAATACTCCACCAATCTTTAAAAGGTAAGTGCTCATCAGCGCTATCATGGATCTTGAATTGCCCATCCTGTTTTAACTTATCCAAGTTTGCTTTAGCAGCAATTATTTCTTTTCCTTGCCAAGATTCTTTTTGAAACTTGTAATGAAGGTTAGTCAGTACATTGTAGATTGATGTCGGTAAACGAACTATGGATCGCGTAATGTCTTCTACAAAGACGAATGGTGAAGATATCGGACCACGGCTTCCTGACATAACCCCGCGCCTTAGTGAAAATAGATGATCCGAATAGTTACTGGGCCCTTCCGCATTCCATGAAATAAAAAGCGGATATTTACCATCAGCAATCATCTCGTTAACAGTATTTTCATTGACGCGTGAAGTTGCACTGTTAAATGTATTTAATCCGCCATGTACATAAATAAGCAACTGTAAATCGTTTGGTTTTTTCTTTTCGCGCTGTTTCTCAAAGTTTTCAAAGATTTTTGAGATATATTCGTCTTCTCCTGAAATATATTCATCTTCACTTTCCCCATCGTAGATCACTTCATTTCTTGATTCCGGGTTCAGTAAATCGCCATTTTTACTAATATATAGCTGATAAAGATGCGCATTAAATTTCCTGTCTTCAGCGATAGTGGTTGAATGCATTCCTGTATTCAATGAGGAGCATCCAGCACAAAATACAGTAATCAACAAAAGAAATATTAATATAGGATGCACTGCTTTATAATTTCCTATTGGGGATTAATAGGCTCAAAACGCGCATTGAACACGCATATAAACTGCGTTTTTCCGCCTTGGGTTAAATATCAATATTCGTCGCCCGCAGCGCATTTTTCTCAATAAACGCCCGCCGTGGTTCCACCACATCGCCCATTAACGTGGTAAAGATTTCGTCGGTCAGTATGCTGTCTTCGATCTGCGCGCGCAGCAGACGGCGGTTTGCCGGGTCCATGGTAGTTTCCCATAGCTGGCTTGGATTCATTTCACCCAGGCCTTTGTAGCGCTGCACATTCAAACCTTTTTTGGCTTCTTCCAATAACCATTCCAATGCCTGTTTGAATTCTTGGATGGTTTGTTTTCGCTCACCGCGCTGCACGTAGGCGCCGTGACCCAACAGACCTTCAAAAACTTGCGCGGTTTTCTGGATCTGCGCATAGTCGCCGCTTTCCAGGAAATCATTATCCAGATAACTGGTCAACACATTGCCGTGCGACATGCGCATTATTTTCAATCGATAACGTTCGTGTATTTCATCATATTCCGCGACGATTTCGATATCTTTTACCCGCGCTGCAAGCCGGGATGCGCTGTCGATTGCGTGACGCTCATTACTCAAATCGACATCGGGTTGGCGTAACAATGCATGCATCACGTTACTGTCAATCATTTGACTCATGCGCTCAATAATCGCTTCTGACAAAATATATTCATGAGCGATTTTTTCCAGCGTTTCGCCGGTCAAAGGCGGCTTCTCGCTGCCGGTATATAGTTCGGCATCGGCTAACGCCAAGCTCAACATATATTGTTTTAATTCATGATCGTCCTTGACGTAGCGTTCCTTTTTGCCATGCTTGATTTTATACAGCGGTGGTTGCGCGATATAAATGTGACCCCGCTCAATCAACTCCGGCATTTGCCGGTAAAAGAAGGTCAATAACAACGTACGGATATGCGAACCGTCCACGTCCGCATCGGTCATGATAATAATGCGGTGATAGCGCAGCTTGTCCGGGTTATATTCATCCTTGCCAATGCCGGTTCCCAGCGCGGTGATCAACGAAATGATCTCCTGCGACGAAATCAATTTATCGAAACGGGCTTTTTCAACATTCAGTATTTTTCCCTTGAGCGGCATAATGGCCTGAAATTTCCGGTCACGCCCTTGTTTGGCCGAACCACCTGCGGAATCACCCTCGACCAGATAAAGTTCGCATAACGCCGGATTTTTCTCCTGACAATCAGCCAGTTTTCCCGGTAACCCCATGCTGTCCAGCACACCCTTTCTACGCGTTAATTCCCGCGCTTTGCGCGCAGCTTCGCGGGCTCTGGCTGCCTCGATCACTTTGTTGCAAATCGTTTTTGCATCCACGGGATTTTCCAATAAAAACTCGGATAGCTTTTGCGACACGATTTCTTCAACTACCGGGCGTACTTCCGAGGACACCAGCTTTTCCTTGGTTTGTGACGAAAACTTGGGTTCAAACAGTTTTACCGACAGCACGCACGACAACCCTTCACGCATGTCATCACCGGCTGTTTCAATCTTGGCTTTTTTCGTTAATTCATTTTTTTCCATGTAGTTGTTCAATGTACGTGTCATGGCAGCACGTAAGCCTGTCAGATGGGAACCACCATCTTTTTGAGGAATATTATTGGTAAAACACAATACTTGTTCGGTGTAACTATCATTCCACTGCATGGAAACTTCTACGGAGATATTGTCTTTTGTACCAATGGTGTAAAAGATATTGGGGTGAAGCACAGATTTTGTGCGGTTGATATATTCCACAAAATTCTTGATGCCGCCGACAAAAGCAAATTTCTCCTCTTTTCCGGTGCGTTGATCGATCAAGTGAATTTTTACGCCATTATTGAGAAAAGAAAGTTCGCGTAAGCGTTTGGCAAAAATGTCGTAGTGATATTCGATATTGCCAAAAATTTCTTTACTGGCCAGAAAATGCACTTCGGTGCCATGCCGCTCGCTTTCCCCGATAATTTCCAACGGCTTGACCGGAACCCCTAAGCGAAATTCCATCTGATTAATTTTTCCATCGCGGCGAATCGTCAGTTTCAGCCATTCGGATAACGCATTGACTACCGACACACCGACACCGTGCAACCCACCGGAAACTTTATAGGAATTATCATCGAACTTACCGCCGGCATGTAATTCAGTCATGACGATTTCCGCCGCTGAACGCTTCAGTTCGTCATCATGCTTGATACCGGTTGGAATACCTCGCCCGTTGTCCAACACGCTGACTGAGTTGTCCGGATGCAGTGTAACCGTAATCTCGTCGCAATGACCTGCCAGTGCTTCATCAATCGCGTTATCGACGACTTCAAATACCATGTGATGCAAACCCGTACCATCGCTGGTATCGCCGATATACATGCCGGGTCGTTTGCGAACCGCATCCAGGCCTTTTAATATTTTTATACTTTCGGAATCGTAGTCGTTCTGACTTCCATTGGGTAAATTGGTATTTGGATCACTCATCAGTTGGGGCGCTTTATAGTTGTGAAGTTTGAATGAAGTGTTGTAACTTCTGAGGATTTTGATTCATTCCTGCCAGGAATTTCGATCAAATTCTCATCGGCATAACGATGTATTTAAATTCATTGTTTCCAGGTACTGTTATCAGGACACTGCTGTTGGCATTTTCAAATGCACAATGTACTGTTTCATTATCCACATTATTTAATAAATCCAACAGATAGGTGATGTTTAGGCTGATATCAATCGATTCATCAGCGTAGTTAATTTCCAACTCTTCCTGAGCTTCTTCCTGTTCGTTGTTTTTGCAGATAATGCATAGATTATCTTTACTGACAATTAAGCGAACGCCGCGGAATTTCTCGCTTTGATTGGAAAGAATCGACACTCGTTGTAATGCTTGCAGAAAAATTAGGCGATCTATTGCAAACAGTTTTGTGTTTTTGGTTGGAATGACCCGGTTGTAATCGGGAAATTTACCATCAATGATTTTGGATGTTAAAACGATGTCGGAAAAAGAAAACCGAATTTTGTTTTGAAAATATTCAATATTCACCGGATCTTCACTGTCGTTCAGCAATTTTGACAGTTCGAAAACAGCTTTACGTGGAAGAATGACTTCCTGTTTATTCTGAGTGTTATCCAAATCGGTTGCAATGTAAGCAAGACGGTGCCCGTCAGTGCCAACACCGATTAAGTGTTTGCCTTCTATTAATAATAAAAGCCCATTCAGATAATAGCGAATATCTTGCTGTGCCACTGAAAATTGAACATGGTGTAACAGTTTTTTTAACTCACTTTGCTTCAGTGTAACAAGTATATCTGATTTCGATTCTTCGACGATTTGCGGAAAATCCTCAGCAGGTAATATTTGCAGGTTAAAGGCGCTTTTACCTGATTTCACTTGCAGGTGATCATCTTGTCTTGTCAGTGCAACTTCTGCGTCGGATGACAGTGAGCGCAGAATATCCTGAAGCTTCTTCGCTGAAACAGTCAGGGAAAAATTTTGTTTGGCCGAAACGTCTTTAGCAGCAGATGTCTTGATTTGTATTTCCAGATCAGTCGTTAAAAAAGACGTCTTTTCTTCGTCTTGTTGAATCAAGACGTTTGATAAGATGGGTAACGTTTGACGACGTTCGACAATTCCGGTAACTGTCTGCAACGGTTTTAGCAACGTATCTCTGTTAGTTTTTATTAAAAGCATTTATATAAAAAAATAATAATAATTTAATAGTGTCTTCAATACTTCTGTATATCTTATAATACTTAATAAATATCAAAAAGATAGTACAAATTTCCTGTTTGTATGATCCCTGTATAAAAATTGGATAGTTTGTGGATAAAAACTGAAAATTTTTGTATTAACCAGTTATACACAAGTTATTAAACAATTATTAACAGGTCGTTAACCTCTTAAAATCATAATCAGTGCATTAAAATCCCGACTCACGACAGGATCGGAGACGCGTAATTCGTTAATTTTTCGGTAACCGTGAAGTACAGTTGTATGATCTCTTCCACCAAAGGCTTCGCCGATATCCGGTAAACTCAGAGAAGTTAGTTCCTTGGCAATTGCCATCGCCATTTGTCGAGGTCTTGCGACAATGCGTGTGCGTTTTTTTGAGTACATCTCCGATACTTTGATTTTGTAATAATCAGCGACGGTTTTCTGGATGTTCTCAATCGATATTTGACGGCTCTGTACAGCCAGCAAATCCTTTAATGCCTCCTTGGCCAGATCGAGTGTTATTTCCTGGCCGACGAAGCGTGAGAAAGCCAGTACCCGTTTTAATGCACCTTCCAGTTCACGTACATTCGAGCGGATATGCTTGGCAATAAAAAAAGCGACATTTTCGTCCAGCCGGATTTTTTCCAACTCGGCTTTCTTTAATAAGATTGCAACACGCATTTCCAATTCAGGTGGTTCTATTGCTACGGTTAATCCCCATCCAAATCGTGATACCAGCCGCTCTTCCAATCCGGAAATTTCTTTCGGATAAGAATCGCAGGTAATGATGACTTGTTTGTGTGTTTCTATGAGTGCATTGAAAGCATAGAAGAATTCTTCCTGAGTGCGATTTTTACCACCGAAAAATTGCACGTCATCAACCAATAAGAGATCCAGTGAGTGATAGTAAAGTTTAAACTTATCAAAAGCTTTATGCTGGTAAGCGCTCACGACATCCGAGACATATTTTTCAGCATGCACATAGCGGATTTTCGCACTTTTGTCATTGTCATGCACGTAATTACCAATTGCCTGGATCAAATGGGTTTTTCCTAAGCCTACGCCACCATAGATAAAAAGCGGGTTATAAGCAATTCCAGGTGATTCCGCAACTTGGATGGCGCCCGCCCGAGCCAGCTGGTTGGCTTTTCCCGTAACGAAATTATCAAATGTGAAGCTAGGATTCAGGCGGCTGGTATTTTTCCTTGTCGGTGGATATGCCGTACTCGATATAGGTTTCGGTTCACTGGGTATATGTACTGGCGCTGGATCAGGTGGCGTATTTTTAACTTCAGGTTGATTTGCAAGCTTCAGGTGAAACTGGATTTTTTTAGCAAAATATCCTTGTGCCATCACTTCGATATGAGTAATGAAGTTGTCTTTTACCCACTGTGACACGAAACGATTCGGGGCGATGAGTACGACTTCACTGTCGCTATTGAGTGTTGGATCGATTTGTAGCGGCTTGATCCAAGTATTAAATTGTTGTGCGTTAAGTTCTTTTCTGAAATGATCCAGGCAAGATAACCAGAAGGTGTTGAGTGATTGCATAATTTTTTGTTCTTTATCTGTCTGGTTTTAAAGGCAACAACAGTGCAATGTTAGCGTACAAAAAATATTTAATCGGTTATTTCCAGGTTGTCGATTAACCGTGTTTTATCCAACCAAGCCGCACCTAATATCACTAGATCGTCATCGTCGCTATGTGCAGGCATCAGCGAGCTGCGTTTTTGGATTCGAATGTAATCAACTTTCCATCCGCGTTTCGCAAGATTTTTAGTAGCGTTTTCTTGCAATACCGGAAAATCTTTGCGGCCGGAAATAATTTCTTGCTTAAGCTGCAGCAGCGTTTGATACAGATTGCAGGCTTCCAATCGTTGTGCGTTATTTAAGTATTGGTTGCGCGAACTTAACGCCAATCCATCGGGTGCGCGGACGGTTTCACCGGCAACAATCTCAATCGGTAAATTCAATTGTCGTACCATTTCACGCACGATATGCAATTGCTGGTAATCTTTTTTACCGAATACAGCGAGACTGGGTTGAATGATATTGAATAATTTCAATACGATTGTTGCAACACCACGAAAAAAACTCGGACGAAACTCTCCTTCTAACGTATCTGCTACAGGTGGTAATGCTAGCAAGAATTCTTGCTGTGTTGGGAAAAGAATTTCTTCATTCGGTGCAAAAAGGGTATTGACATTCAGCTCGGCAAGCAATTTGCAGTCATTGTCAAAAGTGCGCGGGTAGCGGTCGAAATCTTCGTGTGGCAGAAATTGCAGTCGATTGACAAAGATGCTGGCAACCACGCAATCGGATAGCTGTTTTGCTTGCTTGATCAATGCGAGATGACCCGCATGCAAATTCCCCATGGTGGGAACGAAAGCGATACGTTGTTTATTGCTGAGGCTATTACGTAGCGCGATGATGTCGGTAAATGTTTTCACACAATGACGATTAATTAAAATTCATGTTCTTGGCCTGGAAACTGGCCAGTTTTGACAGCAACCACATAGTTTGCAACGGCTTCCTGAATGCTATTAGCACCTGCCATAAAATCTTTGACGAAACGGGGTTTTTTACCTGAATACAATCCCAGCATATCGTGCAGCACCAGAACCTGAGCGGAACAATCAACACCGGCGCCGATTCCGATGGTAGGTATCGTAAGCGCGTGGGTAATCTTTTTAGCCAGTTTTGCCGGCACAACTTCCATGACCAGCAGACTTGCTCCGGCTTTTTCCAGGTTTTTTGCATCATCGAGCAATTGTTTGGCTGATTCCTCCGAATTACCCTGTAATTTATAGCCGCCAAGTTGGTGAACTGACTGCGGTGTTAGGCCTATATGGGCACAAACGGGAATACCACGTTGTGTCAGGAATTGGACAGTATCCACCATGATTTGCCCGCCTTCAATTTTGACCATATGTGCGCCCGCAGCAATAATCCTGGCAGCATTCTCGAAAGCCTGTTCAGGTGAAACCTGGTAGCTGCCGAAGGGCATGTCGGTCATGATAAACGCCTTGTCGGCACCACGCGCAACACACCGGGTATGATAAATCATATCGTCCAGTGTCACCGATAGCGTGGTGCTTTCTCCGTGCAACACATTTCCCAGCGAATCGCCCACCAGCAAAACATCCACCCCTGCGTTTTTCAGTATGCCTGCAAAAATCGCGTCATAACAGGTCAGGACCGTGAATTTTTCATTGTTATCAACAAGTTTTTGCAGTGTGGCGAGTGTGGTTCTCATGTAGTGTTTTAATGCCTGAATTGCTGAACGGCTGCTTCGTTTTGTCTGGGTGACGCCATGATAACGTATTTGACCTATCCAGTCTTTGTGATAGCAATATCACCGATTTTCCTCAGTGAATTTCTCACCGTTGGCGTGATTATTATCACAGCGATTCCGATTGCGTAACACTATTCTGAGCACGCCGTAGTTGATTGTCATATGCAGAAAAATCAGCAAAAAAGTCGGAGGTATGACTGCCATGTGCAGATCATGGTGGCTGTTCTGTATGTAAGGTTTATTTTTGTCATCAGTTTTGCTCAAGCGCCCAGCCGGATTGGGATGGCGCGCAGGTTTTCGCGGTCGTCGGTGGAACGTGTGGTGCTGAATAAAACGTTTAACTTTATGATTTATTTATAGAAATATGTAGTAAAAAAGATCAATATTTTTTATACCTTGCCTGTGGAATCTGGTAGTCGCTCTACAGTCTAGGTTTAATTAAGCGACTACTGCAATTAGTTTTAAGGAGAAATATGATGGAAGAATTAGATAATTATGAAGTTAATCAAATTTCTGGAGGCTCTTTAGCAGAGTGGTTTCCATGGTTGGATGAACGGAACTATTATCGTTTGTACGGTTTTTGATCTGCGGAACTAATGCAATTTGTAATTAATAGTTGGTGATGGCTGAACAAGGAAATTTTTTCAGCCATTGCCTAAATTAGTAAACAAAGTTTAAAGTTTCTTTATCGATGATGGCCAAATGAAACAGTCACTTTTTCGCTCCGATGCTTTATCTCATGAGCAGGATCGTCTGCATGGCAACGTGTTGATCGTTCGATCACCAACCATCCGGTTTCTCGTCTGGGTGACTGTTTTATTTGCTATTACATTGGTGGGTTTTGCCTTCTGGGGTGAATACACGCGTAAGGAGCATGTCGTGGGTTATTTATCTCCTACGCAGGGCATGATCAAGATCTACTCACCGCAAACAGGCACCGTACTCGAAAAACACGTCGATGAAGGACAGTTGGTCAAGCAAGGGGATATCCTGTTGACCATTTCCAGTGAACGCGCCACGTCCACAACGCGCGAAACCCAGGCGGCCATGCTGATAGAACTCAAACTGCGGCGTGATAGCTTGCGGTTAGAGCAAGGCAAGCAGCAGGAAATTGATGCGTTGACAGGCAGCGGTATCGCAGGGCGGATACGCGGACTGGAAACTGAGATTCGAGAAGCGCAGGCGCAATTGGCGTTGCAATCCAGTCGTGTGGCCAGTGCTGAGCGTACGGTAGCACGTTATGAAGAACTACTGACGGAGCGCTTCGTTTCCGACGCCGCATTGCAGGAAAAACAAGAGGAATTGATCAACCAGCGCAATCAACTTGCGCAAATAAAACGTAGCATCACCAGTCTGAATCGTGAACTGAATACTGCACGAGTGGAGCTCTCTACCTCCGGATTAAAACGCGATAACAACACATCGGCAATCGAACGGCAGATTTCCGAGTTGGAACAGCAGTTGACCGAGGCGGATGTACGACGCAGAGTCGTGTTGACCGCGCCTGCCGCTGGCACTGTCACAACCATTCTGGCTGAAATCGGACAAACCGCTAATCCCAATGCACCACTGCTTTCAATTCTGCCAGAGGACGCTGAATTGCAAGCACAATTACTCGTGCCCACGCGCGCGGCGGGCTTTATCAAACCCACTCAGCAAGTTTCTTTACGCTATCAGGCGTTCCCCTACCAGCGCTTTGGGCATCATTTGGGAGAGGTTGTTGAAATTGGACGCACGGTCATTCAGTCGAACGAGTCTAATTTACCGTTATCCATTCAGGAATCGGTATACCGCGTGACCGTTCGATTACCTCGTCAGCAGGTTCAGGCGTATGGACAGGCCATGCCTTTGCAGGCAGGCATGGTGCTGGATGCGGACATTCATATGGATCGGCGGCGTCTGATCGAGTGGGTGTTTGATCCGCTACTATCCATTACAGGCCGTATTTAGGAGGTGGCTATCATGCTCAACTTTTCCCTTAGCCATCGTGTTCCGGTGATTCTGCAAACTGAAGCTGCAGAATGTGGCCTGGCGTGTTTAGCCATGATCACCGGGTACCATGGACACCGCATCGATCTGGCAACTTTGCGCGCCCGTCACGCCGTTTCATTACGCGGTTCGACACTGGCTGATTTAATGAAAGTCGCAGGTCTACTCAAACTCACACCCCGGCCTCTGCGACTTGATCTCGAACATTTACCGGAGCTTAAGCTGCCTTGTGTGCTGCATTGGGATTTCAATCATTTTGTGGTGCTGACACAGGTTCAGGGTAATCGGGTCATACTGCATGACCCCGCAGTCGGTGAACGCGAAATGCCTTTATCCGAGTTTTCCAAACATTTTACCGGGGTGGCGTTGGAACTCACGCCGACCAGTGAATTTATGCCGCGTGACGATACACGCAAGGTGAAGCTATCGTCGCTGATCGGCCACTTGCAAGGACTAGGTGGAACGGTTACACAGATCCTGATTCTGGCCCTGGTATTGCAGCTTTTTGCCATCCTGGCGCCTTTTTACATGCAGTGGGTCGTGGATCAGGCGCTGGTGGCGCAGGATTATGATCTTGTCACGGTGTTGGGAATCGGGTTTCTATTGCTTGCCGTGGTGCAAACGGGTGTGACGGCTTTACGTGCTTGGGTATTGATGGTATTGAGTACGACGCTGAATTTGCAAATGATCACGAACTTGTTTCGTCACTTGATTCGCTTGCCCATGAGCTGGTTCGACAAACGCCACATTGGCGATGTCGTGTCGCGCTTTGATTCACTCAATGTAATACAACGCACGCTGACAACGGGATTTCTGGAAGCGTTGATCGATGGTGTGATGGTTGTCGTCACGCTGGGCATGATGCTTTTTTACAGTATCAAGCTGGCACTGATCGCGATTATTGCGGCTACGATTTATGCCTTGCTGCGTTTTGCGCTATACCGTCCATTTCGTCTTGCCACGGAAGATCACATTGTACGAGGCGCAAAGCAACAAAGTCATTTCCTTGAAACCATTCGCGGCATGCAAAGTATCAAGCTTTTTGCTTATGAGGCACCGCGTACGGCCACCTGGCAGAATCTCGCTGTAGACCAGTTCAATGCCAGCATTCGAACCCAGCGATTGGGCATTTTGTATCAAGGCCTCAACGGTTTTCTATTCGGTATTGAAAATGTGATCATCATCTGGTTAGGCGCCATGCTGGTGCTGGACAATGCAAGCGGAAGCGGCTTTTCAATAGGGATGTTATTTGCTTTTATTGCCTATAAAACCCAATTTGTGCAACGAATGGCTGCATTGATTGAAAAAGGTTTGGAACTGCGCATGCTGGGGTTACATACTGAGCGGGTGGGCGATATTGCACTGACACCTGCAGAGCAGGACGATGAGTCAGGTAGTGTCGACACTCCCCTCGATGGTCGAATCGAAGTTAAGCACTTGGCTTTCCGTCATTCAGAAACAGATCCTCTTGTGCTGCAAGATGTCAGTTTCAGTATTAAAGCGGGAGAATCGGTAGCTATCGTTGGCCCATCAGGCTGTGGCAAAACGACGCTGGTTAAGCTCATGTTAGGATTGTTACAACCCACCGGCGGAAGTATCGAAGTGGATGGTATTCCACTGAACCGTTTGGGAATTACACGATACCGCCAAGCAGCCGCCAGCGTCATGCAGGATGATCAGTTATTTGCCGGCTCCATCGCTGAAAATATCTGTTTTTTTGATCCACAAGCTGATTACAGCCGGATTGAGGCCAGCGCCCGACTTGCAGTCATTCACGATGACATCACGACAATGCCGATGCAATACAATACGTTGGTGGGAGATATGGGAACAGTGCTGTCAGGCGGCCAGAAACAGCGTTTGTTGCTCGCCCGTGCGCTCTACCGTCAACCGAGTATTCTGTTTCTGGATGAAGCTACCAGTCATCTCGATATCGCTCGGGAACACAGTGTGAATGAAGCCATAAGTACACTTAAACTGACGCGTATCATTGTGGCACATCGCCCGGAAACGATTGCCAGTGCAGATAGGGTGATTGTACTCAATGGTGGAAAAATTATCAGTGATATGCTAACCCAATCATCTGTTCATGCATTGGAATCCGCTATACCTTCCTCGGAGGTGCCGCGAGTTGTTGTGGCAAATTAAAGAGAAAGAGGGGCGGATTCAAGAACTAACTGCAACAGTTAATGTTTAATAGCGAATTTGCCCATGAAAAATGGATTGCTCGCCAAGTATGCAAGTAATAGTTAATCCCTGAGGTGCTTTTCCTCACAGATCCCATGATTTAAATCAGATATTTTGTACATGTAAATCAAACTTTGTTTGAGTTAGTGCAGAATCATTTACACAATTAATGTGACCATGATTCTTGTATGTGCTTGATATCAAATTTGGTTTACAACTATGTTACACAATTTAAATTTGATCAATAAGGAGTAAGAAAATGGAAATTAAAGATTCTAATACATACTGGTGTAATGCTGATGGCACGAATAAGTCAGTACAAACAGATCGGATCCTTGCCCGGAAAGTAGCGCACGAACTGACTTGTGAAGAAGTCAAGGAAATTGCGGGTGGCATGATGAGTGCACACGTTAGTCATTGCGGGCCGTGCTGTGAAGCGGATGATTGTTGCTAACGCAATAATTATCTAATTAAGTTTAATAAATCTCGGGAGCTTGCTCCCGAGTAATCGGTTCCAAAGGAATTCTTTACCGATAAAGGAGTAAGAAAATGGAAATTAAAGATTCTAATACACACTGGTGTAATGCTGATGGCACTGATAAGCCAGCACAAACAGAACGGATTCTTGCGCGGAAAATAGCACATGAGCTGACTTCTGAAGAGATCAAGAAAATTGCAGGTGGCATGCCGCAGCACATTAGTTATGTCGGACCACACCATCTACCGAGTGATGTGATATAGCAGCCCAAACAAATAGGTGCCATAGATATTTTTCCATGGCGCTTCGATTCGTATCCATAAAAGGAATGACCTTGTGAAAATTTTGATACCAACAATGGTCGGTGATGATCATGCGCGGATAGTATGCTGTGCAGCCACTCGCAGAGGTATTGATGTGCACAGATGGTTTACTGCCGATTATCCTTGTCGACAATCGATTTCCATTTATTATGAGAATGCAGAAGAAACAAATTGGGTTTTTAACGGCCCTTCTCTTAGTTTAGAAAATCAAAAATTTGATGTGATTTGGTTGCGACGCCCCGTACCTCCGATATTGCCTGATATTCTGCATCCGGAAGATCGGCAAGTCGCAGTGACGGAGAATGCGTTCTTTTTTAGATCACTGTGGCATGCTTTGGCTAAAGAGGCTTTTTGGATCAACAGCTATCCTGGCCATCTGGCTGCTCGCAGCAAATTATTGCAGTTACGTGAAGCCAAACAATCCGGGTTTACGATACCTCGTACGCTGGTTAGTAATGATCCGGACGATATTGCGGCATTTATCCTTAAGAATCAACCGAATCAGACTATTTATAAATCCTTTTTCCCGGCTCGCTGGGATTTATCAGATGGTAATGCGGCAGTACTGGAAACTACGAAAATAAGTGTGGAGTCATTGCCCAATCCAGAAATTTTGCGGTTAACCCCAGGAATTTTTCAGCCTTACATTGAAAAGGAATTTGAAGTTCGGGCGACATTTCTCGGTGCACATGTTGTAGCAATTCGTTTGAATTCTCAACATAGCCAGCAAGGAAAAACGGATTACCGCGTGAGTCCAATCAATGAACTGGATCCAGAGCCTTATATATTGCCACCTGAAATCTACGAAAGCTGCCGTCAGTTAATGAAAAAACTGAATATCGTGTTTGGGTGCTTTGATTTTATTGTTACACCAGAACATGACTTCGTGTTTCTAGAAGTTAACGAGATGGGGCAGTTTTTATGGAAAGAACAAGTATGTCCTGAAACCAGAATTTTGGATGCTTTTCTCGATTTCTTAATGCACCCATCCTTTGATTTTGAATGGCAACCCAGAGCAGATAGGATCAGGTTGAGCTCTATTATAGAGAGTGATGAATATAACCGATTAGAGCTGGAAGAAAATACGTTGCATATGCGCAGCTTCCCTAATCCAACGTCGGGATTTTATGAGGCGAGGTAGTAGTGTGATTGGCATAAGCCCGGGTTTTATGAATATGTGTATTCGATTATTTCAATGCTTTAATTTGTTCGAGTTTTTGCTCATCACACGATAAAAGTAATTGAGCGATGTCGTTATGTCCCGGAATATGACAATCCGGGGCGATTTCCATCAGCGGTTTCAGGACAAATGCACGTTGTAACATACGTGGATGCGGTAATGTCAATTTCTCATCACGGCATTGCAGATCATCGTACAACAGAATGTCGAGATCCAGTGTGCGTGGCGCATTCAAAGATTCGCGTACACGTCCATGGTTTTGTTCGATAGCCAGCAATGCGTTGAGTAAATCATGCGGTGCCAGATAAGTTTCAATGAGTGCCACCGCATTGATGAAATCGGGTTGATCCAGGCGTCCGACAGGCGCGCTTTGATAAAGCGAAGATTGCTTCATCAAGCACGTACCGGGAAGTTGTTTTAATTCCTCAAATGCGTGCTGAATCTGGGCAATCGGGTTTTCCAGATTACTGCCCAAAGCAATGAATGCCTGGCTTGGTTGTTTATCCATGGAAAGGGTGGATCAACTGTGATCGTTTTTGATGGAATTTTCCCCAGCCAAAGCAGGATCGGGCGAAGATTTTTTGCGCTTGCGCCGTCTTTTGCCTTTTTTTGCTGCCGGCTGGCTGGACAACATTTTTTCGCGCTGGTTGTGATCCGCAGATAGAAAGGTTTTCCACCACTCGCCCAATTCCATGCTCAGCTCACCACTTTCACAGCGCAACAGCATGAAATCATAAGCAGCGCGAAAACGCGGGTGGGTAAGCAAACGAAAGGGTTTTTGTCCGGCGCGAGCCTCAAAGCGCGGCTGCATCGTCCATATTTCTTGGATAATGGCATCAAAGCGACGCGGGATAGCCAGCTTTTTATGCTGTATCGAAAGAATTTGATCAATTGCTGTAAATAAAGCGGGCAAAGGTTTTTCCCCGGAAGCCTGGAGAGAATTCCAGTTTGACAGCACTTCGTGCCATAACAGTATGGCAAACAAAAATGCTGGCGAAACCGGTTTATTTTCTCTAATCCGCTCATCGGTATTTTTCAACGCAATGGTGACAAAACGCTCACCTAATGGTTGTTCCAGTATGACATCGAGCATGGGTAGAAGACCGTGATGCAAACCGCGCGCGCGTAAATCAACAACGCAAGACAGCGCATGCCCCGACAATAGCAGTTTCAACATTTCATCAAACAAACGGGACGGTGGGACGTTTTGCAGTAATGGTGCCAGATCGCCAATGGGCTTGGCGGTTTCCGCCGCAATTTGCAAATCCAGTTTTGACGCCAGGCGCACGGCCCGTAATAGGCGCACGGGATCTTCCCGGTAACGTTGTACCGGATCTCCGATGATGCGCAGTTTTTTGGCTTTGATATCTTCATAGCCATTCAGGTAATCTAGAATTTCTTCTTTGGCAGGATCATAAAACAGCGCATTGACCGTGAAATCACGACGCAAGGCATCTTCTTCCTGATTACCGAAAACATTGTCGTGCAATAGGCGGCCATGCGGATCGGTCAACTGGATCGATGCAGGATCGTCATCATCATTCGAGGAAGGTCCACGAAAGGTTGATACTTCCACGGGTTCAGCGCCACACATGACATGAACCAGGCGAAAACGCCGCCCGATAATGCGTGACCGGCGAAAAATGTTGCGCACTTCTTCAGGTGTCGCATTGGTTGCAATGTCAAAATCTTTGGGCGTCAATCCCAGTAGCAGATCACGCACCGCGCCGCCGACAATATAGGCTGAAAACCCGGCTTGCTGTATCTGAGTGGTTATCTTTAATGCACAGGGGGCGATTAGATTACGCCGAATACCGTGACGTTTGAAGGGAATGATGTTCAGCTTTGCGATCGATTCGGAAGCCGGTGCCTTGCGGCTGAATACCTTGCGGAGAAATTTACGGATCATTGCGAATTATTGAAAGTATTCAGTACGAGAGTTATACACCGGGTATCCATTCTGCAGGATGTTTGCACAATCAACTTGGATTAGTCCATCAAATTATCAATTAAGTTGAAGCTAGCCGATAAGCCGGGTTCTGTCGTGGACAGTCATTCCTCTAGATGCACAGTTACCTGTACATTCAAGCAACCTACCCGCAAGCTCTGCGAGCAACATCATCGCTTGCCTATTTGGTCTTGCTCCGGATGGAGGTTACCGCGTTTCACCGTAACTGAATACGCTCGTCTCTGTGGCCCTATTCCTCACCTCACGGTGGACGGCCGTTAACCGTCATCCTGCTCTGTGGAGCCCGGACTTTCCTCCCCCTGTGTTCAAGAAGAACAACAGGCGGCGACTGTCTGGCTAACTTCGCCGGTTATTCTATCACTTGCAAAAATGATCGGTTGGGGAAATAATCAACCAATGATTTTGAATCGCCTGCAAAAAGGCGTGATGCAATCCTTATCCGTTAATTCGGTATTTACTGTCGGTATGCCATTCAGCCAATACATTTTTCCGGCTTTGGATGATTGCCGTACCTTTTCACCACGACTATTGGCATCCATGTTGTTAAAACCTGTGTTCGGTTTCAAATCGCTTTTTTTCGTGCTTTTGTGCAGCATATTAGCGTTGCTGTTCTGGTTACCCGGCAATGCGTACTCAAAAAATCAGTCATCGGTCTACAAAGCCATCGATACCGCACGCGCAGCGGTTGGTCGCAGCAAGATGGAGGAAGCTCAGCGGCAGGCAGCCATCGAGTACCTTGATGCTGCACGTGCCGATGAGCGCGAAGCGGAAACGCTGAATGAGCAATTAACCGCGTTGCGTGCGGAAGCTGCCGATCAACCTGCGCGGATGGAGCGTTTGAATAAAGCGTTGGCAACAGACCGTGAGCGGGAATTACTCGAGTGGTCCAAGCGCTTGCCGGCTGACGCTGATGGCGAAACACTGGAACAGCTCCTGGAGCAGGAACGCACCATCATCACCGATCTGCGCGCGCAGATCGGGGTCGCCGGCACAGATCTGGCCCTGGTGCTATCGCGCCCGGCGCAGGCAGCCGATGAAATCACCGCATTGCACCGCCGCATCGAAGAACAATCAACACCGATCGTGGCCCAATCCGATGAGCCTGCCGCACTATTTGAAGCGCGTCGCCTACGCCGCAGCAGCGAACAGCATCGCTTGCAAGCAATGCTGGAACTGCGTCTTACCGAGCAGGACACCGCCACGCAGCGTCAGAGCCTGCACGAATTGGCGCTGCGCGAGTTGCGCTATCGCCTGGGATTGCACGAAAAACGCGTGGAACATTTACAGCAGCGCATTACCAACCGTGGTCGGCGTGAACTGGAAGCATTGAGCGAACAATTAATCAAGCGTGAACAAGAATTGGCTGGAGATGCTTTCGTACTGGCATCCGCTGCTGTTGCGAATCGTACCATGGGTGCGGAGCTGATACAGCAAAATGAGCATTTGGCGCGGGATCGCGCCGCTTTGGCCAGTATCGAACAAGCCGGTGAGCATATTGCCGTGACTTTGCGCGATAGCCGCACCCGGCTTGATGTGGGTGGAACCAGTGAACGCGTTGGTCGTTGGCTGTGGAGTGAGCGGCGCCAATTGGAGACGCCCGCCCGCCTTGAGCTGCGTCTGGAATTGATTCGCAATAATCTGGCGGATTTGCGGTTGGAACGGATAATGCTCAGCGAACAGCAACGCGGTCTGTTGGATATGGGTGCCGTTGCCCGGACGTTAGTTAGGGCACATTCGCAGGCGGACGAGGAGGGGCGCAGCGACAAAAATATTCAAAACTTGCTGTTGCCTTTGTTGCATAAGCGTACCGAACTGTTGGCGCTGCTCGAGTCTTTGCTACAGCGACGTATTGCGGCGCTGGAAAAGAGCGAGCAAGCTTTGCAGCAGCAGATTCAAAACGCTCAGGAATTGCAGCAGATGCTGGATCGTTACCTGCTATGGATTCCCAGCCATGGTGTGATCAATGGTAAATGGCTGCAGCGGTTGCCGGATGGACTGCATGATTTGATCAAACCATCGCGTTTTACTACTGTGATGACGCTGAGTGTGCAAAATTTTTACCAGCAACCTGCACCCTGGCTAGGCAGTCTGCTGCTCATACTGGTTTTACTGGAACTTCGGCGCCGCGCTCCGGTACATATCGAGGCCTTGGCGGCTAATACCTACCAGATTCGCAAAGACAGTTACCAGACAACCCTCAAAACATTGGGATGGACCCTGCTGGCCGCGTTGCCTGCTCCTGTTACGTTAGCCTTGCTGGGGCAACTGCTGCAAGGTGTCGGCAATCCTGGACGATTCAGTCATTCCTTAGGTCAGGCTTGTGTGTTACTGGCGTTACCGCTATTGGCAGTGCAACTGCTGCGCTGGATCAGTATGGAGCGTGGCTTGGGGCACGCACATTTCCGCTGGACCCGGCAGCGCCGTACCGCACTGCATTATTGGTTACCGCGGATCGCTGTTGTTGTGCTGCCGCTATACTTTGTCAGTTCGCTGGCGTTTATCCGCAGGCTTGATCTGGCCATCGATGTGCAGGCACGTATGGCGATCATGCTGAGTTGTGTGGCGCTGGCGTGGGCTCTCTGGCGACTGCTGGATGTTGGCCGGCTCTGGGTCATTCGAGGCGTAGTCAGCGAACCATCGACTTTGCGCAAGCTATTGCGCGTGCTGCTGCCCGCATTGCTATTAGCCGTTGCAATACTGGCGTTGACGGGCTATGTTTATTCTGCGGGCATGATATTGCAGTCGCTATTGGCCAGCTTTAGCCTGATTGTCATGATCGCCATTGGACTGGGGCTGCTGGCGCGCTGGTTTTTGCTCGGAGAGCGGCGCCTGATGCTGCATCGCCTGGATGAACGTCGCTTGGCGGCAGCGCACGCCGCTGAAGAATCCGGTGAAGTGATACCGGAGCCGGAAGAGAACATTACGCTGGAACAAGTCAATACTCAGACCCGCCGGCTGTTGCGCGCATTACGGCTGAGTTTGCTGGCATTGGGTTTGATCTGGGTGTGGGCTGCCATACTACCCGCCATCACGCGCCTGGACGAGATTGCACTGTGGCATATCAGTGAGATTGGCACCGATGGTGTTACGATCCAGCAACCCATCACGCTGATGGCGGTGTTGTCGGGTATCTTTACGTTGGTGCTGACCACGGTTGGCGCCAGAAACCTGCCAGGATTGATCGAAATCAGCCTGTTGTCACATATCCGTATCGATGTCGCTTCACGTTATGCCATCACCAGCGTGTTGCGCTACGCGATCGTGATTGGCGGTACCTTGGTGGGATTGAGTTTTCTGGGTATGCGCTGGTCGCAGTTGCAGTGGATGGCCGCTGCCTTGACGGTCGGACTTGGATTTGGTTTACAGGAAATTTTTGCCAACTTTGTATCCGGCATCATTGTGCTGTTTGAGCGGCCGTTCCGGGTCGGTGATGTGATCACAGTCGGTGATCTTTCCGGCCGCGTTACCCGTATCCGTACTCGCGCTACCACTGTGCTTGATTTCGATAACAAGGAAATCGTCATTCCCAATAAGACCTTCATCACCGGCCAACTGATCAATTGGACATTGACCGATACCATTACTCGCGTTGTCATTCGGATAGGGGTTACGCATGGTGCGGATGTAAACAAAGTGCGTGCGTTGCTGTTGCAGGCTGCCAGGGAAGATGACCGGGTGCTGAAAGAACCGGAGCCATCCTGCTGGTTCCTGACTTTCGGGGCAAAATCTCTGGATTTTGAACTTCGTGTATTCGTTAATACCTTAAATCAGCGATTGGAAGTCCAGAATGCCCTCAACACACGCATCATGGTGTTATTTGCCGAGCACGGCATCGAGATTGCCGCTACTTGATCAGCATGGCATTAATTTGTGTCAGCGTTTCTTCGTCGAGCTCACCCGCTTCCGCATTCAGACGTAATCTTGACATGAGATAACCGTGATACGCTTTGGCCAGATCACGTCTGGCCGAGTACATTTGTTGTTGTGCGTTCAGTACATCGACTTCGGTTCTGACACCGACTTTTTGTCCGAGAACGGTTGAATCCAGTTGACTCTGGCTGGATTTCAAGGCCTGTTTGAGTGCGTTTACCTGTGCAATACCGTTAGTGACATTCAGAAATTGCTGGCGGATCTGCACGGCAATGTTGCGCCGGGTGCTTTCAAGGTCATGCAGCGCTTTATCCTGAAGTGCCAATGCTTCGCGTACACGGGATTGCACGGAAAAGCCCTGGAATAGCGGTATATTGAGTTGCAGTCCGATCGATTTTGAGACGAGGTCGATGCCGCGGCCGGTAATGGCACCACCGACGCCGGTTTGATCGCTGTATTGTGCAACCAGATCCAACGTCGGGTAATGTTGCGCCCAGGCCTTTTTTACATCCTGGTGGGCTATTTCATAGGCTGCTTGCTGGATTTTCAACGTGAAATTCTTTTCTTCCGCAACGCGTACCCATTCATCCATGCTGCTGTATTGCAAATTAGCCAAATCGGAAGCGATTTCCTTGGCGCCTACAAGATTTTCAGGAAAGCGGTCAATGATGCCTTGTAACGTGCGCTTCCTGATTTCAAGCGCATTACGCGCGGCAATTTCTTGCGATGTGGTGAGGTCATGGCGGGCTTGTGCTTCGTTGGTATCCACAATGGTGGAAACACCGACTTCAAAATTACGCTTGGCTTGTTGCAGTTGTATCAGAATCGCTTTTTTCTGCGCTTCAGCAACTTCGACATCGACCTGCGCATCCAGTACATCAAAATACGCTTGTGCAACCCGTAGTATCAAATCTTGCGCAGCCACGACAAATTGTGAATCCGCTCTGCTGACTTCAATTTTTGATTGCTGATAAATGACAATATTTTCCATGCGGAACAGCGGTTGTGTCGCTGATATCGTCACACCCCGGCTTTGAATCGTGACTTCCGGCGGATTGATATTGCCGATGTTGTTTGCGTTTACTTGCTGAACCGTGCGTGTTCCCAATAGGGTGATATTCGGCAAGAAACCTGCTCTACCCTGCGGCAACTTTTCCTGCGCAGCCTGATAGGCGGCACGCGCCGAGCGGTATTGTGCATCCTGTGCCAGCGCTTCATGATAGATACCCATCAAATCAGCAGCGTACAGAGCGGAATGCCCTGTAATGCCGATAAAAGCAGCAAAAACGAATTGCAAGCATTTCATATGGATTTCCGATATTCGTTCGGAGCTGATGATATTTCAGCAATAAGTTGGCCGCTGTGACAAATAGCACGCGTGATCGTTGTTCTAATTCTAATCTTCAAAAGACAAACTTTGTCGGTTGCAGTGCATTGATGAGCGGGATTGTACTGGTCTCAAACAATTTTTTAGTTGTGTATTCGCCCGGTGCTACACAAGTGATGAGTGAAGCTTCCATGGCGGGATCTTCGCCGACAATCGCAAATAATCGACCTCCCGGGTTCAGGCTTTGCAGAAAAGCATCGGGTAAAACAGGCGTCGATGCGGTTAACACGATGACATCATAAGGACCATGTTTAGACCAGCCTTGTGCAGCATCGCCTTGTTCGATCGTGACATTCGTAATATCGTGCGCTTTAAGATTATTTTCCGCCATGGTTTTTAGTTCAGGCACGATCTCAACACTATAAACGTGAGCACCTTTCTCAGCCAGTAGCGCTGCCAGGTATCCACTGCCGCTGCCGACTTCCAGAATTTTGTCCGTTTTCTTAATGTGAAGTTCTTGCAGTATGCGAGCTTCCATTTTAGGCGCCAGCATGACTTGACCATAGCCCAAAGGAATTTCCATATCCACAAAAGCCATGGCGCGATTTGCAGGCAGAGCAAATTCTTCGCGCCGTATTTTGTACAATAAATCCAGGACACTATCATCCAATACATTCCACGTACGGATTTGTTGCGTAACCATATTTAATCGAGTTTCTTCAAGATTCATTTCTAGATCCGTATTGTTAATTGAGGTAAGACTTGCAATTATTTCACATTTCCATTAGCTTCACAGCATCAGCTAGGGGTCCGTTTTCAGAATGGAATGTTCTGAAAGAATTAGGTGCCTCTAAAAACCCGGAATTTTAAACCAAGCAAGGCAAGAGCAAAAATGTTGACGTCGCTAGCGTATAGCTGATAGGTGAGGAAACATTGTTTGCGAGTAACGATGCATTGTAACGAAGTTTGGGTTTTTAGAGGCACCTAATCGGTGAGAGAGTCCCTTATTTACCTGACGCGGATAATGCCGCCGTAGGGAAGCTGGGATTCATCCTCCCGCTCTTTATGGCATTTACTTAAGGAGCAACACTATTATGAGCATTACAGTTTTAAACCAAAAAAATTTTTCCAGTGCCACAGCCCAAGTCGATGAAGCAGCCATAAAACCGCTGCCCAATTCGCGCAAAATCTATGTACAAGGATCGCGCGCCGATATTCAGGTACCCATGCGGGAAATTTCTCAGAGCGACACCGCCGCCAGCATGGGTGCGGAAAAAAATCCACCGATATGGGTTTATGACACTTCCGGCCCGTATAGCGATCCAGCCATAAAGATTGATATTCGCTCGGGACTGCCTGCATTGCGCGAAAAATGGATTGCCGAGCGTAATGATACTGAAATATTATCCAGCCATAATTCCGCGTACAGCCAAGCGCGCTTGCAAGATCCCAAACTGGCGGACATGCGCTTTAACCTCCAGCGGCAACCGCGTCGCAGCAAAACCGGATTGAATGTCACCCAGATGCATTACGCGCGCCGGGGCATCATTACGCCGGAAATGGAATATATCGCCATTCGTGAGAACCAGCGTGTCGAAGCGCTCAGTGGTCAACATCACGAATTACTGACACGCCAGCATGTCGGACAGGATTTCGGCGCATCGTTGCCGAAAATGATTACCCCGGAATTTGTGCGCGATGAGGTGGCACGCGGGCGCGCCATCATTCCGGCCAATATCAATCACCCCGAATCCGAACCCATGATCATCGGGCGCAATTTTCTGGTCAAAATCAACGCCAATATCGGGAATTCCGCGTTAGGTTCCAGTATTCAGGAAGAAGTTGAAAAAATGACCTGGGCGATCCGCTGGGGCGGCGATACGGTGATGGATCTTTCCACCGGCAAGAATATTCATGAAACGCGCGAATGGATCATTCGCAACAGCCCGGTACCGATTGGCACGGTGCCGATTTATCAGGCGTTGGAAAAAGTCGACGGCAAATCGGAAGATTTAACCTGGGAAATTTTCCGTGACACGCTGATCGAGCAGGCTGAACAAGGGGTGGATTACTTTACCATCCATGCCGGTGTGCGCCTGGCGTATGTGCCGATGACCGCGAAACGCATGACCGGTATCGTGTCGCGCGGCGGCTCGATTATGGCGAAATGGTGCTTGGCGCATCATCAGGAAAGTTTTCTGTACACGCATTTCGAAGAAATCTGCGAGATTATGAAGGCGTATGATGTCAGTTTCTCGCTCGGCGACGGTTTGCGCCCCGGTTCCATTTATGACGCCAACGATGAAGCGCAATTTGCCGAACTGAAAACGCTGGGTGAATTAACCAAGGTAGCCTGGAGACACGATGTACAAACCATGATCGAAGGGCCCGGTCATGTGCCGATGCACCTGATCAAGGAAAATATGGATTTGCAGTTGCAGTATTGCGACGAAGCGCCTTTTTATACGCTCGGCCCGCTGACGACAGATATCGCCCCCGGTTATGATCACATCACTTCCGCCATTGGTGCTGCGATGATCGGCTGGTACGGCACGGCGATGCTGTGTTATGTGACGCCGAAGGAGCATCTGGGTTTGCCGGACAAGGATGATGTCAAGGATGGCATCATTACCTACAAGATCGCCGCACATGCCGCGGATTTGGCGAAAGGTCATCCTGGTGCGCAGATTCGGGATAACGCGTTATCCAAAGCGCGCTTTGAATTCCGCTGGGAAGACCAATTCAATCTCAGCCTGGATCCCGACAAAGCGCAGCAATTTCATGACGAAACCTTACCGCAGGATGGCGCAAAAGTAGCGCACTTCTGCTCGATGTGCGGCCCGCATTTTTGCTCCATGAAAATCACCCAGGACGTGCGGGAATATGCAGCCAATCAGGGTGTTGCCGAGGATGAAGCCTTAAAACTTGGAATGGCGCAAAAATCAGCGGAATTCAAGGAAAAGGGCGCGGAAATTTACAGCAAACTGTAATTTTGATCCAAAATTATCAATTTTATTAAAGCATAACAACAACGCGATATGGATATTATTTTACTGTTAAAAGCTTTGATCCTGGGCGTTGTTGAAGGATTGACCGAGTTCCTGCCGGTTTCTTCCACCGGTCATTTGATCCTGGTCGGTGATCTGCTCGATTTCAACGATGAGCGTGGCATGGTTTTTACCATCGCGATTCAATTGGGCGCGATTCTGGCCGTGTGCTGGGAATATCGCAGCAAGATTGCCGAAGTCATTCGGGGCATCGGTACCGACCCGGCAGCCAATCGCTTTGTGATCAACTTGTTTATTGCATTCTTGCCCGCCGCCATCATGGGGCTGCTGTTTATTAAAACCATCAAATTCTATTTGTTTCATCCTGTCCCTGTTGCGTTGGCGTTGATCATCGGCGGTTTCCTGATTTTATGGGCGGAACGCAGAGAACATGTGATTGAAGTCGAGCAAGTCGACGACATGGATTGGAAACACGCGCTGAAAGTCGGTCTGGCGCAATGTCTGGCGCTGATTCCAGGCACCTCGCGCTCGGGTGCCACGATTATCGGCGGCTTGTTTTTTGGCCTGTCGCGCAAAGCGGCCACCGAATTCTCATTTTTTCTGGCAATCCCCATCATGTTTGCCGCCACCTTTTATGATGTCTACAAACACCGCGAGTTTTTGGAATGGAATGATTTGGGCATGTTTGCGGTAGGCTTTGTCGCCGCTTTCCTGAGTGCGCTGCTGGCGGTGCGTGGCCTGATACGTTTTATCAGCAGCCATGACTTTACCGTATTCGCTTGGTATCGCATCGTATTCGGCTTCATTATTCTGATAACGGCGTATACGGGTGTGATTGCTTGGTCGGAGGCGTGAGGAAAGCAGGATTCTTAATCTGTACTCGCTCAGATCAAGGCTTGCGATTGACGCTCAATACATCTTTCTGTACATTCTTTTTAAAGCCATAAGGCCTTTTCTCTTCTACTGGTTATATTCAATCAAATGATTCATCACGTTACCGGCGATATTCTACTGTCAAAAGCGCGGGTCATCGCCCATGGTGTTGCGCCGAATGATCCGTTCTCTACGGGTTTAGCGTTAAGTTTAAGGGAGCGGTGGCCGGCCATGTATAAAGATTTCCGGCATTTCTGCCAAACTACGCATCCCAAGTCAGGAAGCGCGTGGGTGTGGGGCGGGGCGGAAGGATCACGCATTATTAACCTGTTTACGCAGGATGCTGCTTATGATCATGACGCCAAGCCTGGAAAAGCAACAGTCGAGCATGTGAATCACGCGCTGCGCGAACTACGCCGCTTGATGGATGCTGAAAATTTTCACAGTCTTGCTTTGCCTCGTCTGGCCACTGGTGTCGGTGGATTGAACTGGGATGACGTCAGTCCGTTGATCACTAAGCATCTGGGTGATTTGCAAGTACCTATCTACGTGTATGTTACTTTCCACAAGGGTGTTGCTGCCAACGAGCCTGAATAATTAATTCGAGTGATCGCGATGGGCCAGGAAATCAACCAAACGCAGTTTAGTGATCAGATTTTCAAGGAATATAAGCGCCGCTTATGTCATGAAGCTGAGTTATTAGGGAATCAGCTGTCGGAAGGATGTTTTTCGGGTATTGGTGAAATTGGCGGCTATGAGCTCGAATCCTGGCTGGTGGATCACAATTATTTTCCAGCACCGATCAATCAAGCATTTCTGACCCGCCTGAACAATCCGTTGGTGGTGCATGAGTTGTCCCGCTTCAACGTCGAACTCAATGGTGCGCCTTTGCCGCTTAAAGGCAACGCCTTGTCTGCCATGGCGCTTGAATTGACCCATACTTGGCAGGAATGCCAGGACATTGCGCACGGAATGGATAGCGTATTGATGATGATCGGCATTTTGCCGACTGTGCGGCAATCCGATCTGTGTCTGGCGAATATGTCGGATCTCAAGCGGTATCGTGCGCTGAACGAACAAGTATTGAAACGCCGTTGTGGACGTCTGTTGCACATTTGTATCGACGGTCGCGAACATTTGGATCTCGATCATGCGGATGTGATGTTGGAAGCCGCTACCACGTCGTTCCAGGTGCACTTGCAAAGCGCACAACGCAACGCCGTACGCTATTTCAATGCATCTATCATTGCAGCCGGGCCGTTGATTGCCGCGGCAGGCAATTCGCCGTTGCTATTTGATGCTGACTTATGGGACGAAACGCGCATCCCGCTGTTTGAACAGTCGGTTGAAATTGGCGACCAGCCGGATCAGAGAAATCGTCGTGTCAGTTTTGGTCAGGGCTATGCGCGCGAATCCCTATTCGAATGTTTTGCGGAAAATCTTGCCAATCATGCCGTGCTGCTACCCATTCTGATGGATGGCCCGCCGCAACAGTTTGCGCACCTCAGATTGCATAATGGAACTATCTGGCGCTGGGTTCGGCCACTCATCGGTTTTGATCCAGACGGCACGCCGCATTTGCGCATTGAGCAGCGCGTGCTTCCCGCCGGGCCCACGATTGCCGATATGATGGCCAATGCCGCCTTGTTTTACGGCTTGGCGCGTTTTCTGGCCAGCATGTCTGATGCGCCGGAATCCGTATTCAGTTTTGACAAGGCCCGCGATAATTTTTATGCCGCAGCGCGCGATGGACTGCGATCTAAGCTTATCTGGCTGGATGGCAGCACAACCGATGCCAGGACTTTGTTGCTGGAAGAAATTTTACCGATGGCGCGGCAGGGTTTGAAATCGCTTGAAATCGATCGTGACGAAATCGATCAAAATCTCGATATTCTGGAATCCCGGATCAAAAGTGGCCAGACCGGCGCCGCGTGGCAGCGTGCTTACCGCGAGAAGCATCAATCCGACAGTTTGCATCTCGTTGCCGCCTATCTTGAGCGTCAACGCAGCGGTGCGCCGGTGCATGAGTGGGCGTTGTAGGCATGTTGACGGAATTGGATTATTTACCGGAAAAATTCTTGCAGGTCGAAGCCAGCGAATTGCATACGGTACTGCCCGGCCCTACCCTGATCCATCTTCCCGGCAGGCGTGACGTACCCCTGTTTGTGTCGATTCTGTTGCACGGCAATGAAGACACGGGTTTGAAGGCCATGCAGGTGGTCTTGAAAAAATATCAGAACCAATCCCTGCCACGCGCACTGTCGCTGTATGTCGGCAATATTGAAGCAGCGCGCGCCGGTGTGCGCCGCCTTGAAGGGCAGCTGGATTACAACCGCGTTTGGTCATTCGATGCGGATTCAGTTGTTACAGAAGAGCACCGCATGATGCAAACAGTGATCGGTATCATGGCGCAGCGCGGCGTATTTGCCAGCATCGACATTCACAACAATACCGGATTGAATCCACATTACGCGTGCGTTAATCGCCTGGATGATGCTTTTTTGCATCTCGCCACGATGTTCTCGCGTATCGTGGTGTATTTCACCGAGCCCAAAGGTGTTCAGTCAGAAGCCTTTGCGCAGCTTTGCCCGGCGGTTACGCTGGAGTGTGGCAAGCCCGGTGGAACTGGCGGAGTCGAACATGCGGCTTCCTTTGTCGAAGGCGCGTTGCATTTATCCGCCTTCCCGACGCATCCTGTGGCCAGTCACGACCTGGAGCTTTTTCATACGGTAGCCATCGTTACGGTGCCGGAAACGGTCAGCCTGAGCGTCGGTGATCCGTCAGCGGATTTGTGTTTGATAGACAATATCGATCATTACAATTTCCGCTTGCTGGATCCCGGAACGCGCTTGGCAATCGTTGCACCCGACTGTACAAACCCTTTGCATGTTCGCAATGGCGCAGGCAATGACATGAGCGAGCATTATTTTGAAAACCGGGAAGGCAATCTTCTGACCAAGCAGCAGGTGATGCCAGCCATGCTGACGCGCGATATCCGCATCATTCGCCAAGATTGTCTGTGCTACCTGATGGAGCGTTTGGATAGAAAATCCTGACGCCGGATACTTTTCAAAACAATATTCTCAACTCTGTACCCACGGCAATCCCGCCACTTTCCAGCCGGAGGCTTTGCCGCGTTGACCTTGTTCATCTCTATCGCCTTCAAAGCCCTCGAGGATGTTGTAACAGTCGGTAAAACCGCTCTGGGTGGCCATTATCGCAGCCTGATTCGAGCGTGAACCGCTGCGGCAAATAAACAGAACGGGCGATGTTTTATCAACTTGTTTGACCAGCTGATCAAGAAAATCCGGATTGGGCTGCATGCCGGGGTATGCCCGTAATTCAATTTCTATTGCTCCCGGAATACGCCCAACCCAATCGAATTCAGCGTGGGAACGCACATCGACCAATTGCGCTTGCGCAGATTCTTGTAAAATTCGGTAAGCCTCCATCGGGAGCAATGCACCTTTGTAAGGAAGTTCCATTTCGTCAGCGCGTTGGTGCGCTTTTTCCAGTATTGCTGCGGTCGTTTCCATAATAGTTACCTCTTGATAGTTGTCAAAAATGATGGAGCGATTGGCTTTATAATAAGCCACTAACTTTGCATTCATCCTTTCCACTTTTCTCATTATAGCGCCTCATGGAAAAAATCCGCTTATCCAAATTGATGTCCGAACAAGGCATCTGCTCGCGCCGTGAGGCGGATCGCTATATTGAATTGGGCTGGGTGTTTGTCGATGGCGAGCAGATTTCCGAACTGGGTACCAAAATTTATCCCACGCAGAAAATCAAATTGAACAAAGCGGCGCAGCTGCAGCAAACACAGTTGGTCACCATTTTGCTGAATAAACCGGTGGGCTATGTATCAGGGCAGCCGGAACCGGGTTACCAGCCCGCTGTGGTGCTGGTCAAACCGGAAAACCAGTTTGTTCCTAAGCAGTCGGTCAAGCGTTTTCAGCCCGCGCATTTGAGAAATTTGGCACCGGCCGGCCGGCTGGATATCGATTCGCAAGGTTTGCTGATTTTTACGCAGGATGGCCGGATTGCCAAGCAGTTAATCGGTGAGAATTCTACGATTGAAAAAGAATATCTGGTGCGGGTTGAGGGCGCTCTGCCGCCTGCAAAACTGGCACTGCTGAATCATGGGTTGAGTCTGGACGGTCAGGCGTTAAAATCGGCGCAGGTGAGCTGGCAAAATCAGGATCAACTGCGTTTTATCCTGCAGGAAGGCAAAAAACGCCAAATTCGCCGCATGTGCGAACTGGTTAATCTGAAAGTGACCGGCTTGAAACGGGTGCGTATCGGCAAAGTCAAGCTGGGCAATTTACCCGAAGGTCAGTGGCGCTATTTGGAAGATGGCGAGAAGTTTTGACAGGAGTTCTTCAAAAACGGGTGAGGTTTGCTTATGTATCAGCGTTTGCACGTTGTACTTAAAATTCCAGCCTATCAGCTTTTGTATTATTACGAAGGTGAAGTGGATACTGTGGCAGCGAAGGCAGTCGATGGCCGCATTATCCATTTTCCCGCCAATATCTTGCGTGCCGTGGTACAGAATAATGGCGTGTATGGCACGTTCGAGCTGGTTTTCGATGAGAATAATAAATTCGTGTCGATCAGCCGCGTGAGTGATTGACTGTAATCCAGGCAATCGCGGCTTTCATTGCCCGATAACCTACGCTAAACTCACTATCTATCAAGTTTTAAACTTTTTCCCTAAATAAACAAAGATCAAACTCATGGCTCAATATGTAATGTCGATGCTCCGCGTGAGCAAAATAGTTCCTCCCAAACGTCAGATTATCAAAGATATATCGCTCAGTTTTTTCCCCGGTGCCAAGATCGGTTTGCTGGGACTGAATGGTTCCGGTAAATCTACCGTGCTGCGCATCATGGCCGGTGTGGATAAGGAGTTTGACGGTGAGGTGCAGCGCCTGCCCAATATCCGCATCGGTTATTTGCCGCAGGAGCCGCAACTGAATCCCGAGCACACCGTGCGCCAGGAAGTGGAAGAAGGCTTGGGCGAAGTGATGCAGGCACAGAAAAAACTTGACGAGGTGTATGCCGCTTATGCTGAAGAAGGTGCTGACTTTGATGCGCTGGCTACCGAGCAGGCACGCCTGGAAGCGATTCTGGCGACCGCCGGCAGCGATACCGAGCATCAGATGGAGATTGCCGCCGATGCATTGCGTTTGCCATCGTGGGATGCGGTGATCGGACATCTTTCCGGCGGTGAAAAACGCCGCGTGGCATTGTGCAAATTACTGCTGGAAAAGCCGGATATGCTGTTGTTGGACGAGCCGACCAACCACTTGGATGCCGAATCCGTGGAATGGCTGGAGCAATTCCTGGTGCGCTTTCCCGGCACTGTGGTGGCGGTGACGCATGATCGCTACTTCCTCGACAACGCCGCCGAATGGATACTGGAACTCGACCGCGGCCACGGTATTCCATGGAAGGGTAATTATTCCAGTTGGCTGGAACAGAAAGAAGCGCGGCTGGAGCAAGAAAACAAGCAGATTGATGCACACATGAAATCGATGAAACAAGAGCTGGAATGGGTGCGGCAAAATCCCAAAGGACGCCAGGCGAAATCCAAGGCGCGTCTCGCCCGTTTTGAAGAACTCAATTCGCAGGAATACCAGAAACGCAATGAAACCCAGGAGATTTTCATTCCCGTCGGTGAGCGTTTGGGTAATGAGGTCATTGAGTTTACCGGTGTCTCCAAATCGTATGGTGACCGCCTGCTGATCGACAATCTGAGCTTCAAGGTGCCGCCGGGCGCGATTGTCGGCATTATCGGCCCGAACGGTGCAGGTAAATCCACCTTGTTCAAACTGATAACCGGTAAGGAACAGCCGGATTCCGGCGAAGTGAAAATCGGTCACACGGTTCAGATTGCGCACGTCGATCAGGCGCGCGACTCACTGGAAAATGACAAGACCGTGTTCGATGCCATCTCCGGCGGCAACGATCTGCTGACCGTAGGCAAATACACCACGCCAGCGCGCGCTTATCTGGGGCGCTTTAACTTCAAAGGCGGCGACCAGCAAAAAATCATCGGCCAGCTTTCCGGCGGTGAGCGTGGCCGCCTGCATCTGGCGCAAACGCTGATTTCCGGTGGTAACGTGCTGCTGCTCGACGAACCTTCCAACGATCTCGACGTGGAAACCCTGCGCGCACTGGAAGACGCATTGCTCGAATTCGCCGGCTGCGTACTGGTCATCTCGCACGACCGCTGGTTCCTCGACCGTATCGCCACGCACATCCTCGCTGCGGAAGGTGAATCGCAATGGACATTCTTCAACGGCAACTACCAGGAATACGAAGCCGACAAGAAAAAACGTCTGGGTGAAGAAGGTGCGAAACCGAAACGGATTCGGTATAAGCCGATTAGTAGGTAACACATGGACATACGTAACATCTGAATTACTGTCATTTTGAGCATAGCGAGAAATCTGTACTGTTAGTTATCAAAGACTCCTCACTATGTTCGGAATGACAAATAAAGGTAAACCAGAGACTCATTTAACTGATAAGCAAGGTACACAAAATGTTAGCAATCAAACTGCCTGAAGACATTGAGAGTCGCCTAGCCGAGCTAGCTGCAAAGACCGGTCGCACCAAAACCTATTACGTACGCGAAGCGATTCTGGAACATCTCGATGAGATGGAAGAAAAATACTTGGCGGTAGAGCGTCTGGACAAAACGGGTAAGCGCTGGACGCTGGACGAAGTGGAGAAGGGTATTGATCTGGAAGGTTGAGTTTGATGATGCAGCGGTAAAAGAGCTGCGTAAACTCGATCATACTGCGCAACAAGACATTCTGCGGTATTTCCGCGAACGCATAGCAACCGAAGAAGATCCGCGCAGATTTGGAAAACAATTGACTCATGATCTCTCTACTTTGTGGCGCTACCGTGTACAGGACTACCGCATGATCTGTCATATTGAGGATGAGAAACTGACAGTACTGGTGTTAACCATCGGTCATCGAAAAGATGTGTACAAATAAGCAACATGAATTAATGTCACTAGAAATTGTTAATCCACTGCATCGCACCATTGGAGTAACGGCATCGGCATCGTGGCGAACGCGTGCTGTTGCTGTGCTACCTAATTATTGCCTTGCCGTTACTTGCAACGATGGTACTGCTGGCATCATCGATATGTCGCAGCTCATTCTAAGTGAGAAGGCCGGTATATTTGCTGCACTGAAGGATGGGCAATTATTTAGTCAGGTTTGCATCGAATTGGGGGCGATTACATGGCCTAACGGCGCAGATCTTGATCCAGCGTGGGTGTATGAAGAGATTGGGAGGAATAAAATTTGGTGTATTCCAGGATAGATGTCTTATTACAAGATATTGAGAATCAGAAATACGGAGGAATTGAGCATGTATCACGAAGAACGACTATCAATTCTATCGAACCTAATTATCCAGAAGAAGAGCTTATTAGATTGATGCATATTCAAATAGAAATCCAATTTGCTATTGGTGCTAACCTTCTTGCCCTGTCAAATAATCTAGCAGGAATAGAGAAGCTTGAGGCAATGGCACAGCGTTATCGGGTAGCTGCTCGGGGCATTAGTTGACGCATTGAATGCGCATGCTAAACTTGCTGTACTTTATTCTGTACTGTAAATGAGATTATTATGGATGCTATCAGTTATACAGCCGCTCGCGCCAATTTAGCCAAAACAATGGAACAGGTTTGCAATGATCATTCGCCTGTCATTATCACTCGCAAACGGGAAGCGCCAGTAGTGATGATTTCCTTGGAAGATTATCAGGCGATGGAAGAAACGACCTATTTACTTCGCTCACCTGCCAATGCACGTCATTTATTGGAATCTATTGCTGAGCTTGAAACAGGGAAAGGCATTGAGCAAAAACTGATTGAATGAATCTGATTTTTTCCTCTAAAGCTTGGGAGGACTATCTGTACTGGCAGGCAACTGATAAGCCTATGCTAAAAAGAATTAATCTTCTGATTAAAGCTATTCAACAAAATCCCTTCGAGGGGATTGGCAAACCAGAGCCGCTGAAGCATAGCCTATCGGGTTATTGGTCAAGGCGTATCAATGATGAGCACAGAATTGTCTATAAAGTTGCTGGCAATGATTTGTTCATTGTTCAGCTTCGTTATCACTATTAACGCTCACTTCAAATGAACGACACCCAACAAATCACCGCAGCCCTCCTCAAATTCCGCGATGAGCGCGATTGGGCGCAATTTCATAATGCCAAAGACTTGGCAATGGCGTTGAAACCAGTTTTTCCCACCGAGCAATAGATGTATATTGAGGTCGCGCAAAAATCCTTGCAACATGCGGTTTTTCTGATCAAAATTTATGATGTTCCCAGAAAATCTTAATACACGATGACCAGGAAGACAGTTTGACACAATTTCCAAACAAGATTTTCCGCTGGAATAACGGCAGCTATACTATGGTTTGTTTAGTGATTTATAACGATGGTAAAGCGGGTATGGTTGGCATGTCTCAAGACTTGATTCCGCATGGTTGCATGAAGAAAATGGTACAGCTAGGCATATCCGGAGAATTCTAATGGTTCACGACATCTTTGTTAGTTATGCGCACAACGATGATTTGCTGCCGGAGGGGTCAACTTACGGTTGGATTACTCATTTTATCGAAGAGTTAAGAAAAGTATTAACGCAAAGATTAGGTAGAAAACCTGATGTGTGGATGGATCATTTGTTGTTGGAAAATGCTCAGGTTGATGCAACACTCATCGAAAAAATTCGTACCAGTCAGACCATAATTTTGTTCATGTCACCTAGTTATTTGAATTCCGAATGGTGTAAACAGGAAATCGGTGACTTTTTGACCGTTCATAGCGCGCATAAAAATAAGGAAAGTGTTTTTATTGTTGCGGTGGAGGAAACGGAACGAGAAAAATGGCATTCGCGATTACAGGCACTCACGCCTCTGCAGCTTTATCAAAAATCTTTGAGTGGCGCTGTTCATAGGCTGGGGTATCCCAACCCGCCGATCGATGGTGAACACGAATATTGGAGGCAGCTCAACGAACTTGCGCATCTGATAAAGTTACAACTGGCGTTAATTGATAACACACGTGGTACTCGATCGATATCAGCTACCCCAGTAGCGGAGGCTGCGCAATCCGATAAAAAAATAAAACCCCCTGTTGTCTGGATTGCGCAACCCACTGCGGATCTTCATAGTCAATGGGAGGCTTTAGCTGCATCAATACGCCAGAGAGGCGCACAAATTTTACCCGTTGGTCATAGCATATATCCACTGGGCGATAGTGATTTCCGTGCAGTGGTTGAGAACGATATTTCCCAAGCGGATTTGTTGATTCAACTTCTAAGCAAGGAAGCCGGTGACGCAGCCAAGTTCCTGCAACTACAAGCATTAGCTGCAAGAATGCGCGTAACAATAGCGGAAATACCTTTTTTGCAATGGCGACCGGAAAATATCGATCTACAGACCGTCATCGATTCAAAGCATCGGGAATTGTTGCAAGGCACCATCGCTTGCGGATTCGAGCAATTCCGTCAACAAGTGCTTGAGAAATTGGATAAGCTCATGAATCCTGTGCCGTTCAAGCCCATTAACAAGCCGGAGCAAAATGCATTGACGCTCTGCATTACTGCAGGACAAAAAGATTTCATCCTGGCAGAAGAGATCGTCACAATGGTAGCCAATTTAAAGCATGCTGCAATTTCGATACCGCCAATACCCGAACAAGATCAAACGATAGAGGAATACAACGCTTACCTGCGTTTGTTGCTGGCTAATGTTGACGGTGTGATTCTCGCTCACAGCCAAGAAAATGCCATGTGGTTGCAAGGCCAACATGCCAAAGTCAAAAAAATGGTTCATAAATCGAATCCCTGGGGCGCTTTTATTGATGGCCCGCCGCCGGCAAAACAGAAGATTTTATGGAATGATCCTGGGTTAATGTATCTGGATTGTCGCAACGGCTTGAGCCAGGAGCCTATTCAGCGTTTTATCGATTCGCTGCAAGTGAGAGTTTGAGATGTTTGCATACTTGCAGGTAGATCGCCCCTACCCTGGACTGAGACCCTTCGAGCCTTGGGAAACGGGCATTTTTTTCGGCCGGGATATTCATATTGATCGTCTGCAAGATATTCTTAAATCCCAGCATTTTCTCACTGTAACAGGACCCTCCGGTTCGGGAAAATCCAGTCTGGTACGTGCCGGGCTATTGCCGGCATTACCCTTGGGCGCTATCGGAACCGGTAGCGACTGGCGTGCAGTCATTATGCGTCCGGGTGATAAACCGTTATCGAGTTTGGCAAAAGCTTTGTGCGACCACTATGCACTGGGTCCGGAGCTGAATCAAGCCGAAAAATCGGCGAGTACTGAAATCAATTCAACACTTCCAGCACTTGAGGCAGAGCTAAGACGCGGTCCATTAGGGCTGGTTGATTTGGTTAAAGATCTGCGTCAGCACGCCCGAGATCCCGATTTCAATTTACTGATCCTGGTTGATCAGTTTGAAGAAATCTTCACCTATGCCGAAGCCGGCACCTATCAGGCTGACGAATCCGATGCCTTTGTCAATTTGTTATTGGCAGCCGGTAACAACAAGGAAATGCGGATTTTTGTGATTATTACCATGCGCACCGATTTCCTGGGTGCTTGTACCCGTTTTCTGGGTTTACCGGAAATGATTAACCGCTCGTTGTATCTAACGCCGCGGTTGAACCGGGAACAATTGACTCAGGCTATCGCCGGACCCGCTGCGCTGTTTAATTTGAAATTATCCGCAGACTTGGTTGCAGAATATGTCAATGCCATCCAGAATGAACAGGATCAATTGCCGGTTTTACAGCATGCTTTGGCGAGGCGCTGGGATCAGTTACTGGAAAAGAAAGGGTTGCATGCTGATACCACGGATTATCCTGAAGTGGATGTTTTTCAAACCGTGGATAATTTAGGGCAAGCTTTATCGGATCACGCCGACACGGTTTACAACACCTTAACCGACGAGCAAAAGCTCAATGCACAGTGGCTGTTTCGTGCAATTACTGAGCAGCGAATTACTGAAGGTGGTGGGCAAACAGTGCGCAGGCCGCAATCGTTGGCGCGTATTGCGGAATGGTCCGGGCGGTCTTGGAAAGAATTTTTACCCATCATTAAAGCCTTCGCCGATCCAACAGTGAGCTTTCTCACGTATAAAAGCAAGCCCGATCAGCCCGGTGAACCGGAAGATGATGAAAAAACCGTCATTGATATTTCTCATGAGGCGGTGATGCGGCAATGGGCTAGTCTGAAAAGCTGGATCAACAGCGAAGGCAAGGCTGCGCAGGAATATCGCGAATGGCGTCAGCGTGCAGCGCGTAAAGACAGCGGCAGCGGTTCTTACCTTAGCGGCGCCGATTTAAGTCAGGCGGAAGCCTGGCTCAAGCAAGGATTGGATTTTGTCGCGCCTTCAACACAATCGGCTCAGCCGAATTCGGCACCGCATGCCGAATGGGCTAACCGCTACCATGAGAACAAAAATTCCGCACATTCCTTCGCATCGATAGAAGCTTTTATTTTGCAAAGCCGGGATGCGTCGCAATTCTCGAAACGCTTGCTGAATCTGCTGGGCGCATTTATGGTGACGGCCTGTTTGATTGCTGCCGGGTTTGGTTACTACAGTTACCAGCAATCCATTGAATCCGCCGCTAAGTCATTGTGGTTCCGGTTTAAATCCGATTCAAGGCTGACACGAGGCAGTGGTGCTGATGATCTGATTACCGTTGCAAAGCAAGACAAAAATATTCGATTGCGCTTTATCGAAGAAATCCTGCATGATGGAAACATCGCCACCGTATTTTCCTCCCATCCGGTATTGTTCTTGCGAGCGAGCGTCCAATCGGATTCCAGTCTAAGGGATCAGTTGCTTGAGAAACTGCGGATTGCTGATGCTGATGCTGATGGAAAAGACTCAATTTCATTAGCTCGTATTCAGGCACTGTTGGAATTGGATACGGGTGAAGGTATCCAACAGCTATTAAATACAGTTGCCAAGAATGGAGATTATAAAATAATCGATAAGTTAGGTAAGGAAAGGTTAGTAAACTATATCAGCAAACTCAATGAAGATCAGGTAGCCAGTATTGTCGCTCTGATACAGAAAACGACGGATTTTCATCAACTTAAGGCCATGGGTGAGGGGCTAGTGTCTTTGGTAGACAAACTCAGTGAGAGCCAGGCAACCAGTGTCGTTGCGCAGGTTGTGGAAGCGATACAGGAAACGACGAATTTTTATCAACTTGAGGCCCTGAGTAAGGGGCTAGCGCCTTTGGCAGGCAAACTCAGTGTGAGTCAGGCAATCAGTGTCGTTGCGCAGTATGTGGAAGCGATACAGAAAACGACGGATCCTTATCAACTTGAGGCCCTGGGTAAGGGGCTAGCGCCTTTGGCAGTCGAACTCAGTGAGAGCCAGGCAACCAGTGTTGTTGCGCATGTTGTAGAAGTGATACAGAAAACGACGGATTTTCATCAACTTAAAGCCATGGATGAGGGGCTAGTGTCTTTGGCAGGCAAACTCAGTGAGAGCCAGGCAAACAGTGTCGTTGCGCAGGTTGTGGAAGCGATACAGGAAACGAAGGATTTTTATCAACTCAGAGCCTTGGGTGAGGGGCTAGTGTCTTTGGCAGGCAAACTCAGTGGGAGCCAGGCAACCATTATTGTTGCGCAGGTTGTGGAAGCGATACAGGAAACGAAGGATTTTTATCAACTCAGAGCCTTGGGTGAGGGGCTAGTGTCTTTGGCAGACAAACTCAGTGAGAGCCAGGCAACCAGTGTTGTTGCGCAGGTTGTGGAAGTGATACAGAAAACGAAGGATCCTTATCAACTCAGAGCCTTGGGTGAGGGGCTAGTGTCTTTGGCAGACAAACTCAGTGAGAGCCAGGCAACCAGTGTCGTTGCGCAGGTTGTGGAAGCGATACAGGAAACGACGGATCCTTATCAACTCAGAGCCTTGGGTGAGGGGCTAGTGTCTTTGGCAGGCAAACTCAGTGAGAGCCAGGCAACCAGTGTTGTTGCGCAGGTTGTGGAAGTGATACAGAAAACGATGGATCCTTATCAACTTAGAGCCTTGAGTGAGAGGTTAGCGTCTTTGGCAGGCAAACTCAGTGAAAATCAGGCAACCATTATTATTGCGCAGTATGTGGAAGCGATACAGGAACCGACGAATTCTGATCGACTCAGAGTCTTGGGTGAGGGGCTAGCGCCTTTGGCAGGCAAGTTCAATGACATAATTACGGGACCTATTGTGGGTATACTGCTAACCGAGTGGGAGATCAGACCAAGTGATGCACAGGTGGCTGCTCTGGCTGAGCCGATCAATACTTTGATTCCACGCTTGGTTTTATCTGAGAATCAAACCAAAGTATGGTTAAAGCTGCTTGATATCCCATTTATCGATCGGGATGCTATAGCTACTGCAATTCGCAAACAATATGCAGATGCTCCTGGCGAAGACCAAGGTATTTGGACATTTGTGAAATGGGCTAACAGTTATTTTGGTGTTAATGGTCCGAACAAAGCCGATTTGATATCAGCTACCCTGGAAATTCTGTTATTGCCATTGCTGGTTTTGATTGGCGGTGGTTTATTGCTGCAGCTTTTGTCCGGGCGCAAGCTGGTTACTTTGCAACTTGATAAGTTAGCAAATAAAAAAGACCGGCAGAATTTAGGCATACGTTTCACAGGGTACACAGCAGAACAGGTAAAAAGCCATTGGAGTGTGTTGGGTGCAGACGAACGTATGATTGAACAGCGATTTCTAACGATGGATCTGATATTTGCACCGATTTATGGCGCTACCTTTTTATACGCACTGCTCAAAGGGGCGGAATATTTGGATTTTCCATTCTCGCCTGCAATGCTGGTTGCATTAATTTGTACCATGATACTAGCTGATTGGACTGAAAATACGATTCAACTCCAACAGCTAAAACATATGAATCAACGCGGTGCAGTACTGCAAAGTGGCTGGATCAGGATAGCCAGTTTGGCCACGCAAATAAAACTATTGTGTGGGATCATCGTTATGATGTTATTGCTTTATATCTGTGCACAACTGCTACTGTTCTAGGATTGCTGATAAAAACAAAATGAGCGACCTGAAACAAATCACCGAAGCCCTCCTCAAATTCCGAGATGAGCGCGATTGGGCGCAGTTTCACACGGCAAAGGATCTCGCGCTGGCGCTGAATATTGAAGCGGGTGAGTTACTGGAAGCTTTTTTGTGGAAGTCTTCCGAGCAAGCGGATATCGACAAAGTGAAAGAAGAGTTGGCCGATGTTTTGGCGTTTGCTTTTCTACTGGCTGAAAAGTACGATTTGGATGTGAAGCAGATTGTATTGGAGAAGATTGAAAAGAATGCGCTGAAGTATCCGGTTGAGAAATCCAAGGGCAGTGCAAAAAAATACACGGATTTATAGACTGCTTCTAAAAATTCAGATTTCATCCCTGCTGCATTGCAGGAAAAATTCTTTTCTTACCTGCTCCTCGTCATTTTACTAGCCGCCACAGCGAAGTAAGTTCCGCGGCACGGGCAGCATGTAGTGGGTCGCTGGTATCCGAGACGCGTGGGTGATGCGGTTTGATATCGGTTTTACTCAAGACTTTCAAGTTTGCCGCGTCAATCGCGGACAACAATTCAGCGCGCGTGCGCAATCCCAAATGTTCGGCAAAATCAGACAGAATCAGCCAGCCTTCGCCGCCGGGCGTCAGGTGGGCGCTGAGGCCGTGCAGAAATCCGCGCAGCATGCGGCTTTCCGGATCGAATATCGCGTGTTCCAGCGGTGAGCTGGGTCGTGCCGGAATCCACGGCGGGTTGCATACGATCAGCGCGGCTTGCCCTGCGGGAAAAAGATCAGCCTGAATGACGTCAACTTGGTTGATGAGGCCAAGGCGGGTCAGGTTGCCGCGTGCGCAGTTCAAAGCACGGTCATCCTGATCGGTGGCGACGATGCGCTGAATGCCGCGACGCGCCAGCACGGCGGCCAGTATGCCTGTCCCGGTGCCGATATCAAAGGCAATCGATTGCTGCGCAACGAGCTGGGGTAATGGCGTTTCTGCAACCAATTCCACATACTCGCTGCGAATCGGCGCGAAAACGCCATAGTGCGGATGAATTCGCGCGCCCAATACCGGGATCTCTATGCCTTTCTTACGCCATTCATAAGCCCCGATCAATCCCTGCAATTCGCGCAGTGAAGCGATATACGCTTCGGTACTCGGACCATACGCTTCCAGGCAGGCTGCGCGTACATCAGGCGCGCGACGTAACGGAATGCTGTGGTCGGCATTAAAGGGGATGAGTAAATTACCCAAGGTGCGAGCGCGCTGCGATTGCGTCTGGCGATGCAGATGGAAGGTTTCTGCAGGGGATGATAGTAATTTTTCGGTTTTTTTCGTCGGGCGTTTTTTATCGATGCGCCGCGCCAATGCCTGCAATAATTGGCGCGCATTTTGGAAATCGCCGCGCCACAACAGCGCGGTACCTTCACAAGCCAGACGGTAAGCCGTATCGGCTGTCATGCGATCATCGACAACTTGTACGCGCTTGGGTGGCGGCAAGTCCTTTTCTGAATGCCATCGGGCTGATTTTTCCTCGCCGTCTTCATGCCAGTGAATGATGGAATGCTCGCTCATGGCGAACGGTGTGACGAACTAAGTAAGGCAGCGAAATAGCAATATAAGTACATAGAAAAGTGAGGAAAATTTATCGATTATTGTTGAGATTTTAATATTCGCCCATATTATACTCCTCACAAGATCTGGATTTATGGCGATACCCTTCATCCGCTTCCCTTACCTGTTATGCCATAATCGGGCTGACAGACCATTTACCTTCCTGGAGTTTTATGTCTTTTTCTGCTTTCGGCTTGTCCGATGAAATTATTCGTGCCGTCACTGAACGTGGCTACACGGTTCCCACCCCGATTCAAACGCAAGCCATTCCAGCCGTATTGGCCGGCGGTGACTTACTGGCCGGTGCACAAACCGGCACCGGCAAAACGGCCGGTTTTACGCTGCCTATCCTGCATCGCCTTTCCGATAAAAGTATCAAAGGACCATCCAGCGGGCGGCCGCCGATACGGGCTCTGATTCTTGTTCCCACGCGCGAACTTGCGGCACAGGTGGAAGAAAGCGTGCGTGATTACGGCAAATACCTGAAATTGAGTTCGATGATCATGATCGGCGGTGTCAATATCAATCCGCAGATCGCCCGCCTGAAAAGCCGCGTGGATATTCTGGTTGCGACACCAGGGCGGCTGCTGGATCATGTGCAGCAAAACACACTGAGTCTGTCGCAGATTGAAATTCTCGTGCTGGATGAAGCCGATCGCATGCTGGATATGGGATTTATCCGCGATATCAAAAAGATTCTCGCATTGCTGCCGAAGCAGCGGCAGAATTTATTGTTTTCAGCCACGTTCTCGAATGAAATTCAGATCCTGGCGGATAGCCTGCTCAACAAACCGGTAATGATCGAGGTGGCGCGTCGCAATGCGGTTGCCGACAAAGTGACCCATGTGGTGCACCCGGTGGATCGTGAACGCAAAAAAGAACTGCTTGCTCATTTGATCAAGCAACATCGCTGGTCACAAGTGCTGGTGTTTACCCGTACCAAACATGGCGCCAACAAGCTGGCCGAGTATTTGGCAGTCAATAACATTCCATCGCTTGCCATCCATGGCAATAAAAGCCAATCGGCACGCACTTTGGCATTGGCAAAATTCAAAACAGGTGGCTTGCAAGTGCTGGTGGCAACCGATATTGCCGCACGCGGTATTGATATCAGCGAGTTACCGCATGTGGTCAACTATGAACTACCCAATGTGGCTGAAGATTATGTTCACCGCATCGGCCGCACAGGCCGTGCAGGTGCAGAAGGGGATGCCGTGTCGCTGGTGTGTATCGATGAATTCAAGCTGCTCACAGGGATCGAAAAGCTGGTCAAGCGCGAAATACCCAGTCAGGTGATTGCCGGTTTTGAACCGGATCCACGCATTAAAGCCGAGCCGATAAAAAATGGCCGTAGCGGCGAGCCGCGTGGCGCAACATCTTCGCGCAATCCGCCGAAAAACCAAGCCACTAAAAAACCGGCAGCTAAAACTCCCGCAAGCTTTGCGCGCCCAGTAACGAATCGTGCACCTGCGCCGCGTCGCGCCGGAGGACGGGGACACTAGAAGGCCTCTGAATAACTGCCATTTCGAGCCTAGAGAGAAATCTATATGGTTGATTCAGAAAGATTCCTCACTATGTTCGGAATGACAAAGATGAATTATTCAGAGACTTCTTAGAAGCTTGCCAGAGCCAAAATTACGTCATCACTGTGCATTTGTTGGTTTGAATAATTTCCCGCGCAGTTTGAAACCAGGTTTCAAACCACGTTTGTCGAACCAGCCCTGATTCATCTCCAGCGCGTAACGTACCGGTCCAGCGGAGCAGTGCGAAGTCTCGGTTTTAGGCGCCATGTCCTTAAGGTTCACGATGCTGCCGTCTTCGGCGATGAAGGCGATGGTCAGTGGCAACAGCGTGTTGCGCATCCAGAAGCAGCGCACCTGGAGACTGTCGTATATGAACAGCATGCCTTCGTTGATCCCCATCGTCTGGCGATGCATCATTCCAATGGTCTGCTCCCTTGGAGTCTGCGCCACCTCTGCTTGAATAACGTACATACCCGCTGTTAATTGGATCGTCGGCAGGCGCGGTTGCGGGCCATCCTGCGCCGAAACGCTGGTAGCAGCCAGAAAACCCAGCAACGCTATCATGCCCTGCTGCAGCAAAGCCTTTGTGTTGTTATCGATCATATTGTTTTTATGCTCCGCTCCCATTTATTTTACAGTCGGAAAATAATGATCATCGTAACTTTCAGAACTTTAATCCATTATTGCTTAAGCCGCCCATTTCCTACCATGATTGGCATATTCCAGCATCATATAAAATACATTGTCACATTTTTCGCGGAACAACACGCGATCATAACTTTCCGGCAGATTGCTATCCAGCACTTGCTCGACTGCAGAACGCACCATTTTCTGAGTTTGCGTATCCTTATACCAATCCTGCACCAGCACCTTGGGGTATTCTTGCAGAAGGCGATGCAGTAATGATTTTGCGGCAAGCCGGACTTTCTGCGTTTCGTCTTGTGTCATCTTGTCTTTTTTCAGCAAGTCGAACAGTTCCAACTCATCTTCAGTCAATCCTTCACGGATATGGCGTTCATCTTCCGTCCGTAAGTCCTCGGTGAATTGCATCAGATCTTCATAATAGTTTTCGGTGGAAGAACCGCCGGCATTGTAGGTGTCGATAATCTGTTGCAAGCGCTGGGCGAAATCAGTACGGGTTGCATTCTGTTGCAGCATCAATTCCAGTTTATGTTGTAAAAAGGCGCGTAGATCGGCGATCTCGATATGTTTGTAAGTCGCTTGTTTAAATTCCTCGCGCAATTTGTCGAAATTGATTTTGCTCAAATCCCAGGTCTTGCCCTTTTGAATAATTTGATATTCCGCATCGTTTTGTTTTGCTTTGAGCGCATCCGCGCCATCTACCACCACACTTTCATCCAGCAACTCGGCGATCCTCAAGCTGATGGCGTCGATGTCCTTTTGCTCGATATGCGCCTCGATCACGCCGCGCAGATACTGAAACGCCGCCACCTCGCGCCCCTTGCCGCGCCCCAGAACCTCCGGCTTGCATGCCTCATACAGCGACGTGATGGTGTTTTCATACACGTTGAAACTCCTGCGCCATTCATCGTTTGCCAGCAAGGTGTTGGCAAACGACTCAAATCTCCCGACCTGCTTGAATACATCGTCGCTGCTCAGCACTTCGCGCAACGCAACCGCCTTCTCGTGGCAAAACGCAAAGCCTTGTTCAATTGCATCGTCCAGCAAACGAAACAGTTCCGCTTTTTCCTTGACCGGCGATTCGGTCTCGTCGCCGCCTTGCGCGTAATCTTTCAGCGCCAGCTTCATGTTGCGAAACACATTGTAGTAATCCACGATTTCGCCATTGCGCTTCTCCACCTCGTTGATCTTCCACGACGTCACGCGATTGGCGCGGGCGATGGTTTGCATCAGCGTATGGCCTTGCATCGGTTTGTCGAGATATAACGTGGAAAGTGTCGGCGCATCGAAGCCGGTCAGCCACATGGCGCAGACAAACACCAATTGCAGCGGATGCTCCGGGTCTTTGTAGTTGTATTCAATATCGTGCCCATGTTCATCCAGCTTATCCATGCGTTCACGATGCGGCTTGATCGTCAAGCCCTGCGCGGCAAATTTTTCTTCCTCGCCCGCGTCTCCGCTAATCACCACGGCCATCTCAACAGAACGCATGAATTCAACGCGCTGCTCCAGACGCCGCTTCTCAATTTCATTAGCAGTTTTGCTGATAGTCCCTTTCAGGCTTCTTATCTCTTCCTTCCACAGCCGCTGCACTTTGTCGTACATCTTCACGGCAGTAAATTTATCCACCGACACCACCAGTCCTTTGCCCAGATAACCGCGCCGAGGGAAGTGATAGACGATGTCCTGCGCGATTTTTTCCAGCCGGTCGTCACGTTTGATGACTTCTATTTCCGTGGAGAAATGTTTCTCCAGCTTGGCTTGCTGTGCATCATCCAGATTCTCATCTTCCAAAATCTGGTAAAACTCCTCGCTCAATCCTTCGTTCTGGATCAGCACTTCCGGCACGCGTTTCTGGTAAAACAGCGGCACCGTCGCACCGTCATCCATTGATTGCTGAAAGTTGTATTCCGACACGTAACCGCCGAACCACGCATTGGTTTTGCGTTCGCGCCCGAGCAGCGGCGTGCCGGTGAATGCCAGATAGTTCGCCCTGGGCAGCCCTTTGCGCATGTTTTCCGCCAGCGACTTGTATTGCGTGCGGTGCGCCTCGTCGACGATCACGATGATGTCGTCGCGATTTGACAGCTCTGGATATTCGCGGCCTTTGTCCCAGCGGAATTTCTGGATCAGCGTAAAAACGATGCGTTTGTTCTGTCCGAGGAACTTGCGCATTTCCTCGCTGTTCTTCGGTTGCGCCGCCTCGGCCTCGCTCACCGTGCGGGTATGCAAAAAATTGCGGTAAATCTGCCCATCCAGATCGTCGCGGTCGGTCACCACCACGAAAGTGAAATTGCCGGTCTGTTTGCGGAAAATTTTGCGCGCATAAAAAATCATCGAAAAACTCTTGCCCGATCCCTGCGTATGCCAGAACACCCCGAGCTTGCCTGCCAATTCCGCACGTTGGAGGAAGACGTTATACGCGCGATTCACGCCGATAAACTGGTGGTTCTGCGCGATGATTTTTTGCGTGTCCTTGTAATAGAGAACGAAATTCTCCACGTAATCCAGCAACTTTTGCTGCGGCAGCAAACCCTCGATGACACCTTCCAGGCTGGTGCCTTGCGCGCGGATTGCCGCGCGGTCAATTTTCTGCTTCTCGTCATCGGCGCGCAGCCAGTTGAAATAATGCTCCCACTGCGCCGTGATGCTGCCGACTCTGGTTTCAACGGCGTTGGACAGCACGCAAAACGCATTGGTCAGGAACAGCTGCGGAATCTCCGCTTTGTAATTCGTCAAGTTGTCGTCGTAGGCGTTGCGCAGCTTCACATTCGAGTTTTTCAGTTCGATGAACACCAGCGGAATACCGTTTACGTACAGCAACACATCCGGGCGGCGAAAGCCGCGCTCGCCCTTGATCCACAACTGCGTCACAGCCAGAAAGCGGTTATTGCCCGGCACGTTAAAATCCAGCAGGCGCACGCGTTCCTGCTGAGACTGTCCCTGCGCATTGTCGAACGTTACCGGAATACCGTCGCGCAACAGGCCGTAGATTTCCTGATTTGCCGCAATCAGCGTCATCGCCTGCCGCCGCTCACACAGTTTTTCCAAGCTACTCTCGATGGCTTCTCGCGGAATATCCGGATTCAGACGAAGCGCGGCTTCCCGCAGCCGGTCCACCAAGATCACATCGCGTTTGCTGGCGCGGTTGGAACCGTCGTTCAAATCCTCCGCATTGTCGGTATGGCAATCGAGCGCATCAAAACCGTGCAGATGCTGGAGCTTCTGCACCAACGCCTGCTCGATCTGATCTTCGGAAATAAAGTTAGGCATTCAGTTTTCTATCCGGATTTATTTTGCTTTAACTTAATCGTCGCCTAAGTTAAGGGAAAGCGGTTTCCCTTAACTTAGATGTTAAATAAGTTAAGGGAAATGGATTTTTCTTAACTAACGAACAAGGTTAAGTAACGATCAAACGCATACACTCTTCCCTTTTGCTGTCCGGTAATTTCCTGCAACAGCCCTAATTGTTCGAAATCCCGGATCAAGGCATTCGCTGTTGGTGAGCTCACGGGTAGATTTCGTTCAATGTCAGCCGCTGTCACAATGGGCTTACGATACAATAAATTCAACAACTGCCGCGCATTGGCAGCACGTTTGCCCAATGTCAGCACCGCGAGTTCCACCTCGGTGCGTAGCGCCAATACCTGCCGGAACACGTCGCGTCCCTTGGTGGCAGTTTCGGCCACGCCTTGCAGAAAGAAACGCACCCAGTGAATCAGGTCGTTCGATACCCGTACACCCATCAGCGCATCATAATAACTCGCCCGATTGCGTTCGAAAAAATCCGACAAATACAATGAAGGTTTCTCCAGCAAGCCATGGCTAACCAGATATAAAGGGATCAGCAAACGGCCAATACGACCATTGCCATCCAGAAACGGGTGAATGGTTTCGAACTGATAGTGACTGATCGCCACGCGGATCAAGTGTGGCACCACAATTGCCTCATTGTGCCAGAAGGCTTCCAGATCGCTCATCAAATCCGGCACGCCATCCGGATGGGAAGGAATAAACGCGGCGTCCGTCAGGCTGGAGCCGCCGATCCAGTTCTGGCTGGTGCGAAACTCGCCCGGCAGCTTATGCTCTCCGCGCACCCCGCGCATCAGAATTTCATGCGTTTGTTTCAGTAGCCGGTTCGACAGCGGTAACTGCTTTAATTCAGCAACCGCACCATTCACTGCGTCGATGTAATTGCGCACCTCGCGCCAGTCATTGCGCTTTTCCGGTTGAATCTGATCTTCCGACATCAATGCCTCGTCGATGCCGGTCTGCGTACCTTCAATGCGGCTGGAAGTCTGCGCCTCCTTCACCACGTGCATTTCAATAAACAGATCAATATCCGGCACGATCAAAGAAAAAGCATTCAATTCCCCGAGCGCCCGGTTAGCCGCTTCCAGCAGGGCGTTGATGGTCGCATCTTCCCAGACCCACTCATGGTTCACCGGTACTGGTTCGAAACTCTTGTATTGATAGCGCTGCCGCCAAGCACCGGCTTTAAATGTTTCAAATTTCATGGGTGATCCTCCATGCCGGGTGGAAACCGGATGTCAAAATATTCGATGGAAAGTTTACTAAAGAAGGAACATAGCCAAGCCATCCGCTTTGTGCTAAATTCTGGCCAGACTGGACAGAATAATTGGGGAATATTATGCATAAAGAATGGCAACTGCAGGAAGCGAAAAGCAATTTCAGCCAACTGATCAAACAAGCAGCCAGCGGCGACGCCCAAACGGTCACCGTGCACGGCAAACCGGCGGCAGTGGTGGTGTCGGCGCAAGAATACGCCCGCCTCACGCGCCGTGAAGGCAAGCTCTCCGATGCACTGCTGCAACCCAGTCTCGCCGCGGATGATCTGGATATTTCCCGCAGCCGTGACACCGGACGCGCCATCGCGCTATGAGCTGGCTGCTGGATACTTGCGCACTGTTCGAATATGTCCGGAAAACCCCTGCGCCGGCAGTCATCCGTTGGTTGGACGAACAGGATGAATCCAGCTTGTTTATCAGCGTCATCAGCCTGGGCGAAATCGAGAAAGGCATCCTCAAATTGCGCGCATCCGATCCGCGCCGCAGCCAGAAGCTCACTGCCTGGCTGGGTAAGGTGGAGCAGCGTTTCGCCGGGCGCATCCTGCCACTCGACGCCGCTGCATTGCATGTCTGGGCGCAAATCGCCGTACACGCCGAACTGACCGGGCAGCCGCTGCCGGTGATGGACGGCCTGCTCATGGCCACCGCCCAATGCCACGGCCTCACCGTGGTCACCCGCAACGTGCAGGATTTCACGCTGTACCCGCAAGTGTTCAACCCTTGGGCGCTGTGAGCCCATCGCAACAATGCTTTCACGCCATTTCTGTGCCCTGTCATTCCAATCGGCACGCTTGTCATTCCGGACAACAGCGAGGAATCTTCTGTTCTGTATAAGATTTCTCCCGGAGTTTATCCCGAGCGAAGCCGAGGGAGTCGAAATGACAGTGGTGCCAGTGGCAGCAATGCCACGAACGGCAGTGTCATGCCGAACGCAAGTGAGGAATCTGAGCCGCAATACAGGATTTCTCCATGCTGTCGAAATGACAGGCGGCTTGCGGTCGCGTCTGGTTTTGAAATCAATCACAGGCCGATTCCTCCATGCCGGGCGGAAACCGGATGTCGAGATGCTCGACGGAAAGTTTGCCGGAGATGAGGCGGGGGAGAAGCAAATCCCTTGTACTTCGCAAGATCATCGTCTGTTGTAAGATACTTTGTATCTGAACAAATATTGGATTCACGAGCGCATGATATTTGAGCACGATACTTTTATTTGGACGAAGAATTTTCAGAGAAGAAAACTTGCCTTTACTCAAATTAGTCATGGTCGCGCCTGTTGCACCAAACATTTGGATTGCCTCTCTCAAGTTTCTAAGTGTAAAAAATGCCCATTCCAGATCTGACAGATTTCTTACGACCACACTATTTATCTGTTGGTTGGTTTGGCATTCACTGGTCGTGATCGAAACAATTCCACCAGTCCCAATGCAACTTACACAAATGCTGCCTCTGGAAATGGTTTGTGATGGCTGTGAATCAAGTCCATTTTGAGAGAGTCTTTCCTCAGTCTCTAAAATAAAAATGTTTCCGTGCATGTCAGGTGTTTTGATGAAGAAATAAGGGCCTCCAAAATATCGAGGATTGTCTGTAGAAGGTGTTTTTCCCGTGACAATTTTGCCAATTGAATCAACTCTATCAATTTCCCATCCCTCAGGTATTCCCTTAACATTTTTCACATTTTCATGCCCGGGAAAGCGCAGGCGCACAAACCATTCACGGTAGATTTCCTCGGCCATCTTTTCCAGCAGCGCGATGCGCCGCTGGTTGTTTTCGATCAGCTCGTTATGGGCGGTGAGGATAGCAGCAATTTTGTCCTGAACTGCTCGAGGTGGCAGCAGAAGCTTTAATTCCTTTGCTACAGTGATATTGAAATGCTGCTGGGCAGCGCCAACGAGATTTCCATCCACTAAATCACGGCCAAAAGTTGAATTGAATATTGAGCACAAAAAGTGTGGATTCAATTGCTTCCCGGGTCTGATGATCACTAAGTCACTACAATTTGCAATTCCCAACTTGCGAGGAATGACGCAGGCAGTACCAGGATAACCAGTCCGAACAACCGCCACATCGCCTAATTGCAGAGCTGATTTTCGGATTTGTGCGTGAAACTTCTCGTCTATGTATTTAAGTCCTTTAAGATTAAGACTGAACGGTGTTATGTTCTGTGAGCGAAGAAAAGGAATACCGGTCTCACAATATTCGTGCGCCATTGAACCGACAAAACCAACAGTCACTAGATCACAAACATTTTTGAGCTTGGTAGCACACCAACTATTCATTCATCCCCCACAATCTGTACCACATTATGCGCGATCACCGTTTCCAGCCTTCGCGCCTCATCATTTAACTGCACCAACTCATCATTCATCGCCAGCAACTCTGCTATAAATTCCTCCTCACTTTTACCATCCTCCTCAATCACCACGCCGACATAACGCCCCGGATTCAGCGAATAATCCTGTTCCTGCACTTCGTCGGGCGTGGCCAGTTTACACAGGCCGGTAACGTCTTCGTATTGCGCGTTGGGAAAGCGTTCCTGCAGCCAGTGGATATGCTGAAAGTACAGTTCGGCATTTTTCATATCCTGATGCAGTTCTTCCAGTGCGGTTTTGAGTGCTTTTGTTCTGCGGTCAGTTGCGGTGCGCTTGCCTTCCTGTTGCGCCTGCTCGGTTTGCTGTTTTTCGTGCTGACGCACGGTCTTGTCGAGACGCTTCAAGCCTTCGTGCAATGCGGAGAAGAAAGGATCGAAGGCATTGCGCAACTGGTGTTGTGCCTGATTCCTGGCGTTGACGGTTGCTGCGGAAGACTCCGTGTCAGCATAAGATTCCTCACTATCGTTCGGAATGACACTATTGTCCGTGACACCGCTGCCAATTCGATCCCCCCGATTGTCATTTCGACCAACGGGAGAAATCTTGTGCTGCACGTAAGATTCCTCACATGCGTTCGGAATGGCAGAACCGTTCTGCTGTAAATAGTGCTGGTAGCGCGTTTTGAGCTTGTCCAATTCCGCCCAATGCTGTAGCAACTCTTCCACCGCTTGTTTGCCGCCCGCATCGTCCAGCACGTCAAGCAGTTGCGCGCAAACGGGTTCGATCTTTTCGTTGTTTTCGATCAGGCGCTCCATGCCCGCGGTGAAGTAGCGGTCGATCAGTTGCACGAATTTTTCGCGCTGGCCTTTGTGCAGGTGGCTGATGATGGCGATGTTCCGGATGTGTTCTTCGCTGAATTCGCGGTGGGCGCGGTCGATCTGGGTGAAAATGTTGCGCGCGTCGATGAACAAAATCCTGTCATCATTCTTGGCTTTATCGAAAAACCACAGCGTGGCCGGCAGCGTGACGGTGTAAAACATGTTCGACGGCAGCGTCAGCATGGCGTAAATCAAGTTTTGCTCGATCAGCGTTTTGCGAATGTCGGCTTCGGAGTGGCGCGCATCGGAGGCCGAATTCGCCATGACCAATGCGGCGCGGCCTTGCGGTTTGAGCGAGGTGGCGAACAGGCTGATCCACAGGTAGTTGCCGTTGGGCACGGTTTCCTTGCCTTCGTCGGCTTTTTTCACTTTCGATTTGTTGCGCGGGATACCGTAGGTGTTGAAACGCCGGTCCTTCTCCACGCTGGAAAGGCTCACGTCGTCGACGTTGAACGGCGGATTGGCGAGCACGTAATCGAATTGCTCGAAGCTGTCATATGGGTCTTCGTAATAGGTGTTGGCCTGTTTGATTTCGCCGCGCAGACCGTTGACGGCGAGGTTCATCTTGGCGAGCTTGACGGTATCCTGGGTTTTTTCCTGGCCGCAGACATACACGCCCCTGTCCGCGCCTTTCAGTTCATTGCGATGTGCTTCGATGAACTGGGCGGATTGCACGAACATGCCGCCGGAGCCGCAGGCGGGGTCGAACACCTTGCCGCCGTGCGGCTCGATGATCTCGACCATCAGGCGCACTACGGAACGCGGCGTGAAAAACTCGCCGCCTTTCTGGCCTTCGCTGCGCGCGAATTCGGACAGGAAGTATTCGTAAATTTGCCCGAACAGGTCGCCGGTCGCATTGGCGGGAATATCCGCAAACGTTCTCAGCAATTGTTGCGGGATGGTTTTGTCGGTGCGCGTCAGCGCCGCGTATTCGTCCTTCGGCAGCACGCCTTCGAGTTCCGGCTTGTATTCCTCAATCGCCTTCATCGCTTCCTTGAGCGCCTTGGCGATGTCCTTTTCTTCCGGCAGATTCAGCAGATAATCGTAGCGGGTGTGGTCAGGCAGGTAAAAACCGCATTTTTCGATGGCGATTTCAGAAACCGGTTTCTCGCGACGCGTGCCCTGCAACTGCTGATATTCGGCGAGAATGGCCTGCTCGTGCCGGCGGTAGTTGTTGTCGGCAAATTTGAGGAAGATCAGCCCCAGCACCGGTGTCGCATATTCGCTGGATTTCAGGTCGGAATTGGCGCGCAGTTTATCGGCCGCGCTCCATAAATCGGCTTCGAGTTTTTTCAGTTGCTCTTTGTTCATGAATTCCCGGAACGAACGACATTGCGCTTAGTTCGTATCGCTATTAATCTAAGCGATGCGGTTATAGTAAACCATTCAGTCTTTATAAAATAGTAAAAATCCATTCTTGATGAAAACCATGCAATACCATATCACTTTGCTGTTATCCACACTATTCGTCAAACCGGTGCTGACCTTCGCACTGGGTTTACTGATTTCCTCACAAATCTATGCATCCGAAGCATTGCGCATCATGCCGCATGAAGCGCCGGATGCTTGCAATGCAGCACCGCTCAGGTCAGGGTGACTGTCAAAAATGTAACAGCCGGTGGTGCTTTAAACATCGAGTTGTACGATGATCCGGACAATTTTCTGTTCAAAAAAGGGCGCAAACGCAAGGTTCGTATTCCGGCGGCAGCAGGGCAGCAGAAGGTCTGCATGAATCTCGACCAGCCCGGTACATACGCAGTGGCGGTCTATCACGATAAAGACGGAGACCGTAAATTAAAAAAACATTGGAATCTGTTACCACGTGAACCTTTTGGTTTATCGAACAACCCGGACAATCCGAATGGCTTTCCGAATTTCAGCGATTCTGCATTTACCACCGGTAGGCTCGGTGCGGATATCGTGATTAATTTGCGCGAACCTGAGTAATACGCGAGCATGCGCATGCTGCTTGGCCTGTTCGTGATGTTTGGGGTCGCGTATCTGGCGGTAGTGCTGTTCCTGTATTTTGGCCAATCCCATCTGGTGTATTTTCCACAGCAGCAAATCGGCCAAACACCCAAGGCAATTGATCTGGATTTCACATCGGTGCATATCGCCACCAGTGATGGTGAGACGTTGCATGGCTGGTGGGTGCCCGCGCCCGATGCCAAGGGGACGGTGCTGTTTTTTCACGGCAACGCCGGAAATATTTCCCATCGCCTGGATTATCTGACAATGTTCAAGCAGCTCGGCTATAACACGCTGCTGTTGGATTATCGCGGCTATGGTCAAAGCAGCGGTATTCCCTCGGAATCGGGCACGTATCTGGATGCGCAAGCTGCTTGGCATTATTTGACCGAAATCAAGGGCATTGCACCGGCGCAAATTGTACTGTACGGCGAATCGCTGGGCGGTGCGGTGGCTGCCTGGTTGGCTGCGCGCGAAAAACCTGGCTTGCTGGTGCTGGCTTCCACATTTACTTCAGTGCCCGACTTGGCCGCAGAGATTTACCCATTTTTGCCGGTGCGCTGGATCACGCGTTTTCAGTACAACACGGTGGAATCGCTAAAATCGGTGACATGCCCGGTGTTTATCGCGCATAGTCCGCAAGATGAAATCATTCCGTTTGCGCATGGGCAACAGTTGTTTCAAGCAGCCGCAGAACCCAAGCAGTTTTTGATGCTGGAAGGCGGGCACAATACCGGGTTCATTTTTATGCAACCGGTGTGGATCAGGTCATTAGGAGGGTTTATGGCTATTCAACTGAACAAAAAATCATAAACCCACAAATCCGTCCATCACCGCGCATTGCATTAGTCGTAATCAGATTACTGAATTGACTCAGTGACATCATCAAAGATGCACTGTGACCTTTTTGTATATTGACAGGACGCATCTCGTTAGCGCCCTGGATTTGAAGCTATCCTGTAACGATGAATCAGTAATATTGCCATTCTGTCTCCTGAAGAATACAATTCGTCGATGAAATACCAGTTGTCAACGACGAAAATATTTGACGAATGGTTCCAGAAGCTGGATCGCACAACGCGAAACAAGCTGCTTGCCCGTTTTGACCGAATTGAAAATGGCAATTTTGGTGACCACAAAACCATCGAAAATAATCTGTTTGAACTGCGCTGCTTCTTCGACGGCGGTATCAGGATTTATTACACGATTCGCGATCATTGCGTGGTCTTGCTACTGTCTGGCGGTGATAAAAGCAGCCAAACCAAAGACATTGAAAAAGTCAGAATAATTCTTGAAATGCTTGGAGATTAAGAAATGACTGTTAAAACCAAAAAACTCGACATTGCAGCCCGCCTTGAAACCGACGAAGACATCCGCGAATTCCTGCGGGAAGTTGCGAAGACAGGTGATACGTCCGACTTGATCCACGCCCTGAACACCGCCGCCCGCGCCAAGGGCATGACCGAAATAGCTAAACAGGCCGGAGTAACGCGAGCGAGCCTGTATAAATCCCTGGCGGAAGGCGGTAATCCGCAATTCGATACCATTGCCAAGATTGTTGAAGCATTGGGGTGTAAGCTCGTAGTATCTTGATGTGTTGTGACTCAAAATTTTCCGGGCGCACGTTGATTTCTTTGTAAATTGTAAGGTGCGACCCAATTGTGTGTATTGTTCACAAGAATAATACCCGGTAGGCTGGAGTGAATCGGCGAACCCCAGCAATTAGTGTGAGGTGGCTGCTGGGGTTTTTCTCGTCAGATTCAACCCTTTTGTAAGGCCGGCGCTGATTGGTAATCGATAATCATCGTGGTATCGCCGGGTGCTTACATCACTCCATCGCAGAAAACCATACCTCAAGATTTCCTGCTTTAGCATTCTTAATTTTTAAACGACTTGAATAAGCGTTATCAATACCATTTGTTTTAAGTGTAGCAACAATAATACTGGCTGATACTTCATCTTCATCATAAAAATAACGTACATTCGCTTTTTGAGGAGCATCTGCTTTTCCACTGATGTCCTCTATGCCTTCAACACTGAAACCGCTTTGAATTAAGTCTTGCTTGATTTTTTCTGCTTTCTGATATTGATCTTTGTTTGCTATATGAAGATAAACATGGGTGTTCATTTTCTTCTGAGGGGCGACAGCAAGATTTGCAGTTGATTTAGATTTATCATTTGGTGAGAACAATCCCGAGTCGATCAAATAGCCTGTTCCTACTATGAAAATCGAGATTATGAATGTGCGTACATAAATCGATTGGCGATGGGCCGAATTTGGTTTAGTTTGTAATAATTGCGGTTGATTAGTCGTATCAACATCAGCGCTTACAGATTTTTCAGTAATTGGTAGGGGGGTGGTTTTTATAGTTGACTGAATATCTTGGAGTAGTTGTTCAAAATGTGGTGATGGGTGTTGCGATTGCCAGTCACTTAAGTCAGCAGCTTGAATACTTCGAAAACCGATGGGTGGTTCAACACAATCCAGTAGCACTGGAACTAAAATTCCACGCTTTTTACCTTCATCCGCTTCCTCGCTGACCCAGTTTGAATCTATCGAATGGTGCGACCACGCAACAATCACGCAATCTGCATCACTGAGAGCCTTGCCAATATAGCTCCGCCAAGTTTGACCAGTCGGAATACGCCGATCCCAGAAAACAGACCAACCTTGACTTTCAAGTGCGTGAACGAGAGGTTGAATCCGCAATTCATCCTCTCGGGCATAACTTATGAATATTTGGGACATTTGTTTTAACCTATTTTTGGCGATAGCATGTAACAATATTACAAAGCCAGAATGATTGCGGCTGTGATAAAAATCACAGCCGTGCGGTAGGCGGGGAGAGTCTGCGAACCCCAGTAGTTAGTGTGAGGTGGCTGCTGGGATTCTTCTCGTCTTTTACTCTACGGGTTGCAGCATAGTCCATTCATTGTCATTAAACAGTTTGACTACCAATCTCAAGCATTTTTCTTTTTCAAAGCCCTTTGCAACGAAATCCCCTTCACCACCGCATACACCGCCGGAAAAATAATCAATGTCAAGATTGTCGCGGATACCATACCGCCGACCATTGGTGCGGCGATGCGGCGCATCACTTCGGAACCGGTGCCGGTGCTGAGCATGACCGGCAGTAAGCCGACCACGCTGCCGACGATGGTCATCATCACCGGGCGGATGCGGTAGACGGCGCCTTGTACGACGGCTTCATACAGATCCGTCAGCGTGACTTTCTCGGCCATCGACTTGCGTTGCCGGGTGATAGTGGTCAGCGACTGGTCGATGAAGGCGAGCATGACCATGCCGGATTCAGCGGCGATGCCGATCAGGCCGATGAAGCCGACCACTGCGGCGATGCTCAGGTTGTAGTTGAGCCAATACATCAGCCAGATGCCGCCGACCAGCGAAAAAGGTATCGACAGCATGACAATCAGCGTTTCGGTCAAGCGGCCAAAATTCAGGTACACCAGCAAAAACACCATCAAAATCGTCAGCGGTATCACCAGTTTCAGTTTCTCGGTGGCGCGTTGCATGTATTCAAACTGCCCGCTCCAGGTTGCATAGTATCCCGGCGGAAATTGCACCTGTTCGCGCACGGCCTGTTGCGCATCGGCGATATAGCCGCCGATATCGCGGTCGCGAATATCGACAAAAATGTAGGCGGACAGCAGCGCATTTTCCGTGCGGATACTGGGCGGGCCTTGCACCAGCTTGATTTTAGCCAGTTGGCCCAGAGGAATCATGGTGCCGCCCTGGGCTGGCACCAGCACTTGCGTGGCGATGGCTTGCGGGTCGCTGCGCAGTTCGCGCGGGTAGCGAATGGCGACATCAAAGCGCTCGCGGCCTTCCACCGTGGTGGTAATGACAGCGCCGCCCAGCGCCACCGAAATGACTTCGAGCAAATCGCCGACCGCCAAACCGTAACGCGCCAGTGCCAGACGATCTGGTTCGATATCCAGGTAATAGCCGCCAGTGATGCGTTCGGCATACGCGCTGGCGGTACCGGGCACGGTTTTCACCACGGCTTCGATTTGCCGGGCGAGCGTTTCGATTTCATTCAGATTGTTGCCGAACACCTTGACGCCGACCGGTGTGCGGATGCCGGTTGCCAGCATATCGGTGCGGTTCTTGATCGGCATGGTCCAGGCGTTCGCGACACCGGGGATTTGCAACGCCTGATCGAGTTCGGCAATCAATTTGTCGATGGTCATGCCGGGTCGCCATTCATGTTCCGGTTTCAGATTGATGATGGTTTCGGTCATTTCCAATGGTGCCGGATCGGTGGCAGTGTCGGCGCGCCCCGCTTTGCCGAAAACTGATGCCACTTCAGGGAAACTCTTGATAATCTTATTCTGCGTCTGCATGGTTTCCGCTGCTTTGGTCACGGAGATTCCCGGCAACGTGACGGGCATATACAGCAGCGTGCCTTCGTTCAGCGTCGGCATGAATTCCGTGCCCAGTTTCGTCGCCGGATAAATCGTAGCGCCCAGTACAACCAGTGCGATGACCAGTATGGATTTTTTCCAGCGCATCACCCCGGCGACAACCGGTTGATACCAGCGAATCATCAGGCGCCCCAGCGGATTATCTGCTTCACGTGGAACATGGCCGCGAATCAGCAGTAAAATCAGCACCGGAACCAACGTGATGGATAGGATTGCTGCGCCTGCCATGGCAAAGGTCTTGGTGTAAGCGAGCGGCTGGAACATGCGTCCTTCCTGCGCTTCCAGCGCGAATACCGGCAAAAACGACACGGTGATAATCAACAAACTGAAAAATAGCGACGGGCCGACTTCCTTGCACGCGGTAATCACCGCATTGGTGCGGGATTCACCCGGCCGGAGACGCGCCAGATGCTTGTGCGCGTTTTCCACCATGACGATGGCGGCATCGGTCATTTCCGCAATGGCCAGTGCAATACCGGCGAGACTCATGATATTGGAATTGATACCGAGCTGCGCCATGGCGATAAAAGCGATCAGCACGCCGATCGGCAACATGATGATCGCCACCAGCGCGCTGCGTGCATGCATCAGAAATACTGCGCAAACCAGTGCCACGATGACGATTTGCTCGATGAATATTGTTTTCAGCGTCGCAATGGCGCGGTGAATCAACTCTGAGCGATTGTAAACCGACTCAACCGCCACATCCTGCGGCAAGCCGGATTTGATCTGGTCTATTTTCGCTTCGAGATCATGAATCACATCCAGCGCATTCTCACCATAGCGCGCCACTGCAATGCCCGATACCGCTTCGCCTTCGCCGTTCAGTTCGGTGATGCCGCGGCGTTCGCTGGGGACGAGTTCTACGCGGGCAATGTCTCTTAACAGCACAGGTTTGCCGATATGCGCCCTGACCACCAGATTTTCCAGGTCGCTGATGCTGTGCAGATAGCCGCGGCCACGTACCATATATTCGGTTTCGGCCAATTCGATGACGCGTCCGCCAACATCGCGGTTGCTGGCGGCAATGACTTCGGTGATGCGTTTTAACGGGATGTCATAGGCTTGCAGGCGGCGCGGATCGACGGTGATTTGGTAGGTTTTGACAAACCCGCCGACACTGGCGACTTCCGATACGCCGGGCACGGTGGTTAATTGATAGCGCAGGAACCAGTCCTGGATGGTGCGCAATTCGTCCAGCGTGCGATCTTTGGCGGTGACGACATATTGATAAATCCAGCCGACCCCGGTGGCATCCGGGCCTAGCGCGGGTCGCACATCGCGGGGTAATTGGTTGGCGGCAAAATTCAGATATTCCAGCACGCGCGAGCGCGCCCAGTAAATGTCGGTGCCGTCTTCAAAAATGACATAGATAAACGACACGCCGAACGCCGACAAACCGCGCACGACTTTGGATCTAGGCACAGCGAGCATGGCGGTGGTGAGGGGATAAGTCACCTGGTCTTCGACGACTTGCGGCGCTTGACCGGGATATTCGGTATAAATAATAACCTGCACATCGGACAGATCCGGAATCGCATCGACCGGCATTTTCCATAATGCGTAAATGCCCCAGCCGACGATAAAAGTTGTGCTCAGCAGCACTAGAAAAACGTGCCGGATCGACCATTCGATGATATTTCTAAGCATACGAGCGCCTCCTAATGATCGTGAAAGGTATCCGCTGGCTGGATGCGCACAATGACAAACTCGCCGGCCGATTCTTCGGCGATTTCAAAGATGACTTTCTGGCCGGGCTTGAAGGATTGCAGTAACGTCGGTTCCAGAAAACGGAAATCCATGGTCATCGCCGGCCATTTCAAACTTTCAATCGGGCCATGTGCGAGGGTAACGGTCGCGTGCGTGAAATCAATCGCTTCAATGCTGCCTTGACCACGATACTGTACTTGTGACGGCGACAGCACCGCTGAGCTGGGTTCGATTTCCTGATCACCGGATACCGGGTAATAGGTGGTATGGCCAAAACTGTTGAGTGCGCTTTTAAAGTTGCTTTCCGCGTCGATCAGAAAATTCGCCTTGACCACTACGGCTTCTCCGGCGCGCAGCCCGCCCAGCACTTCGCTATAACCATCGGCGTGCATACCCAGCTTCACCGTGCGCGGCTCATAACGGCCCGTGCCGAGATCGACCAATACCACCCGGCGGGTGCCGGTATCCAGCACGGCGGAATCCGGAATGGTCAATACTTTGTTCTTGCTGTGGAACGATGCAAATTCGGCACGCGCATACATGTCGGGTTTCAACAGCCCATCGGGATTAGGCAGCACGATGCGCACAATGGCCGTGCGCGTCTCCGGCGTTACCGTCGGATAAACAAATGCCACTGCGCCGTTGAAAACCTTGTCGGGATAAGCATCCACCCGGATGGTGACCAACTGGCCGGGATGGATCAAGCCCAGGTCTTGTTCGAATACATCGGCCAGCATCCACACACTCGACAAATCGGCGATCTGATACAGCGTTTCACCCGGCATGAAGCGTTGCCCCATGATGGCTTTTTTTTCCAGCACCACGCCGTCGGCTTGCGCGCGCAAGGTCATATTCTGCTGCACTGTACCGGTTTGTTGCAGGCGCCGTAACTCAGTTTCCGCGATATCCCAGTTGCGCAATTTTTGTAGCGCACCGGCAACCAGTCGTTGCATCGCGGCGCGCACGTCGGCATCACCATCGGCGACGGCTTGCAAACCTCTTGTCGCAATCAGGTATTCCTGTTGCGCGGTGATCAGCTCAGGACTGTACACATCCATCAGCGCATCGCCTTTCTTGACCGCTTGCCCGGTGGTATTGACGTGCAACCGGTGAATCCAGCCTTCAAATTTGGTCACCATAGTGTATTGTTTGCGCTCATCGGTCTGAACCGTCGCCACCGCGCGTACAGTGCGTATCAGTTCGCGCAACATCGCCGCTTCGGTGCGCACGCCGAGCTTTTGCACTTTTTCCGTGCTTAGGGTCACGATGGCTTGATCCGACGGCGGTTCATCGCCTTCGCCTTCATAAACCGGTAGATAATCCATGCCCATCGGATCTTTTTTGGGAACCGGAGACGTGTCGGGCAACCCCATCGGATTGCGGTAATAAAGAATCTTTTTTTCGCCGTTGGCCGCTTGTGGTGAAGTGACTGCGGTGTTTGTCTGTGATTGCGTATGACCCCACCAGTAACCTGCGGCCAGCGTGGCAATCAGCGCAATTGCAGCGATGATCAGTTTTGCAATGGTTTGCATAGAAAACTCCATAATTTGCGTCGACTCTGAACAACTGTCATTTCGAGCACAGCGAGAAATCGTTATTGCCAACTCCCAAAGATTCCTCACTGCGTTCGGAATGACAAATGAGGTTATTCAGCGTCTCCTTAGTGCTGCTTTTTGCCAACCAGCCAATCGATTTCCGCCAGTGCTTTGTTGTAATTCGCCATCGCGGTGATGAGGTTGGTCTCGTAATCGAATACCGTCATCTGATTATCCAGCAGGGTCAGAAAGTCGACTCGATTCACCCGATAAGCTGCCAATGCGGATTCAACCGTCAATTTCGCCTGTGGCAAAATGGCGGTTTGATAGAGTTTTACCGATTTCAGGCTTTGTTCCGCCATGGCAATTTGCTGGCGCAGTCTTGCCGCGATTTCATTTGTTTGCGCCTGGTACAAACTGGATGCCTGATCGCGCAGCGCTTCAGATTCCATGATACGCGGCTGGATTTTATTGCCGCGCCATACCGGCAGATTAACGGCCACCGTCATGCTGACCATATCGTCGCGCCGGGTACCGTCCAGCATGTTGTCACGCTGACCATACGATAAGCGCACATCGAAATCCGGGTAATACGCCTTACGTGCCAAATCGACGGACTTCTCACTGCGTGCAATCAGACTTTGCAATGCCAGCAATTGCGGGCGCTGCGCCAATGCTTCTTGTTGCAGCGTCTCCAGCATCAAAGGGGCTTCTTGAATGTGCAGCGACATCGGAAGCGGAATCTCGCCCTTGGCGTTGCGTCCCAGGGCACGGATCAATTCCGCCTCAAACACGGGTTGCTCGCGTGCCAGACCCAGCAATCTGTCCAGCATTCTCGATACTTGTGTCTGCGCTTTCAGCACGTCAGCCTGACTGCCTTGTCCTACTTGATAGCGCTCTTCAGCAATGCGCAGAAAATGTTCGAGCGTTTGCTTGTTTTTTTCAACCAGCTTGATCATTTCCAGCGTTAACCCCAGATCAAAATAGGCTGTTTTGAGATTGTGCACGACGCGATTCACTGTTTCATGATAGCCCTGCTCAATCGCTTCCGCATCCTTGCTGGCAACCTCTTTACGCAAGCCGCGTTTGCCGGGAAAAGGCAGACGCTGGGACAGGCCGATCATTTTCATGGTCATATCCTCGCGGTTAAATGGCGACGACGCCAAAGGCGCATTGATCACCCCCGCTTCGAGCATCGGATCATCCAGTGCCTCCGCCGGCGCTATACGGTGCTGGGCTGCTTCGCGCTCCTGGTGCGCGGCCTGGATTTCCGGATTATTTTCCAGTGCTTCAGCAATCAAGGCCGGCAGCAGTGTGGTATTGGGCGAATTGGATGCTGCAAAGGTTTTTTGCGGGATAGATTGCGTAAGAATTGCTGCGCCAGTTTTGTTGGCAGCAATTTCCTGCCCCTGCGCAGCGGTTGTGATTGCGATAACAGTCAACGCCATCATGGGCATGTCCGCGCGCTTCACCGTGACCTCCTGATGCAATTGTGTGGTTGCTGATGCGTGTTAATGACGAATATAAGGAACATGTTAACCTCCTGACAGATAATCATCATGATAATAATAGGTTGCGACCATGCACTATCTGCGCTTACTGCCGCGCAGAATAGATGCGAGTAATGGCTTTTTGCCCGGATTACAGGCGGATTTCTACAGGGAGGCAGTCAAAGGAGGGCGTTGCGGTTGTTCCGGTACAAACGAGATGAAGCCGGCATTCAATGTAAACACGTCAGAAGTTTTATTAGTCAGCATCGGTGCAACATAATCCGGCACAAGTGGCGTATTGCTGTAGGCATCACAGGAAGCATCGTTGCACGGCAAGCTGGCAAGTACATGATCAGTTGCGCTGTTAGCCGTTTGCTGATGACAATCATCATGATGATGGTTGTCGATGGTTATCGCTGGCTTGTCATGATGATCATTGAGGTTCTTTTCCTGTACACACACTGACAAAACAGCCGCTGCTGCGCCTTGCGCTGGCAGCCATAGCATGAAAAAAAACAATATCCATTTGTAATTGTGTACTTTCATGTTTTTATTATAAACAATTTCCACTTTATAACGAGACAAACTTATTTGCTTTCAGCGCTGAATAAATCATCGATTGCATCGAGAAATTGATTCCATTACAATCCTTGCAACATTGTTGCGTTTATTTAATTATGCTTAATAAGCTACACATCACCGCTGAAGATATGATTCAGCAGAACGGCGGTCGGGCAACGGCAGGTAGAATTGGCATACTGGCTATTTTGCTGGCTGAACAGCAAGCGATGACACATCGGGAAATTGAGCAGCGTTTACCGGGGACATTGCAACTGGATCGGGTCACTTTGTATCGTGCGTTGGAGTGGCTTGTCGGGAAAAATCTGATTCACAAGGTAACCAGCGATGACCGGGTGTGGCGCTATCATGCTAACCGTGAAGTGCATAATACGCATCAACATGCGCACTTTAAATGTACATGTTGTGCGCAGGTGATTTGTCTGGATGATTTAACGATTGAACGAAACTGGCATCTGCCAACGGGTTATCGATTTCAGGAAATCGAATTAACGGTAAAAGGCCTGTGCGCCGACTGTGGTTGAAAAAGCTTATGTTGCAGGAAGTCGAGAGATTTTCTGTGGTGATGCAACCCGTTTGAAACTTCAATGATACGCAAAAGCTTATTTCTATTTTTAACGCTCGCATTATTGTCTGTGCCGGTCTTTTTGATGGCGCACGCTTTCACACATTTTGCACAAACCGATGTGCTCGATGTGGCTGAAACCGACAGTGATGAAGGGGTTGATCTCGATGAAATCTGCTTGGAGTGCCTTGCACTTACCGCACTAAACATCATTTTGATCGCTGCAGGATTAGCCCTGAGCGATTCAGCATCACATCGCCGCTTGTCATTCTGGGCGATGGAACGTCATTCTGACAATGAAACTCTTCCCTACCATTCACGCGCACCACCGTTTCACATTCTTTGATTTATTAAACAGTTAATCCTGATCTGAATCAATTATCAGGCAGTCTATGGATTGCCATGATGTGTATTCATTACTGGTGATTGATCAGTTTCATTGATGCAACTCAGTTGCACAACAAACACTCTATTCAATTAGGAAAGCGGTATGGGTTATTCTGACTCCAAATTAAATAATGTCAGCAGACTGAATCAAGGTGCGTTCCTTAAAGCGACAGTAATCATCCTGGTATTTGTACAGTTGGAGATGTCCGCTGTTTACGCACAAGGTGCTAATAAAAACACAGAATTACCAGGTGTCGTGATTACCGCGCCCACCACAAGCTCGGCCGAATCGACCGGAATCAAGGCGGATACTGTCGTGCAAGGTGATCGCCTGCGCCGGAACCGTGAGACTAATCTGGGCGATACGCTATCGCGTGAACTGGGAGTTTCTTCGAGTAGTTTCGGACCCGGTGCAGGCCGTCCGATTATTCGGGGTCAGGATGGGCCGCGCGTGCAGGTATTGGAGAATGGCATCGGCACCGGCGATATCTCAACGATCAGCCCGGATCATGCGGTGGCCACGGAAACGTTGAGTGCTTCACGCATCGAAATACTGCGCGGACCGTCCACATTGTTATATGGCAGCGGTGTATCGGGTGGCGTGGTTAATGTCGTGAATGAGCGTATTCCTGATCGTTTGTTCAGGACACCACAAGCTAATTTTGAAGGACGCTTCAATTCCGCCCTGGAAGAACGCAACGGTGCGCTGGCTGCATCGGGAAGTATGGGTCGAATGTCCTGGAATATCGAAGGCGTCAAAAGAAAAACCAATGATGTGCACATCCCTGGCCATGCCAATATCAACGATCCCAATAGCGATGTCGGTTTCGTCAGAAACAGCGCGATCGATTCCAGTAATTTGTCGGTGGGTAGTTCGTATATTGGGGAACGCGGTTTTGTGGGGATGTCGATTTCACGGTTGGACAATTTTTACGGCATTCCCGGTGCCGAAGGCGCCAAAATTGATATGGGTCAGACTCGCTATGGCTTGGCCGGTGATCTGGATAATCCATTAAAAGGATTCCAGCAACTCAAAATGCGTTTTAATTATAACGATTATCAGCATAGCGAACTGGTGCAGAACAGCAACATTGGCAGCCGTTTTAATAATAATGAGTTGGAAGGTCGTGCTGAATTGGTTCATGCCCCTATCGCACAATGGCAAGGTATCATGGGCGTGCAATTGCAAAATCGCAATTTTTCCGCAAAAGGTGAAGAAGCTTTCGTGCCATCGAGTTTATCGCAATCCGCCGGATTATTCATGCTTGAGAAACGCCATTGGCAGCGTTGGCAATTCGAAGCGGGCGGGCGTTTTGAGCATACCATGCATAATCCGCAAGCGGCGCTGCTGCAAACACGTGACTTTAATCTGTATAGTATTTCTGCGGGGAGCGCGTGGAAATTTGTCGATGGCTATCAGATTGACTTTACCGCCACGCGCGGGCAACGTGCGCCGAATACTGTTGCACTGTATGCCAATGGTTTTCATGTCGCCACCAACACGTTTGAGCAAGGCAGTCAAACGCTGACTAAAGAAACTTCCAATAACTTCGACATTGCGCTGCAAAAAACCGCAGGCATGGTCACAGGAAAAGTGAATGTATTCTACAACCATGTCAATGATTACATTTTCCAGCAAAGCCGCGACAGCAATGGCGATGGGTTCGCCGACAGGGTCAATGATGAGGGCGCGCTGGATAGTCGTGGTGCGTTTCTGGTACAGGATTTTGCACAAACCCGCGCGAAATTTTACGGCCTGGAAGCTGAAACCATAGTGACATTACTACCCGAAATGCTTAATTTGCGCTTGTTTACTGACATTGTTTACGGTCGGTTGAAGGATAACGGCAATATTCCGCGATTGACGCCGCAGCGCTTTGGTTTTGATCTGGACTACAAAAAAAATGCCTGGTCGGCTAATTTCAACCTGACGCGTGTGGTTCAACAGGATCGCGTGGCTGTGCTGGAAACGGAAACCCCCGGCTATACTTTGATGAATGCAGAAATGGGTTATCACATGAAGCTTACCAAGTCTGTTAATTACACCCTCTTCTTGCAAGGTAGGAATTTGCTGGATAGTGACATGCGTGTTCACACCTCTTTTTTGAAGGATATTGCGCCATTGCCAGGGCGCGCTATTGTTGGAGGAATTAGAGGCACGTTTTAGCAGGCTGCTGAAAAATTATCTGCGTTGCCGCTACGGTGTTAAAAACAGGCTCAAAATGCTCGGCTGCCTCGAAAACGTTTTTCAACAGCCTGTGTACAGACAAGTGAACATAAGCTGAGCAGTCTTGCTGGTTAATAGGATGAAAAAATTGCATAATGTCTCAGAATTGTTTCTCAGCTTGTAATCTTCAGTAAACCAAAACCGGTAAATTCAACCTGACATGGCAAAATGGTTCAAGCAGTTTCTTTTAGGGTGTGTGATCGGTTTGCTGGGTGTGCTGGCGTATTTTTTGCCGCTTGAAGAAAAATTCGGCTTATCTTGGTTATTTCATCTGCGCGGCGCGATGACTGCACCCGAAGATGTGATGGTCGTTGCAATCGATCAACCTTCTGCTGCGCAATTGGATTTATCAATTAAACCCAGATTGTGGCCTCGCGACATCCACGCTCGCCTAATCGATAAACTTGCGCAAGCCGGTGCTCGCATTATCATCTTTGACCTTATTTTTGATACACCGAGTGCCATATCCGAAAGCGATGCGCAGCTAGCGCATGCCATTAAAGCAGCGGGTAATGTCGTATTGATCGAGCGATTGGTTTATCAGGACGCGGAATTGCTCATCGACCATAATAATGCTTTACGCCACCGTATTATCCAGGAAGGTTCCGCGCAACTCTTGCCATTGATTGCAGATGCCGCAAAAGCGCGCGCGCCTTTTGCATTGCCTAAAACGGAGCGGGTCAATCATTATTGGACCTTTAAGGCGAGCGCCGGAGATATCCCCACGGTACCCGTGATTGTGCTGCAAATTTTTACCTTGCCTATTTACGATGATTTTGTTCGGCTGCTGCATGCGGCAGATCCGGCATTAGCCGAGCAGATACCTGCGCAAGCGCATGACATCGATATCGAAGATTTGGTCTTCAGGCTGCGTCATATTTTTGTCGATCAACCCCGGATAATCCAAAAAATACAAACAGCGCTCAATCTTGATTCAAAAATAAGTCTTACCGACAAAAGGTTGATGACTTCACTGCTCAATTTATATGCCGGTCACGAAAAAAACTACCTGAATTTTTATGGCCCGCCGCGTAGTATTACTACTGTGCCTTATTATCGGGTGTTACAGCTTGGTGAAGGCCATGCTGCGAAAGGTCTGCCGCAGGAGATTGATTTTAAGAATAAGGTCGTTTTTGTCGGATTCTCAGGCGCAACGCAGTCTGAACAGGACATCGTCCGCGATGATTATCATACGGTATTTTCCAATCCCGACGGACTGTTCATTAGCGGCGTCGAGATTGCAGCGACGGCTTTTGCCAATTTATTGGAGAATAAGCCCGTCAGACCGCTACCCCTTCCGGGTAGCTTAGCTTTTTTATTCCTATTCGGCTTATTTGCCGGCACTGCCTTGCAGATATTGCCCTCCCGAAGCACCATCGCTGTGGGTGTCTCTGCCATATTCATCTATACTTTCATTGCATATTCTTTCTTCAAAGAAGCAATGATCTGGTTGCCATTAGTCATTCCAGTCCTGCAAATTGTATTGGCTTTAATGCTGGCTTGGGTATTAAAAATCTTTACACTCGAGACATTTGTCGGTGGCTCTGGCCCTGACGAAGCGCTGGATCAGATTATCAATAAAAATAAGGGGCGATTTTATGGCCCATGCTTGGCAACCGATATTGCAGGCTACACAACGATATCGGAATCAATGAGCCCATCGGATCTTGAAAAGCTGATGGTGAGTTATCGTACCTTATTGAGCAATACGATCAATCAGCATATGGGAAGGGTGATGGATACTACGGGAGATTCATCCCTGTCAGTGTGGATCAAGGAGTCTGTCAATCCGGTTGTGGGGTTGCTGTTCAAGTGGATCAACAAACCTGTGAATGCGGATGTGCGAATTGAAGCATGCCGGGCATCACTTGATTTAAGTGTTGCGATTGAGCGTTTCAATAAAGTGAATAGCCCACCACTGCCGACCAGGATTGGCTTGCATTTTGGCAGTATGTCGATGAGCAAAAAAGATGGGGTTTATAGGGTTACAGGCGATGTCGTAAACACAGCCAATCGAATTCAAGGCGCCAATAAAGTTTTAAAAACGCGCATTCTGGTATCGAGTGATGTGCTGGATGGATTGAACGATTTTCTGGTACGTCCATTAGGCGGATTCTTGTTGCCAGGAAGAGTGCATCCGGTCAATTTGTTTGAACTCATTACTTATCAGCAATTGGCCAGTAAAGAACAAATATGGTTATGCGAGATTTTTGCGCAAGCCTTAAGTGCCTATCAGTTACAAGCATGGGCTGAAGCCGGTCAAGGCTTTGGCGATATCCTCAAGGCGTTTCCCGCGGATGGTCCCGCGCAATTCTTTCTTGCATTGTGCCAACGATACCAAAACGAGCCTCCCAAAGGCTTGTGGAATACTGTCTCAAGAATAGACAGTAAATAATCAAAATACCTCTCAAAAAATATATTCAAGAAATGGAAGTATGTATGTGAGAATTCTCACATACATAAAGTAGGTTTTTTTACTACACTTTGATGCAAACTCGATAAATATCGAATGTCCGGATTAGGTATAAGGTCATCGGCTTCGTATAATGAGCGACTGGTTGCGTCGGCTAAGTTGTCGAGTATGTGGTTTTTCTGCAATTAAATATTATACGGCGCTCATTTTCTTGAGCCCGTAAAAGCAAAGAAAGATTAATGAATGAAGACATGCTGGTCAATTGCGACTTATCTGTGTCACAGAAAACTTTCAACCATGCTATTCACTGTTTTTACGGTGATATTCGTGGGAACTCATATAGGTAAAGCGCATGCGACAACATCTTGCAAATTGGAAGTTGCACAAATTGTATCGATGCAAGGCATCATCGAATTGCGGCGCGTGCAAGAAACAAAATGGCAACAAGTCGACGTGAATACAATGTTGTGCGCGGGCGACATGATCCGCGCACGATCGCAAAGCCGCGCAGCGCTGCGTTTGAGTAACGACAGCATGCTGCGGCTTGATCAAAGAACAAGTATCACATTTCCGCAATTGCAAGCAGAGAAAGGCACCTCGTTGCTGGATTTACTGGAAGGCGCAATACACATCATCACGCGCACACCGAGGCCCTTTAAAATCAGAACACCGTTCGTCAATGCGAGTGTGGAAGGCACGGAATTCTTCGTCGGCGTTCGCGAGGACAATGCCGAGGTTGTTGTTTATGAAGGCAGGGTATCTGTCAGCAATGATCTGGGCAGCCTTGTATTAAACGATCACGAGGCAGCGATTACTTTCAAGGATCAAGCGCCACGAAAAGAGATCATCATTCGCCCCACCGATGCCGTGCAGTGGGCTTTGTATTATCCGGCGATCGCAGATTATTGGCAGCGTGTTGAAGTAAAGAAAGCACAGGATGCCGATAGCCTGATCCAAGAGGCGGGTCGTTTGCTGACTGTCGGACAAGCGGATGAAGCCAAGAAAAGTGTCCAGCAAGTACTCCAGCTAGAGCCCGACAACAGTGACGCGCATGCGCTACTCGCAATCATCGCCGTGACGCAGAACGAAAAGGATCAAGCGCTTGATCTAGCCACTAAAGCAGTGACGCTCGATCAGCAATCCGCCGCTGCGTATTTAGCGCTTTCGTATACACAACAAGCGCATTTTGAAATTGAAGCAGCGCTGAAAAGTGTACAAAAAGCAATCACACTCGATTCAGACAATGCGCTCGCCTGGGCGCGAGTCGCTGAATTGCAGATGTCGCTGGGTGATTTGGACCGTGCGCTGGATTCCGCACAACATGCGGTAAATTTGCAGCCCGATCTGGCCAAAACGCAAACCATATTGGGTTTTGCCAATCTGTTGCAAATCGATACCCAAACAGCAAAAACAATCTTCACGCGCGCGATTGCGCTGGATCAGGCGGATCCGATGCCACGGCTGGGTCTAGGGCTGGCTTTGATTCGCGAAGGTGAATTGGAAGCGGGCCGCATAGAACTGGAAATTGCCGCCAGCCTGGATCCGGCCAATTCGCTGATCCGTAGTTACCTCGGTAAAGCGTATTTTGAGGAAAAGCGTTATTCGCTATCCAGTACCCAATTTGACCTGGCCAAAGAACGCGATCCGAAAGACCCGACACCGTGGTTCTACGACGCCATCCAGAAGCAAACGCAGAACCGACCCATCGAGGCCTTGCAAGATATTCAGAAATCCATTGGACTGAACGATAACCGCGCCGTGTATCGATCCAAATTGCTGCTTGATCGAGATGAAGCGGCGCGTGGTTCCAGTCTGGCGCGAATCTTTGAGAATTTGGGGTTTGAGAAGCGTGCGTTGATGGAGACCGCCAAATCACTGAGTTTTGATCCTGCTAATCATTCTGCGCACCGATTTCTCTCAGATGCATATGCCAACATCCCGCGTCACGAAATAGCTCGTGTGAGTGAGTTACTACAAGCACAACTTTTACAACCCATCAATGTGAATCCGGTACAGCCGCATCTTGCGGTAGCGGATCTCAATATTATTGCCAACACAGGTCCTTCTTCGACCGGATTTAATGAGTTTGCACCACTCATGGAACGTAATAAGCCACAAGTGGTTGCCTCGGGAGTTGTTGGTAGTAATAGTACATTCGGGAATGAGGTGGTCGCGTCAGTACTATATGACAAAGCTTCCATCAGCATGGGTCAATTTCATTATGAAACTAATGGATTTCGCCTAAATAATGATCAGAAACATAATATCTACAATGTATTCATGCAGTATGCAATGACACCAAGATTTAACGTACAGGCGGAGTTGCGCAAACGTGAATCAGAACACGGCGATCTGTTGTTAGATTTTGATCGAGATAAAAATAATTTTCGTCAGGAATATCGTAGAGAGGTGAATGAAGATATCGCGCGGGTAGGTGCACGATATACGTTATCCCCTAATCAAGATCTACTGGTTAATGCAAAGCTCATAGAACGTGATGGGATTTCGAGTAATACAAATGGATATCAGTTTGAGTCACAGCATCTATTTCGGGAAAGATATTTCAATTCGACGATTGGAGGTGGTACTTATCGATTTGCTTTTAAGGACACTGAGAGTGCAAAACTTAATAAAGATAATATTTACATTTATACGAATACTAATTTTCTCAGAAATCTAAATACAACGTTTGCTCTAAGCTATGATTCTCATATCGGTGTCGATAATCGCAAAAAAGAAAATATAAATCCAAAGCTTGGTTTGCAGTGGGATATAAATGACAAATTTAGATTTCGAGTTGCTTGGATTAATACAACTAAATCTCCCTTGGTTGCGCAGCAAACGCTAGAACCTACACAAGTGGCAGGTTTTAATCAGTTCTTTGATGATATAAATGGAACAAGGGTGCAACGTACGGGAGTAGCGCTGGATTACCGTATGTCAAGTGATTTGTATAGTGGTATAGAGGCTTCAGAACGTAACCTGAAAGTTCCTTATCCTTCTATTAAGCTTGATTCTTATGGGAGCGAAGCATTTGAAAAACAAAATGAACAATTGTACCGTGCATATTTGTATTGGGTGCTTCATTCCTATTGGGTGATTAGAAGTGAGTTTGAATATGAACAATTTTCCAGGAATGCTGAAAACTCGTCTATTGCAAGCCGCGATCCAGTAAGGATCCAGACATTGAGCGCGCCATTTAATATTGAGTACTTTAATCCTTCAGGGGTATTTCTTAAGCTTACAACAACTTTTGTGGAACAAGATTTAATTCGTAAGGGGGTAATTAATGGAGATGTGGTGAAAGTTCATAAAAAAAAAGAAAACTCTGGATTTGATTCTTTTTTCTTAATTGATACAAGTATTGGATATAGATTACCTCAGAGAAAAGGGATAGTTAATTTTGAAGTGAGAAATTTACTTGATGAGAATTTCTTTTATAGAACTCAAAATTTTTTTACGTCGGAACCTATAAATCCGCGTTACGTGCCTGAACGTACAATTTTTCTTAGGTTAGCTTTAAACTTTTGAAAGGAGCTTGATATGAATATGCAAACTGAAGTGGTCCCCTACAACTGTACAACCTGAAGGTAGAATTAAGCTCTGCCATGGGTAGTTAATCAAGCTCAGG
>NZ_JAMWZS010000054.1 GCF_024282095.1 Nitrosomonas sp.
CATTAGCACATTCCCGAATCAACCGGAAGATGGGGTTTTTCTAACCACAGCTATCCTGAATCCAGTTGCCAGAACCTGAAGGCTATGCCATGTTGTTGGTTGGGCTAGGCATATTGGGTTTTTCAATGCATCGCCGCCGGATTTCTTATTAATAACTATCTGTTGTAAATTACAGAGGAGCTTAGGCTCCGCTGTAGCTGCGTTTTACGGGCGAATATTCTACGAATTCCGTTAATGATGCCAAGGTGCGATGTCGTGTTCAGCAACTAACCTGTGTTTGCTAATTCTAGCGTCATCAAAATCAGCCTGCTCGAGCGTGTTGATCTGATAAACCCCGGATGCGACATGGATCTTGATGTGCCCGTCTGCAACAGCGATATTGCTACTGCCGTCTTTGTGCATGCGGATACTGAAGCGCGTGCCGGTATCCTTTATGATGACATTGCCTACTTTAACTTCAAGCGTGTTGGTAGCATTTTTCCTAATATCAAAATAGACATTGCCTCTGAGTAATTCGACTTGCAGTGGTTGGCTGTCTTTCACGGCGACAGAGCTGTAAGTATCCAGCGCCATATCGATATCGGGCGCTATCGCGGTGGTAAGCTGCTCTTCAGACTTGGTTTCATAAAACCGTATGCTATGCGGCTTGGCAAAATACCAAGTCATCAGACCCAGCAGCACACAGAAACCCATGATCGCACAGTGCAACGAGAAACGCCGCCAACTGAAAACAAAGGTAAAGGGTTGTATAACGGGAGGGTCAGGTTCTTGCATTTGAGTTCAGAAAAATAAAGGGTGAAAATCGAAATTATATACGGATAGCAATAATTTTTTTAGTCTGGGATTCATGGTGGATTTTAATCGGCGGCTACTTTGTCAATTTTCTATTTTACTCTTCAACCAATTTTCCCGAACATCTCGCGCCTGAGAAAAAGCTTTTTCCAGCGTTTCACCTTCATTATTTCTCAACATTTCCTGCAAAGTACTCAATTCATTCTGATATCCATCAATCTGCTTCAACAATGACTCACGATTAGCCAAACAGATATCCCGCCACATTTCCGGGGAACTACTGGCGATGCGGGTGAAGTCGCGCAGGCCGCTGCCGGCAAAACGCAATATATTCTCAAGATCACTGGTGCTGTGATTGAGGTGATTCATCATGGTGAATGCCAGAAGATGCGGCAGGTGGCTGGTGGCTGCGAGAATACGGTCATGCTCGTCGGCAGGCATGATGGAAACTTGCGCACCGCAAGCTTGCCATAATTGGCTGACTTGCGCGACAGCATCGCTGCTGGTTTCAGGCAGATGGGTCAGGATGACGTGTTTGTTAACATACAAATCCGCTTGCGCAGCCTGGGCGCCACTATGTTCAGTGCCGGCGATGGGGTGGCCGGGGACAAAATGATGGCGGTTTTGCATGGGGAGATGGTGACGTGCTGCGGCAATGACATCCTGTTTGGTGCTGCCGACATCGGTAATAATGGTATTGGCTTGCAGGTGTGGGGCGATCTGCGCCATGATGTGGGCGGTCTGGCCGACCGGCATTGCCAGCAGTACCAGGTCGGCGTTGTGCAGCGCGGAAGTCATGTCAGTGGCTATTTCATCAATGACGCCACGTTCCAAGGCACATTGCATGTTCTGCCGGCTGCGGCCAACGCCCACGATATGCTTAGCCAGCCCGGCGTTGCGCAGTGCCAGTGCGAATGATCCGCCGATCAAACCGACGCCGATGATGACCAGTTTATTGAGTGCCGTGATATTTCCCATAGTTTGGTTAATTTCGTGTTACAGGCTACGTCCGATCACTTCTGCGATGCCTTTTAACGAACCCATCAACTCCTTGAATTCCTGCGGATTCAGCGCTTGATCGGCATCGCACCAGGCTTCACACGGATTCGGGTGCATTTCCACCAGCAAGCCATCGGCGCCCGCTGCGATGGCTGCGCGCGCTAAGGCGGGTACCATCCACGCTTTACCACCAGCGTGCGAAGGATCGATGATGACCGGCAAGTGGGTTTCGCGTTTGAGCACCGGTACGCAGGTGACGTCCATGACGTTGCGGTACGCGGTTTCAAATGTGCGGATACCGCGTTCGCAGAAAATAATATTGTGATTGCCGCCCGCTGCGATGTATTCAGCCGCCATGAGCCACTCGGAAATGGTGGCGGACAGGCCACGCTTGAGAATCACCGGTTTGTTGATACGGCCGACTTCTTTCAACAGATCAAAATTCTGCATGTTGCGTGTGCCGATTTGGATGACATCGACATCATGCTCAAGGAAGGTATCCAGCATACGTACATCCATCAGTTCGGTGACAATCGGCAGGTTATATTTGTCCGCCGCCTTGCGGAATATGCCCAGGCCATCAACACCTTTGCCCTGAAAAGTGTACGGACTGGTGCGTGGTTTGAAAGCGCCGCCACGCATCAAGCGGCAACCGGCTGCTGCGACTTGTTGCGCTGCCAGGTCCATTTGCTCCTGCGTTTCGACTGAGCAAGGGCCGCCGATCACCTGTACTTGCTTGCCACCGACAGGGATGCCGCGTACATCGATGATCGAATCCTGTTTGTGTGATTCGCGCGAAACAATTTTGTATTGTTTGACGATGTGCATCGAGTATTCCACGCCCGGCATGGAATCAAATAATTCCGGATCGAGTTTGCTCTCATCGCCGATGGCACCAATGACAGTACGTTTGGTGCCGCGTGAGATATTGACTTCGTGGCCCAGATCCTGAATTTTCTTTACGACTGCACCGATTTGCTCTTCGGTGACGTCTTTGTTCATGATGATGATCAAGCTAATTCTCCCATTGCGTATTCAAGTGATTCCAGGAATCGTTTATTTTCGGATTCCAATCCGATGGTAACCCGAAGGTGGTGTGGCATTTCGTAAATGCCCAGAGGGCGTACGATGATGCCTTGTTGCAGAAGGTTTTGATAGACTTTCGAGGTATTGGCCGCATCGCCTTTGACACGGAAACTGATGAAATTGCCATATGAAGGGATGTACTCAATGCCCAGCTTGCGGAAGCCATCGGTGAGTTGCAACATGCCTACGCGGTTCAGTGCATACGATTTTTGTACGAACTCGGCATCCTGCAGTGCAGCCAGTGCGCCCACCAGGCCAATGCTGCTGACATTGAACGGCTGGCGCACACGGTTCATCAGATTCGCCACATCCGGGTGCGTCAATCCAAACCCGATACGTACACCGGCGAGGCCATAAACCTTGGAAAAAGTACGTGTGATCAGCAGATTGGGAAATTGCTTCAACCATTTAATGCTGTCCGGTTTGTTGGCTTCCGGCAGGTATTCGTAATACGCTTCGTCCATAACGACCAGCACATCGCGCGATACGCGTTCCATAAATTGCAATAGTTCATCTTCGCCGGATAATGTGCCGGTGGGATTGTTGGGGCTGGCGATGAATACAATGCGTGTTTCCGGCGTAATGGCATCCAGCATCGCGGGCAAGTCATGACCGTAATCCAGCGCGGGAACCGCTATGCCATTGGCGCCAACCATTTGCACTACCAGTGGATAAACCGCAAACGCATGTTGCGAATACACGGCCGCTGCACCCGGTTTCAAAAATACACGCGCAGCAAGATCCAGCACATCGTTGGAGCCGTTTCCCAGTATGATTTGCTCTGGTGCTACGGCGTAGCGTTTGGATAATGCGGCTTTCAATTCATAGCCGCTGCCATCCGGATACAGCGCGATATCGTGCAATGCATGGATCATGGCATCCAGTGCGAGCGGACTGGTTCCCAGCGGATTCTCGTTGGAAGCCAGCTTGATGATGGATGCTTCATCCAATCCTATTTCCCGCGCCAGTTCAGAAATGGGCTTGCCGGGTTGATAAGGCTGGATGGAGCGGATGTATTCCGGAGCAAAATCACAAAGATTCATAAGATTAAGTTTGTTAATGATAGAAAAAATACTGAGAATTCAAAGAACTTAATAAGGTGACTATTGAATGGCAGCGAAAAGTTATGTGGCCGGATAAGATCCGAGTATTTTTGAGAAAGATGCTTTTTCACGTAATTCTGCCAGTGCGGCTGCGACATTGGCATCTTCCTGGTGTCCTTCAATATCCACAAAAAATACATATTGCCACAGCCCGGTACGGGATGGACGCGACTCCAGGCGACTCATACTGACGCCGTGATGCGCCAGCGGCTCCAACAATTTGTAGATTGCGCCGGAGCGGTTATTGGTTGATAGGATCAGTGATGTTTTGTCTTTTCCTGAGACGCTCACCACTTGCTTGCCGATAACCAGAAACCGCGTGGTATTTTTCGGATCATCTTCAATATTTTCAGCACAGATGGAAAGCCCGAACAACTCGGCCGCCCGTTTTCCCGCTACAGCCGCTGCGTGTTTGTCGGCTGCTGCTTGCCGGGCGGCATCGGCATTACTGGCGGTATTAATAAATGCAGCATTGGGAATGTGCGGCAAATTGGTTTTTAACCAGTGATGACACTGCGCCAACGATTGCGGGTGCGAATAAATTTTGTCAATGTGTGATAATCCGCTTTGCTGTGCCATCAGAAATTGATGCACGGGTAACTGAATTTCGCCGCAGATGGTGAGCGGTGTTTGCAACAGCAAATCCATGGTCCTGCCGACAGCACCTTCGGTAGAGTTTTCCACCGGTACTACGCCATAATTTGCCGCATCGGATTCCACGGCATGAAACACGTCGTCAATCGAATTACACGCGACCGATGTGATGGCACTGCCAAAACGTTTCAATGCCGCTTCTTCAGAAAAAGTACCGCTTGGGCCTAAATAAGCCACACTCATGGGTTTTTCTAGGGCGCGGCATAGCGACATGATTTCCGTGAATAGCTGCCTGATATGTGCGTTGCTGATGGGTCCCGGATTGTGTTCCTGAATGCGCGTCAATATTTGCGCTTCACGTTCAGGGCGATAGACGATGCCACTTTTCTTGATCTTGCCGATTTGTTGTGCCAATCCGGCGCGCTTGCTCACGAGTTGGAGCAGTTCGTTGTCAATGGCGTCGATCTGATCGCGTAATTGTTTGAGTTCTTCTGACATGTGCGGTAAAAATTTTGGCTTAACGAGTGTTCATCAGAGTTTATCTGGGAAGTGGCAGATAGCGTGCCATCAGTACACCGGCGATTGCGGCAATTCCATCCACGACATGCTGCGGCACCGGACTGTCGACGTCCACCAGCGTGAAGGCCATTTCCCCGCGCGATTTATTGATCATGTTGTGGATGTTCAGTCCGGCATTGGCCATACTGGTGGAAATTTGCCCCAGAATGTTGGGTACGTTGGCATTGGCAACCGCCACTCGGTAAGGTGATTCACGTTCCATCTGAATGTCAGGGAAATTGACCGTGTGGGTGATATTGCCGTTTTGCAGATAATCCATGAGTTGATCCACCACCATGACAGCGCAGTTCTCTTCCGCTTCCTGTGTCGATGCGCCGAGGTGCGGCAACGTGATCACGCCTTTTTGATGTTGCAGCTTCTGGCTCGGGAAGTCACTCACATAGGTTTTTATTTTGTTGGCGGCAATACCGGCGAGCACAGCTTCTTCATCAACGATGGCGCTACGTGAGAAATTCAATAGCATCACGTTGTGTTTCATCAATTTGATGGTTTTATCATCAATCAAATGACGAGTGGAATCCAGCAACGGGACATGTACGCTGATAAACTCGCTGTGGCGTAGCAAATCTTCCATGCTGTGCGCTTTCTTGACTTCCGCCGACAGACTCCAGGCGGATTCAACGGTGATTTTTGGGTCATAGCCGATGACTTTCATGCCCAGTTTGATGGCGGTATTCGCTACCAGCCGGCCGATTTCACCCAACCCAATGACACCCAGTGTGCGCCCCGGTAATTCGATACCGGAAAAATGCTTTTTGCCATCCTCAGCCTGCTTGTTCAGTGCCGCATCATCACCTTGCAGGGATTCGACAAACTGCAGTGCGGGAACCAGATTACGTGCGGCCAGAAACAGGCTGGCAATAACCAGTTCTTTAACCGCATTGGCATTGGCACCAGGGGTATTGAATACGGGAATGCCCCGGTTATTCATCGCTTGCACCGGGATGTTGTTGGTGCCTGCACCGGCGCGTCCGATTGCTTTGACGCTAGCGGGAATTTCTTGGTTCAGCATATTGTGCGAACGTACCAGGATGGCATCCGGTTCCGCCATATCATGGCTTACCTGATAGCAATCTGCAGGGAAACGGCTCAAGCCAAGCGTGGAGATATGGTTAAGTGTAAGAATCTTGAAGATTCCGTGTTGATTTTCAGGCATGCTGACTGGCGAACTCCTTCATAAACGCTGCCAATTTTGCCACACCTTCAAGCGGCATGGCATTATAAATGGATGCACGCATGCCACCCACTGAGCGATGACCTTTCAGTTGGATCAAGCCGTTGCTTGCGGCCTGTTTCAGAAAATCGCCATCCAGCGCAGGATCCTGCAATGTAAAAGGAACATTCATGCGTGAACGATCGGATTGTGCCACCGGACAATGATAAAAATCGGTGGTGTCCAGTAAGTCGTACAGCACGTTGGCTTTGGCAATATTGGTTTTTTCCATCGCAGACAATCCGCCTTTTTGCTTCAACCAATCAAATACCAGTCCAGTGATGTACATGGCATAGGTGGGCGGGGTGTTGTACATTGAATCATTTTGCGCATGAATCTGATAATCATACAGCGTTGGCGTGCCAGCCAGCGGCATGCCCAATAAATCTTCGCGGATAATGACCAGTGTCAGTCCGGCTGGCCCGAGGTTTTTTTGCGCACCGGCATAGATCAGCCCGAAACGGGTAACATCCAAAGGCCGTGACAAGATATCGGATGACATATCGGCGACCAATGGCACATTCCCGTTCGGATCGATTTGCGGAATCCAATGAAACTCAACACCGCCAATGGTTTCGTTGCTGGTGTAATGAATATAAGCCGATTCGGGATCCAGATCCCATTTGTCTTGTGTGGGCGCATAGGTAAAATTAGCATCTGCGGAGGAAGCGGCAACATTGACGGTGCAATATCGGCTGGCTTCTTCGATGGCTTTGGTCGACCATTGACCGGTATTGATATAATCCGCCTTCTTTCTGCCGCGCAGCAAATTCATCGGCACCATGGAAAATTGGCTGGATGCGCCGCCTTGCAGAAATAACACCTTATAGTTTTGCGGGATGCCTACCAATTCGCGCAGATCGTTTTCAGTTTTTTCCGCAATCGACATAAATTCCTTGCCGCGATGACTCATTTCCATCACCGACATGCCGCTGCCGTGCCAATCAAGCATTTCGTCGCGCGCTTGTTGCAGCACTTCTTTGGGTAGAACCGCAGGCCCTGCACTGAAATTATAGATTTGATCCATTGTGTATTTTCCGGTTAACTGGTTTGATGTTAACAGATCACTGAGAAACTATCTGCATTGCCGCTACGGTGTTAAAAACAAGCTCAGCATGTGCATTGATCACCCATAAATCGTGCTTCTCGCCTGTTTTGCCTAGTATCGGCTTGGCCTCCTCGAAAATGTTTTTCAACGGCTTGTTAATCGTCACTATCGCCGTCGTCATCGCCATCTTCGCTTTCCACTACCCGTTCCAGGCCGGCGAGTTTTTCACCCGCATCCAGGTTGATTAAAGTAACACCCTGCGTGGCGCGGCTCATTTCGCGTACTTCGTTGACACGGGTGCGGATCAGCACGCCGCCGGAAGTAATCAGCATGATTTCATCATCCGGTTTCACCAGTTTTGCGGTGACGACCTTGCCGTTACGTGCGCTGGTGATGATCGCAATCATACCTTGCGTGCCGCGGTTATGGCGCGTGTATTCACTGATCGGGGTACGCTTGCCGTAGCCGTTTTCTGTGGCCGTTAAGACCGTCAATTCTTCATTTTCAGCCACCAGCATCGAAATGACTTTGTGTCCGGAACCGAGCTTCATACCCCGCACACCACGGGCGGTACGCCCCATCGGACGCACGTCATTTTCACTGAAACGCATGGCTTTGCCGTTGTCTGAGAACAGCATGACGTCATGCTTGCCTTCGGTCAACTCGACGCCAATCAAGTAATCACCCTCATCCAATCCGATGGCGATAATGCCATTGTTACGCGGACGGGAAAATTCGGATAACGGTGTTTTCTTAACCGTGCCCAATGTCGTTGCCATAAATACAAAGCGGTTTTCATCAAAAGTTTTGACCGGCAGAATGGCATTGATTTTCTCGCCTTCTTCCAGCTGCACCCAATTGATAATGGGCTTGCCGCGGGATTGTCGACCGCCTTGCGGTACTTCATAGACCTTGATCCAGTACACACGCCCCAGGCTTGAGAAGCACAAAATATAATCATGCGTGTTGGCAATGAATAATTTGTCAATGAAATCATCTTCCTTGGTGCTGGTCGCCAACTTGCCGCGTCCACCACGCTTTTGCGCGCGGTAGTCATCAAGCAGTTGCGATTTGATATAACCGCTGTGCGATAGCGTGACGACGACATCTGCCGGCGTGATCAAGTCTTCCATACTCAAATCCTGCGTATCGACAATGATCTCGCTGCGGCGTTTGTCACCAAATTGCTGTTTGATGGCATCCAATTCTTCGGTAATGATGAGGGTGATGCGCCCCGGATTTGCCAGAATGTCGAGATAATCAATGATTTTATCAATGACATCCTTGTATTCTTCGACGATTTTTTCCTGTTCCAGGCCGGTCAGGCGTTGCAAACGTAATTCCAGAATCGCTTGCGCTTGCGCATCGGACAAATAATAACCTTGCGCTTGCAAACCGAATGTTTCATCCAAGCCATCCGGACGCAATGCATTGGCATCCGCCATGGCACGAGACAGCATTTCCTCAACCAATTGGGAATGCCAGGTTCTTGCCATGAGCCCTTCCTTGGCATCCGCTGGTGTCGGTGCCGCTTTTATCAACGCGATAATTTCATCGACATTGGACAGCGCAACCGCTAAACCTTCCAGTAAATGACCGCGTTCACGGGCTTTTTTCAGTTCAAAAACGATACGGCGCGTGACGACTTCACGGCGATGACGCAGGAACGCATCCAGAATCTGTTTTAAATTCAGCAAACGCGGTTGACCGTCCAGCAAGGCCACCATGTTCATGCCGAACGTGTCCTGCATCTGTGTTTCTTTATACAGGTTATTCAGAATGACTTCAGGGACTTCGCCGCGTTTAAGTTCAATGACGACGCGCATACCCGATTTGTCGGATTCGTCACGCAGATCGGAAATGCCTTCAATTTTCTTGTCGCGAACCAGCTCTCCAATGCGTATCAATAAATTGGCTTTGTTAACCTGGTAGGGCAACTCATCGACGACGATGCATTGGCGACTGCCTTTTTCCATGTCTTCAAAATGCGTACGGGCACGCATGACGACACGGCCACGGCCGGTGCGATAGCCGTCTTTTACGCCGGAAACACCATAAATGATGCCGGCAGTGGGGAAATCCGGTGCCGGAATGATCTCAATAAGCTCATCGATACTGGTATCGGGATTTCTGAGTAGCGTGAGGCAGGCTTCCACCACTTCATTCAGATTGTGTGGCGGAATGTTGGTCGCCATACCGACCGCGATGCCTGATGAACCGTTGATCAACAGATTGGGGATTTTGGCCGGGAGTATTAGCGGCTCTTTTTCAGAGTCATCATAGTTGGGACCGAAATCTACCGTTTCCTTGTCAAGATCCACCAGCAGTTCGTGCGCGATACGCGACATGCGAATCTCGGTGTAACGCATTGCCGCGGCATTATCGCCATCCACAGAACCGAAGTTACCTTGCCCGTCGATCAACATGTAGCGCAATGAAAAATCCTGCGCCATGCGTACGATGGTGTCATAGACCGCGGTGTCGCCGTGCGGATGATATTTACCGATCACATCGCCGACGATACGTGCGGATTTTTTGTATGGACGGTTCCAATCGTTGGAGAGTTCGTGCATGGCAAATAATACGCGGCGATGTACCGGTTTCAGGCCATCACGAACGTCTGGAAGTGCGCGGCCTACAATGACGCTCATCGCGTAATCGAGATAGGAACGCCGCATCTCCTCTTCAAGACTGATCGGCAGGGTTTCCTTGGCAAATTGGTTCATATCTTATGATTTTTATGAAAAACAACAGGTTATGGTGCAGAAGCGTGTTTTCTTAAAATTGAGTATAAGAAATCTGTAAATCCGCCCATTCTAACATGTCGCGATCGTTTCTCAGTTAACTTTGCGATAACGAGGATGACTGCTGCTCGTTTAACAGTCAATCTGCGAGAAATAGCATCTGAGCAAACTTATTCAGTGAGTGATTGGTATCGATCACAAATACGTTTTTGAAATCCTGAAGGATATCTGCAGCAGAAATTTCAGAAATAGCGGGTAAATGGATGGCTATTTATCGCTTTGATTCGGATTGCTGGCAATAGAGTCACTGAAATTTTACCAATAATCCTACAATAAGTTTACATGTTATCTTTCAATGTAATAACAATCATGCATTTCTCACTAAGTTTGAACGTTCCAAGCTATTGGTTAATAGCAAAAATCATCCGATCAGTTATAAATAAACGAGGAAATTAATGTTAGAGAAATTTGTACGCAGTGCACGGAATTTGTCCATATTTTTTCTTCTGACATTATTGGGCTTAATAGGCAAACCAAGTTTAGTCACAGCTGAAGTGATTTCTTATCCTGCTCAGGTGGAGGCGTGTTGGGTAACTATATTTAGCAATCCGATGCTTCCAAAAAAAGCAACTTGTGCAAACTCGATTGCAAGTGTTGCAGGATATCAGAGCTGGCAATGTAGTCCCAATACTTTGACTGAGTATCAACGAATATCATGCAATGCATATGATCCAGTAGCCGGACAAAATTTTACATGGATGGTTGATGCATACCCACTCTATACTTGTCCATATGGTGGAAAAGCATATAACTGCTTTGGCAATGAAGAAAATTGCATTCAAGTCGAACTTTTTACTTGCCAGATTAACGACAATAGTTTTTCTACAGATCTACTACGATCAAAAAATCTAGGCACCCAATCGATCTGTGGATCTATTGGCAATCCAGTACATCCCAGAACAGGAAATAAAAGTGCAGCTGAGCCGGATTACGATTCTTCAGTGGTTGTATTTACCCGTTATTACAACAGCCAACAAAACAAGCTTGACCGCAATATCGGCACTCAATGGCGCCACAGCTATAGTGCTAGATTAGTTCTAAATCCATCGGCAATACCTCCAATTACCTTTGCAGAACGCCCCGATGGCAAAACAATATTCTTTAGACTCAATAGTGGGTTATGGGTAGGCGATGGCGATATATCTGATGAATTAATAGAATTGCCCGGAAGCAGTTGGCAGCTAATAACTGCTGACGACACCATCGAGACCTACAATACTTCAGGCAAATTGCTATCCATTTCCAGCCGAGACGGCCGCGCGCAGACACTGGGTTATGATGTTAATGGCCGCCTGATTACAGTAACCGACGACGTTGGTCGCGCATTAAGTTTCACCTATGATGGTAGTAGTCGCATCAGCACACTGACCGATCCGGCAGGTGGGGTGTTTCAGTATAGCTACGACACCACCGGCAATCTGACTTCCGTCACTTATCCCGACGGCAAAACCCGCACCTACCATTACAACGAACAAGCCTACACCAGCAATACCAATCTGCCCAATGCACTGACCGGCATTACCGACGAGAATGGCGTGCGTTATGCGACGTACACCTATGACACGCAAGGTCGTGCGGTGGTGACCGAGCACGCCGGGGGTGCCGATCGGCATGTACTGGGTTACAGCACTGACGGCAGCAGCACCACTGTGACCGATCCGCTGGGTAGCCAATATACGCACCACTTTCAAGCCATTCTAGGTGTTGCCAGAAGTACCGGCCAATCGCAACCGGCCGGTTCCGGGTGCGGTGCGGCATCTTCGGCAATCAGCTACGACGTCAACGGCAATGTCGCCAGCCGTACGGATTTTAACGGCAATAAAACCTGTGTTGCGTTTGATCTGACGCGCAACCTGGAAATTGCCCGCATTGAAGGTATGAACCCGGGTAGCAACTGTCCCGGAGATCTGGTCAGTTATACGCCTGCCGCCAATAGCAGTGAACGTAAAATCCTCACGACCTGGCATGCGAACTTTCGATTACCCACGCTCATCACTGAATCCAAACGCCAAACCAGCTTTGTCTATGACACCCACGGCAATATCACGCAATATCGCCTGAAAGACACCGCCACCAACGCCACGCGCACGTGGAGCACTACGTATGTCTACCATGCCAGTATCCCCGGTGTCGTGTCGCAGAAGATCGAGGATGGTCCGCGCACCGATGTGGCGGATTTTACCGCCGTCAATTATTACGCCCCGGATGCCACCTGCAGCGGCGGCCACTTTGGGTGTCGCGGGCAGATCGCCAGCGTCACCAATGCATTCGGCCACATCACTCAAATTTCCCGCTATAACGCGCACGGTCAGCCGGAAGAAATTATCGATCCGAACGGCCTGACGACCACGCTGACCTACGATACCCGCCAGCGCTTGCTGACGCGCAGCAGCGGCACGGAAATCACCGGCTACCAGTATGATAACGTAGGGCAGGTCAAGAAAATAACGCTTCCGGATAACAGCTTCATTGCTTATACCTATGACGCCGCGCAGCGCCTGACCGGAATTGCCGACAATCTGGGTAATCGCGTGCAATACACACTCGATGCGATGGGTAACCGCACTAAGGAAGAATTGTTCGATCCGGCGAATACGCTGACGCAAAAAAGACAGCGGGAATTTGATGCGTTGAGCCGGTTATGGAAAGACATCGGCGCGCAAAGCCAGATCACCCAATACCAATACGACGCGCAAGGCAACCGCAAGCAGATCACCGATCCGCTGCAACACAGCGTGAGTTATGGTTTTGATACGCTCAATCGCCTGATCCAAAGCACCAATCCGTTCAATGGCCATAGCCAGCAAACACACGATGCGTTGGATCAGATCACCGCAATATCCGATCCGCGGGATATCGCCACTACTTACACAACCAATGGTTTTGGCGATCTGATTCAGGAAATCTCCGCTGATCGCGGCACCACCACGAACACTTATGATGCAGCGGGCAATCTCAAAACCCTGTTGGATGCGCGCGGCGTTAAACACTTCTATACCTGGGATGTGCTCAACCGGCTGACCAAACGCACTTTTACCACCGTCACCGGCGTACCGAATACGGCTGCCATGACCTGGAGTTACGATAGCGGCACCAACGGCATCGGACAACTGACCGGCATCAGCGATGAATCCGGCAGCACCAGCTTCAGCTACGATCTGTATGGTCGCCTGCTCGGTAAAACCCAGACGGCCAAGCTGAATACCCTCAATTTCACGCAAACTTTAAGTTACCAGTACGACAGCGCAGGCCGTCTCGAGCAGACGACTTACCCTTCCGGCACGCAAATCAGCACCACGTATGGCGCCGATGGCCGCCTCACGGAACTGCGCGTGAACGGCAACCTGTTATTGAGCAATATCGTTTATCAACCGTTTGGCGAACCCAAGAGCTGGGTGTGGGGTAACGGGCAAGCGTACACGCGCAGCTTTGATTCCGATGGCCGGCTCAAAACCCACCCCATCGGAGCCGATACCCGTACGCTCACTTATGACGCCGCCAGCCGCATCACCAACACCACGGACAGCAATCCGATATATAACCGCAGTTTCGATTATGACGCGCTGCACCGTTTAACCGGCCAGACCGACAATACCAGCTTTAAACTCTGGGGCTACGACGCCAACAGCAACCGCACCAATGCCCAGTTTGGCAGCGGTAATCATCTCTACGCGATAGACAACACCAGCAACCGCCTGCAAACCGTAGCCGGCCCGGTGGCTAAAACTTACAATTATGATGCCACCGGCAATCCCTTAAGCGATGGCGCGACAACTTTCACCTGGAATGCCGCAGGCAAGCTTTCCACCACGATTAAAAACAGTAAAACGCACAACTATAAATACAATGCTTTCGAGCAACGCATTTGGAAAAACGGCCCGCTCAGTCCCAAGGTTTTCTTCTTCTATGGCGTGGATGGGCAACTGATCGGTGAATACAAAGACAACACCACAACTGCCAGCCCCACGGATGATTGGTTGATTCTGCAGGAAACCGTATGGTTGGAGGATATCCCGGTCGCCGTGATCAAAAAGCCCACAACCACCGGCCCGATACAAATCTCCTACATCCATACCGACCACCTCAACACGCCGAGAGTGATCGTCAATCAAAGCAATACCCCGATATGGCGTTGGGACAACACCCACGCATTTGGTGCCAATCTGCCGGACGAAGATCCGGATGGCAACAGCCAGCTCTTCGAATACAACCCGAGATTTCCGGGACAGTATTTTGATAAGGAGACCGCACTTCACTACAATTACTTCAGGTATTATGAGCCGGAAACCGGAAGATACATCTCACCTGATCCCATTGGATTGGTGGGTGGGTTGAATGTCTATGGGTATGTGGGGCAGAATCCGCTGAGTTTCACTGATCCTACTGGCGAGCATCCTGTTTTATTGTGGGCATTGGGTGGGGCATTAACACTATGGGATATGCTAAAACCCATGCAGCCAAACTCTCAATATCCCGATGCGATTGAATCGGTTTGGACTATTCCAGGGCCGGTTGGGAGCGCTAATAAACTATGTGGAGTGGCTGATAAAATCAGCAAAACAACTATTCTTGGGGAAAATATGATGGAAAGAGTTATACCATATGCTAATAAATCTAGAGCTAGAACACTGCCATTTGGTACCACGCCAGGAAATTGGTCAAAGTTAACTCAGAAGGAGCGTTGGAAGCTTAATGATGGAACTTTAAGAGCACGAATCAAGGAAGGAGATAATTTTCGGTATATAGGCCGCGATCCCTACAGAGATCCTTTATTAAGGAAACAATTTGATCTTACAGGTTCTGAATTGCTCAGATTAAATGAAAGGGGAATACCATATGAAACCGTAACTCCTTTCACTGTGCAGCAACTCATTGGGAAGTAATAAGAGAATAATCATGAATAGTAATAGAGAATGGGAGCAACTCTTATGCAATTACTTCGATGTAGTTGGTCTAACGATATTAGGTTCTTACTTTGCAGATCAGGGATTTTCTTGGCAGAGAACCAAAATTAATGGAATTTTTTTCAGAAAAAGCGACCTGTTTGTAGAAATAAGTTATATCCCTGAAACTTATCCAAACTATTCACCTTCTATCATTATCGGCATAGGTACTGACAAATATGATGATCTTGGTAATATAACAGGGGTACCAGCTTGGAGTATTATTCCAGAAACAGAAGAAGCTCGTAAGTATTCCTTTTGGAAATTTTCTAATGAAGATGAGCTTGTAGATAAGCTAGAAAGAATTAAATCAGAAATTTTAGAAAAATATGCAAAACCTTTTTTGGAAGATAGATCAGAGCTGGCGATTGCTATAAAAAATTTCAGTTCGTCGGAGTGAGATTAGAACTCCAACATAACAGCAAGTAGCCCGGATAAGCTCGCGTCATCCGGGAATCGACTTGATCCAAACTTTGAAAGCTTGGTGTAGGGGTAACGGCCAGGCGTACACACACAGTTTTGACTCGATCGGCAGTCTTCATCACAACCCACCCCATCGGCGGCGATACCCGTACGCTCACTTATGACGCCGCCAGCCGCATCACCAACACCACGGACAGCAATCCGATATATAACCGCAGTTTCGATTATGACGCACTGCACCGTTTAACCGGCCAGACCGACAATACCAGCTTTAAACTCTGGGGCTACGACGCCAACAGCAACCGCACCAATGCCCAGTTTGGCAGCGGTAATCATCTCTACACGATAGACAACACCAGCAACCGCCTGCAAACCGTAGCCGGCCCGGTGGCTAAAACTTACAATTATGATGCTACCGGCAATCCTTGGAGCGATGGCGCGACAACATTCACCTGGAATACCGCAGGCAAGCTTTCCACCACGATTAAAAACAGTAAAACGCACAACTATAAATACAATGCTTTCGAGCAACGCATTTGGAAAAACGGCCCGCTCAGTCCCAAGGTTTTCTTCTTCTATGGCGTGGATGGGCAACTGATCGGTGAATACAAAGACAACACCACAACTGCCAGCCCCACGGATGATTGGTTGATTCTGCAGGAAACCATCTGGTTGGAGGGTAATCCTCCCCAAAATTAACCGAGCAAAGCAGTAGAATTTTCTATCGTAGACGAAGAGGAATTTTACTGATGAA
>NZ_JAMWZS010000005.1 GCF_024282095.1 Nitrosomonas sp.
GATGTACAGTTATCCCCAGAATTCATCGTATAGCAAGAGCATCATAAAGAGAAAAAATCTTTTTCGATAGAATTTGTACTGAATTATGTTTCTTTATATTGTGTTTCAATAATTGCTTTCTGTGCACTGGTAGTTTCTTAGTGCCACAGAGGAGAATATCCCTTCAGCTTACTTCGTAACTCAGGAAAAACTGAATAACCCGCTGATGGCGGGTTTTTTATTACAATGTAGGGTTTTTTGTATTATGTTTGACCATTTTCCTAAACCTGATGTGGCTTATCCACATAGAAATCGGGATTATTTTATTGCTGGTTTTACATTCTTTTGTGTAGCGGTAAGCTTGGTAATTGATGGAAGTGCGAGTATTCAAGTCCAGAACCTATTGGGTGTTATTGCTTGGATTTTTCTAATCGGATTATTAATTGGAGAGAATAGAGAAATAAGAATGCAGGTCATTATTGCTGTGGCATTTGCTACTGCAGGGGAACACTTTGCATCTATTTATATGGAAGGCTATACCTATCGATTTGGAAATGTACCGTATTATGTACCTCCGGGACATGGAATGGTCTATCTGACAGCTGTTAAGCTTGCACGCTCAAGATTTTTCTTAATGAATGCAAAAAAACTGGCTTTCTTTGTGATAGCGATTGGTGGATTATGGTCGCTATGGGGTATTAGTGGGATACCTGAACAAGGAGATCAAGTGGGTGCATTTTTGTTTTGTATTTTTGTTGTTTGTATTTTTAAAGGGCGGTCACCGATGGTTTATCTTGGTGCTTTCTTTATTTGTACTTGGTTGGAAATTATTGGTACGGCAGCCGGAACATGGAAATGGGCATCTATTGAGCCGATTTTTAATTGGACGCAAGGAAATCCACCTAGCGGTGTGGCTGCTTGGTACTGTTTGGTTGATGCAGTGGCTATTGGTTTTGCTCCAAAACTTCTAAATGGTTTGCAAAAAATGAATAACTGGTATAAAACAATTGCTCATTGAAGAAAAGTTTTTACGAATTACAAGGTAATTAATAGAAGTCATTGTTTTGTTGAATAACTGTGAGACGGAAGGAATATTTGTGACTGTTGTTCGTTTACCAGATGGCTCTGAGCGCATTTTTGATCAGCCTGTAAGCGTTATAGACGTGGCTTCAGCAATTGGATCCGGTTTAGCTCGTGCAGCGATAGCAGGGAAGATGAACGGTAAGCTGGTTGATGTTTACAGTCAAATTGACGGGAATTGTGAGCTTGCCATTATTACGGAGAAAGATGCTGAAGGATTGGAAATTATTCGGCATTCCTGCGCTCATTTGCTTGCTCACGCTGTCAAGGAATTATTTCCTGATGCGCAGGTTACCATTGGACCTGTAATTGATGATGGATTTTATTATGATTTTTCTTATAAGCGCGCATTTACTCCTGAAGATTTGATTGCTATCGAGAAGCGCATGCTTGAAATCAGCAAACGAGATTTAAAGATAGAACGAAAAGTATTGGAGCGTTCTGATGCGATTGACTTCTTTAAACAGCAAGGGGAACACTACAAAGCACAGATCATTGAGTCCATACCAGGTGATGAGGATTTGTCGCTTTATTCTCAGGGTAATTTTACAGATCTTTGTCGAGGGCCGCATGTTCCTACGACTTCAAAGATAAAAGTTTTTAAACTCATGAAAGTGGCAGGAGCTTATTGGCGAGGTGACTCCAATAATGAAATGCTACAACGTATTTATGGAACAGCCTGGACAAACAAGGATGATCAGAAAGACTATTTACATCGTTTAGAAGAAGCGGAAAAGCGAGATCATCGGAGACTTGGAAAACAGCTTGACCTGTTTCATGTACAGGATGAAGCGCCGGGCATGGTATTCTGGCATCCCAAAGGATGGACACTATGGCAACAAATTGAACAATATATGAGAAGTATATTGAATCAAAATGGCTATCAGGAAATACGAACACCACAAATACTGGATAAGAATTTGTGGGTACGCTCTGGGCATTGGGAAAATTTTCGTGAAAATATGTTTACTACGAATTCGGATGAACGAGATTTTGCCATAAAACCAATGAACTGCCCGGGGCATGTTCAAATATTTAATCAAGGTTTGCGAAGCTACCGGGAACTACCGATAAGATTGGCTGAATTTGGTTCATGCCATCGGAATGAAGCATCCGGCGCACTACATGGTATTATGCGGGTGCGTGCATTTACACAAGATGATGCGCATATCTTCTGTACAGAAGATCAAATACAAGATGAGGTTGTAAGATTCATTGATTTACTGAAATCTGTTTATGCTGATTTTGGTTTTAAAGAGCTCTTGGTTAAGCTTTCAACGCGTCCACAAAAGCGTGTAGGATCAGAAGTACAATGGGATAAATCTGAAGCAGCACTTGAGGCAGCTGTAAATGAGGCTAAGCTTGAATGGGAGTTGCAGCCTGGTGAAGGTGCATTTTATGGACCCAAAATTGAATTTTCTCTAAAGGATTGCATTGGGCGTGTATGGCAATGCGGTACATTGCAACTGGATTTTTCTATGCCCGACCGTTTAGGCGCGGAATATGTAGCAGAGGATAATTCGCGCCAAGTACCAGTTATGCTGCATAGAGCTATTTTAGGGTCTCTGGAGAGATTTATCGGCATACTGATAGAAAACTATGCAGGTGCGTTTCCGCTATGGTTGTCACCCGAGCAAGTTGTTGTATTAAATATTTCCCGGGGACAGGCTGATTATGCTCAAGAAGTAGCTACTCAACTGAAGTATCATGGAATTAGAGTCGGATTAGACTTGAGAAATGAAAAGATAACCTATAAAATTCGCGAGCATAGTTTACAGAAACTTCCTTATCAGATTATTGTTGGAGATGAAGAAGTACGAACAAATAAAGTTGCTGTTCGTAATCGTGTAGGAGAGGACCTTGGTCAAATGACATTACAAGCCTTAATAGAGCGCCTTAAAGAAGAACTTTCCTCGAAAGTATAAATTTTCTTTTAATTTCATCAGGGTTTATTTCGCCGCTCCTTGTGGAAGAGGGACGGTAGAAAATCAGCAGCCTGAAGAGTGCTCTTAAAACCTCGCTGCTGAGCGGGGTGCTTTATTAAACTAAACTTAGGGGATTTACCATAGCTCAGGAAAAAACAGCGCGCGTCAATCATGAGATAGATGTGCCAGAAGTACGCTTGATTGGTGTGAATGGGGAGCAAGTAGGTATCGTTGCACTTGCTGATGCAAATGCATTAGCAGATGAAGCAGGAGTTGATCTGGTTGAGATCGCGCCGACAGCGCAGCCCCCTGTTTGTCGCTTGATGGATTATGGCAAGTTTCGCTACCAGGAAAGTAAGAAAAAACATGATGCGAAGCTGAAGCAGAAACAAGTTCAGATCAAAGAAATTAAGTTTAGACCGAATACGGATGAAGGCGACTACAATATAAAATTAAGAAATTTAACTAATTTCCTTAATGAAGGGGATAAGGTTAAAGTGACACTACGCTTCCGAGGACGAGAAATGGCGCATCAGGAATTTGGTATGCGCTTATTAGAGCGTGTGAAGGATGACTTAGAGTCATTTGCAGTGGTGGAACAGTTTCCTAAAATGGAAGGTCGGCAAATGGTTATGGTGTTATCACCGAAGAAAAAAGAGCCTAAAGTAAAGATGGAAACTTCGACCACAGTATCGTAGTTCTTGTCTTAGTAATTTTCTGTTGTCAATGTGGTGAAATAATAAGTGATCACTAGGTTGGAGAAGTTTTTCAATAATGAAAACACCTAGCTTCATGTTAAATAGGGAGTATTTATGCCAAAAATGAAAACCAAGAGTGGCGCGGCGAAACGCTTCAAGTTTCGAGCAAATGGAAGTATTAAACGCTCACAAGCTTTTAAGCGTCATATCTTGACAAAAAAGACGACCAAAAATAAGCGTCAATTACGAGGTGTGGTTAGTGTTCACTCCACTAATGTAACTTCAGTGCGCGCTATGATGCCGTACGCATAAAGGAGAACGATCATGCCAAGAGTTAAACGTGGTGTAACCGCTCATGCGCGGCACAAGAAAATATTAGATCTGGCTAAAGGATACCGTGGACGTCGTAAGAACGTCTATCGTATAGCTAAGCAAGCTGTTATGAAGGCTGGTCAATACGCCTATAGAGATCGCCGTCAACGTAAAAGACAATTTCGGGCTCTATGGATCGCACGTATTAATGCGGCTGCTCGTGAATGTGGCTTGTCGTATAGCGTATTTATGAATGGTCTTAAAAAGGCAAGTATCGAAGTAGATAGAAAAGTATTGGCTGATTTGGCTGTATTTGATAAGAAAGCTTTTGAGAGTATTGCGGAGCAAGCAAAAGCCAGTTTGGCCACATAACTAACTGTAATGAAAAAAATATCGGGAGGTCGGGGTATAAACCTGAGCCTCCCTTTTTCTTGTTAAATGTAATGATCGTAATTCTGCTCATTAACGCTAAATGTTGAATTTACATGAAAAACCTGGAAGAAATAATTAGTGAAGCAACAGATTTGCTGGAGGGTATTGAAGACCCTGCTGAGTTAGAAAATGTCAAGGCGCGCTATCTTGGTAAGGGCGGTGTACTGACAGAATTACTTAAAGGATTAGGAAAGCTTCCTGCTGAGGAGCGTCCTGCTATGGGGAGTCGGATAAACCAAGCAAAAGATCAATTAGAGGCAACGCTTAAGACTCGGCGAAATGCGATACAAGCAAAAGAGCTGGAAGCCAAATTGACTGAGGAAGCATTGGATGTCACGTTACCTGGCAGAGGACTGAGAGTGAGTGGTTTACATCCAGTAACACGAACTTTGCAGCGTATTGAAACATTGTTTCATTCAATCGGTTTTAATGTGGCTTCAGGTCCCGAGATCGAAACGGATTTTTATAATTTTACTGCGCTGAATATTCCAGAGAATCATCCTGCGCGAGCAATGCATGATACTTTCTATATTGATAATGGCAATTTGCTGCGCACACACACATCGCCAGTCCAGATTCACTATATGCAAAATAATGAACCCCCGATCAAGGTAATTGCACCCGGGCGTGTCTATCGGTGCGATTCTGACGTAACGCATACGCCAATGTTCCATCAGGTTGAAGGGCTATGGATCGATGAGAATGCCAATTTTGCTGCATTAAAGGGTGTTTTGGCTGATTTCATGGCGCGTTTCTTTGAGCGTGGCGATTTACCTGTAAGATTCCGACCATCCTTTTTTCCGTTTACTGAGCCTTCTGCTGAGATGGATATTGGTTGCGTGATGTGTGACGGAAAGGGATGTCGTGTTTGTAGCCATACCGGTTGGCTAGAAGTGCTGGGCTGTGGAATGGTTCATCCTAATGTTCTCAAGCATGTTGCAATTGATAGTGAACGATATATTGGATTTGCTTTTGGTATGGGAGTGGAGCGCTTGGCTATGCTTAGGTACGGCGTCAATGACTTAAGATTATTTTTTGAAAATGATTTGCGTTTTCTTAAACAATTTAATTAAACCTGATTAACTTACTTATCTGTTGTAATTCATAGTAGATTCACATGAAATTTTCTGAAAACTGGCTACGTACCTTTGTTAATCCACCTTGCTCAAGTAATGAACTGGCACATGCGCTAACCATGGCGGGGATTGAAGTTGAAAGTATCCAACCGGTAGCGGCAATCTTTGATAAAGTTGTTGTGGCTGAAGTGCTTTCGGTCGAGAAGCATCCTACCGCAGATCGATTGAAAGTCTGCAATGTCAAGACAGGAAATGCCGAGACAGACTTGCTGCAGATTGTCTGTGGCGCACCTAATGTCAGCGTCGGTGTGAAAGTGCCTTGCGCACTGATTGGAGCGACTTTGCCGGGTTTTACGATCAAAAAAACGAAGCTGCGTGGCATTGATTCTGCCGGTATGTTGTGTTCTGCCAAGGAATTGGGTATTACTGATGCGACTGACGGCTTGTTACTGCTTCCTGAGAATGCTGCGGTAGGCGCAGATTTTCGTAGTTATTACGGACTTGACGATAATGTTTTTACGCTGAGTCTGACGCCCAATCGTGCTGATTGTCTTGGCGTGTTGGGTGTGGCGCGCGAGGTGGCTGCTATTACAGCTGCTGAGTTAACCTCGCTAGCGATAGATCGGGTTCCTGGAGAAATTGAAAATACACTGAATGTGAACGTGATGGCTCCTGCAGCCTGTCCCTTGTATTGTGGCCGGATAATACGTGGCGTCAATCTCGATGTATTAACGCCACTATGGATAACGCAGCGGCTGGAGCGTAGCGAGATACGATCTATCAATCCAATCGTCGATATCACTAATTATGTACTGCTGGAAACGGGTCAGCCCATGCATGCTTTTGATATGGCCAAGATCGCGGGCGCTATTCAAGTCCGTTACGCACTGCCGCATGAAAAGATGCAATTATTGAATGATAGCCAGGTAAACCTAACTTCAGACATGCTGTTAATCGCTGATGAACATAAACCGCTCGCACTAGCCGGTATTATGGGTGGACTGGACAGCGGTGTAACGTGCGGTACAACAGACATTTTTTTAGAAAGCGCATTCTTTAACCCGAATGTGATCAGCGGCAAATCATTTCATCTTGGATTCAGTTCCGATTCTGCTTATCGTTTTGAACGTGGTGTAGATTTCGCCGCAACCAGAGATGCATTGGAGCGCGCTACCTATCTGATACAGGCGATATGTGGCGGTAAAGCAGGGCCTGTGACCGAGGTGAGACATGCATTGCCGCGAAGATATTCTGTAAATGTACGCGTCGATCGAGTAAAGCGAGTATTGGGCATTGATATGACTAAACAACAAATCAGTGACTACTTTAAACGCTTGGGATTTGAGTTCTCGATAAGAGAGGATATTTTCAATGTTATACCTCCAAGCTATCGTTTCGACTTAGTGATTGAAGAAGATTTTATAGAAGAGCTGGCACGCATTTATGGATATGATCACATACCTATTCATTTCCCGCGCGCCGATATGGCGATGCTGCCGACATCGGAAGCCAAGCATTCCACAGCAGAGATAAAGCAGTTACTCGTCGTTCGTGATTATCAGGAAGTCATTAATTATGCGTTTGTAGATGCAGAATGGGAACTTGATTTTGTGGATAATGGTAAAGCGATTGCATTAAAGAATCCGATTGCGAGCCAGATGAGCGTGATGCGCAGTACATTGATTGGTAGCTTGATATCCAACTTGCAATTTAATTTAAATCGTAAGCAAATCAGAGTGCGTTTGTTTGAAATGGGGTGTTGTTTTGTCAGGAGTGATGTAAGTGACTGTGAGCAGATAGAGAAACTTGCGGGGCTCTGTTATGGAGATATGGCGTTTGAGCAGTGGGGCATGCCGGCTAGAAACGTTGATTTCTATGATGTCAAAGCAGATATAGAAGCTTTGTATAGAAATCAGAATATTCAGTTCAAGAGATTCTCTCATCCGGCGTTGCATCCTGGAAAAGCAGCACAAATCTGTATTGATGATCAAGCAGTTGGATGGCTGGGAGAACTGCACCCGCGTTGGCAGAAGAAATATGGTTTGCAAAAGAATGCAATAGTATTTGAAGTGAGTTCAGAGAGCCTGATACCGAAATCATTACCCGTTGCTAAGGAAATTTCTAAATTCCCGCCAGTGCGGCGCGATATTGCGATAATCGTTGACAATGATGTTACGGTGCATTCATTGTTAACCAGTATGTACGCAGAAAAATCAGCGATTGTAGCGGATATTTCATTGTTTGATATTTATCGCGGCAAGGGTGTGGAAAACACCAAAAAAAGTCTTGCATTCCGTGTGTTGTTACAAGATACTGAGAAAACATTGACCGATGAAGAAGCTGATTTTGCAGTAACAAGCTTGATAAAAATTTTGGAAAATAAGTTTTGTGCAACATTACGTAACTGATGATCATTCAAAAGTTGTATTAATTAGTCTATATGGGGCGAAGTTTATTCTTCGCAAGCCTAGTATATGAGATGAGTGATTAATCAGTTTTTATTAAAAGTGCTACTGTTTGATGAATTTAGCTATAAATGAATTAAAAGTTACAAAAATTGATGACTAAATGGAGTGAAGTATGGCGTTAACGAAAGCTGAATTAGCAGATTTATTATTTGAGAATGTAGGGCTTAATAAACGTGAAGCAAAGGACATGGTTGAGTCTTTTTATGAGGAAGTACGTAATGCTTTGCAAAATAACGAAGGTGTTAAGCTCTCAGGATTTGGTAACTTTCAATTACGAGAAAAACCCCAGCGTCCTGGTAGAAATCCTAAAACGGGAGAGGAAATTCCTATTACCGCACGCCGCGTGGTTACATTTCATGCCAGCCAGAAACTAAAAACCTTGGTTGAAAAGAATTATCATGGAAAACAAAAAACCAAGTAATGTATCACTTCCAATCCCGGCAAAACGTTATTTTACAATTGGCGAGGTAGGCACTCTTTGTGGTGTTAAACCGCATGTATTACGCTACTGGGAGCAGGAGTTTACACAATTAAAACCTGTTAAACGTCGCGGTAATCGACGTTATTATCAGCATCAAGAAGTATTATTAATTCGGCGTATTAGAGAACTGCTTTATGATCAAGGTTTTACGATTAGTGGGGCACGTAACCGACTCGATCATAGTGAAGATAAATCAACGCATATAAAATCAACCGATATCAATATATCTCCTTCTAGCGCAGATTTACAACACATTCGACATGAGATTAAAAGTGTGATGTCACTACTTCTTTCCTAAGGAATATGTTTTTCAGCGTTAGTTTAGAAGTTAGAGCGTTTAATTTGTTATAATTTCCTGTTCGGGGCGTAGCGCAGCCTGGTAGCGTACTTGCATGGGGTGCAAGTGGTCGGAGGTTCAAATCCTCTCGCCCCGACCATTGGGTAGGTAACGCTCAATTTAAATAGAATTGATACTGAGTTTACTGTGCAAAAAGTATTTATTTGACTATTCACTGATTATCATGGCCTTATAGAAATGCGCATATTACTTAGTAATGATGATGGATATTTTGCACCTGGTCTTGCATGCCTTGCTGAATTACTTTCTGAAGTTGCTGAAATCATTGTAGTTGCCCCTGAAAGGGATCGCAGTGGATCCAGCAATTCACTCACATTAGATCGTCCACTAAGCTTACATAAATCCCATAATGGTTTCTATTATGTCAATGGAACCCCCACGGATTGTGTGCATCTTGCTGTTACCGGTATGCTGGATGTTATGCCAGACATGATAATTTCGGGTGTGAATAGTGGCGCTAATATGGGCGATGACACAATTTATTCAGGTACGGTGGCTGCGGCGACAGAAGGCTTCTTGCTGGGAATTCCCTCGTTAGCTGTTTCTTTGGTCGATGCATCCAAGGGAAATTTCGTGACAGCAGCCCGTGTTGCAGTTGATATGGTAAAGCGGTTCCGAGAAAATGAAATTCATGACCCAGTTTTATTAAATATCAATGTGCCGGATATTGCATATCAGCAACTGGAAGGGATTGAAGTTACCCGATTGGGCCGACGCCATAAAGCAGAACCAGTCATTAAATCGCAAAGTCCGCGTGGTGAAAGTCTATATTGGGTTGGTGCGGCGGGTGCTGCGCAGGATGCAGGTAAAGGTACAGATTTTTATGCTGTGCAGCATAACCGGGTTTCGGTAACTCCATTACAGATTGATTTGACTCGATACGATCAATTGGATCTTATAACAAGGTGGCTTAATAATTAGGTACTTGTTGTGTTTCAGTAATATAAAATTTTATGGATACTAATTGGTGAGTGTTCGTCATTCTGGAATTGGTATGACTTCGCAGCGCACACGAATGCGAATGATTGAGCGTTTACGCACATTGGGTATTGCTGATGAAGTGATTTTGTCTGCCATGGGCGCTGTTCCCCGTCATATTTTCGTTGAAGAAGCCCTGGCAAGTCGTGCTTATGAAGATGTTTCTTTACCGATCAATTATGGGCAAACCATATCCAGTCCTTGGATTGTTGCACGCATGAGTGAGTTATTGCGTGCTCATTCTGATTTGGGAAAAGTCCTGGAGATTGGCACCGGCTGTGGTTATCAGACGGCAATATTGGCACAAATTGCGCAGAAAGTTTACTCAATCGAACGTATTGGGCCATTATTGACCCGCACCCGGATCCGATTGCAGGAATTGCAGATCAGAAATGTGCATATGAGACATGCCGACGGTCTGCACGGATTAGCGGAAGCTGCGCCATTTGATGGTATTATCATGACAGCTGTAACGACGCATGTCCCTGCTTTGTTGTTGGAACAATTAGTTGTGGGGGGTAGAATGGTTTTTCCCAAAGGAACTCAGAAACAGAATTTGTGTATTATTGAACGGAATTCCCAAGGTTATACTGAAACCATACTGGAAGAGGTAAATTTTGTACCCTTATTATCTGGTGTCGTAAAGAAATAACGATACAGGGAATATTAAAATGACAAACAATCCAACCGGGCTAATCGATATTGCTATCAGTAGCTGTACCATCAAGGTAATTCGCCCTTTGAAAAATCGGTCGCAGGCACTATCTTTGAAGCGCTACTTGTTGCTATTTATGATCTGTTTTGTACTGATTGGCTGTAGCACAACGCAGCCTCCGGTACCCGTGGTGGATCGCGTAAAAACTGACTCGTCTGGATTAGCGAATAAAGCAACCGAAGCAAATAATCTAAATAATCAGTTTTATATCGTACAGAAAGGGGACACGCTATACAGCATTGCACTGAATCATGGTATCGATTTCAAGAAAATAGCGGAATGGAATAACATTGCCGACCCCAAAGCCATTAAACCAGGGCAGAAAATAAGTTTGTTTGCTCCGGAAAATGAGGCCCGCCCTGTTTTATTTGCGCTACCTCAGCAACCCATAGAAACAACGATCGAACCCAACGAACAGCCCTTCGCGGCGGTTCCTGAAGAAAGCGAGAGTCGTGCCGGCAGTAATGTGAAAGCAAACCTGAAAACAAGCCCTAAAGCGCTCAAGTTGCCGTTCTCAGAACAGAATGTGGCACAGTTAAGAAAACCAGTAAATGCATCGTCTGCGGCAGTGGCGCCTTTACCTTCTCGGCCGGTGGAAGTAGCAAAAAATAACAGGATTGAAGTTGCTCCTCAGCCAGAACTGCAAAAATCTGCTGATAAGGCGGCTAATCAATCTGATACTGAATGGATATGGCCGACAACGGGTAAATTACTATCGTCCTTCTCAAAAAACTCCAAAGGTGTAAAGATCTCCGGTCAGGCTGGGCAGCCGATCCTGGCATCTGCTGCCGGTGAAGTGGTTTATAGTGGTCATGGATTGCGTGGTTATGGAAACTTGATCATCATTAAACACAATAATACTTTCCTAAGTGCCTATGCGCATAATAGTAAGATACTGGTGAAAGAAGGAGAAGCGGTGACAAAAGGTCAAAAAATTGCGGAAATGGGTAATACCGATACAGATACAATACAACTGCATTTTGAGATACGGAAACATGGCAAACCAGTCGATCCGATGGAGTACCTGCCTAATCAGTCGTGATAGTAGCTACCAATGTAAGCGTCCAGCGCAACTACCTGTCATTCATTCAGTTTAAGTGATTTAATAAATTCCGGCATTAGAGGCACCACAATTCGTCGATACGGCTATTCGGTCGGGTGGGGAGTTTTATGAGCGTGTTTTGGGCCATGAGGGAGGATCGATACCGTTGAGCTGGGCGGTGTCGAGCAGGGTTTGCATTAGCCGGTCGTATAATGCAGCGAATACCGGCAGGCTTTTCTCAGGGGGTTTCCTAGATTTTGTGTAAACGGAGTTTAATAGCGGAGGGGGATTCTCTCCTCGAATTGAATAGTAAACCTGTTTAACGCAGGCTTCCAATCTTTAATTGGCATAGACCATTTTTTGGCGATATTGCTGAGAGCCAAATAGAACAATTTGATTACAGCGTTATCGTTAGGAAACGATCCGCGGTTTTTGCTGACTTTGCGTAGGCTTATGTTGACTGATTCAATCGCTTCCGGAAAGCCCTTCAAGCCATCAACACAGGCGATAAAGATATCCTGCACGCCACGGTTCTTGAGTTCAGTGACAACGCTGAGCCAGAACTTGGCACCCTCGGCCTGAGCAATCCATAAGCCCAGTATTTCTTTATGGCCCTCCATATGTTATGCCGATCGCCAGGTAAATCGCTTTGGTACGAACGCTACCCGCGTCACGAACTTTGGCATGGATGCAGTCAAGATAGATAACAGGATACACCGCATTGAGAGGCCGAGATTGCCAGTGACCGTAGAAATAAGCGAAGGCGATACTTTCGGCGCCATACATTTCGGTGAAGTGCTGCTGGGTCTCACGCACTGTCATGCCACGGGCATACAGCGAAAGAATCTTGTCATCAAATCCCGCCCAGCGGGTTTGATGCTTGGAAATGATTTGCGGTTCAAAACGGTCTTCACGGTCACGGGGAATCTCGATGGGCAATTCACCTTCAGGGTCTTACGACTTTTACCATTTCTGGCAGTGCCAGTGGGATTGGTTACCGTTTCGTAGTTATCGTGACCAAGATGCTCGATCATTTCTGCTTGCAGAGCACGCTCAACCAGCGCTTTGGTGAGTTGCTTGAGAACACCATGCTCACCGATTAAATCTTGCGGTTTTTTGTAATCGGCCAGCAGGCTATCAATTAAGTCGGTCGACAGGGATTTGGGGGTAGTCATTTTTACTCCCAAAAAAGTATATAAGCAGTTTCCATGCTAAATGGCCATCTACACAAAATTATTTACACCCCCATTCCAACATCAGTGGGCGTCCATTCCATTACTTCACCTCCTGAAAATAACCTGAAGATATCAGGAGTGATTTTTGATTTTTAGACGGTGAGGTTGGATGCTTACAAAATACTCCTATTTTGTCGGTAAGTAACAAAAAGCGTCATATTGCCATCTGAGTATTCGTCAATATCTATTTTCTTAGATATCGCGCAGAATTATTCAAATTGATATCTGGCGTATTAATTAAAATGAATTTATTTATCATTCACAATTCCATCAACTGATTGAATCATTGCTCTTTGATAAAAGAACTCCGCCATACCATCCGAGTGATAAAGTCTGTTACATAACCGCATTTAAACACATCAATATTACTTTACTCACGCTAAAGAGCAATCCAATCTGTTCGAGCGCCGCTTCAAAACTCTCCCCAACTACCTATCTAGGACGGTGCCCTGCTACGTAATCCATATCGATTCTCACAGCTCGTATCAAACAGATATACCCAGCAGCCATATTGTCCATAGCGCAAATGGATTAATAATTACCTCAGCTACGCTGAAAAGCTTATAACACGCATTCCAGCTTATACAACTGCAATATCCAAAGTTACTAGTTGTAGTTATTTATCACAATAATATTATATTGGCACAATTTGTGCTTTATTAGCACTGCAGTATGAAAAAGGCAAACTCTGCGAAAGCAGAGGACGCAAAGTCACTGATCTAACGGGCAAATGCCCCATGATGGCAGGACTGCCAGATAACGCCACTCGTCTTATCGCACATGTGATTTGGTGAGTATCGAGCAATAAAACTTCGATACACGTATCCGCGCAGTTCCGTCCTTTTAATTTTAAGGAGGAATCTAATATGAACACCAGTAATAAAGCACTACTGACTACCAGCTTGCTACCACTTGCTACCATAAAACCCAATCTGCTCATTGCACATAAAAAAGCGCATCAGGCCATCCTGATTGCACTTATGTGCTTTATTAGCATGATCTCCATGTCTTGGGAAACAGCGCATGCCGGTGCTACAACACCGCCAGTAACCACGCCAGTTAAATGGCACCCAGGCCATTATTACTCGCTTATGGATCATGGAAAAGATGCTTCTTGGTATTTGTCGATGGTGTACAAAGAACTCAAAGCAACGCCAGCGTTACGTGGAATACATATTCGTTACTCATGGGCAGAGCTAGAAACATCTGAAGGCGTATATAATTTTTCGTCGATTGCAAAGCGTCTTACTGAGCTCAGTGCAATAGGCAAGCGCCTGATTATTATGTTGGATATGAGAACCTTCGATCCTTTAGAAGAGCTCGTGCCTGACTATGTAAAAACGGCTAAGTACGAAGAAGGCGTATTTACTTATGATAGTGTCAATCAAGAAGGTCAACAAGGGAGTAATATTAAGTTGTGGAATCCGCTAGTACGTGACCGCTTGACCGCACTAATCCGTGCATTGGGAAATCGTTTCAATTCTAACGCTTACTTTGAAGGCATCGGCTTAACCGAAACTGCTATGGGACAGGCAGTAATACCATTAACCAGTGCTCAAATAAACGACTATTACGCCAATATGCTCAACCTGCAACAACAGATGCGTAATTACTTCCCCAATACGGTGACATTCCAGTTCACGAATTATCCACGCCCTATTCTAGAATCATTTATCGGCAGCTTGAATACAATGGGAACAGGGTTGGGTGGACCGGATGTTTTCCTAGAAGAACCAGGACTTCAGTACCCAGGCACTCCAAAAGGAGTCTACAACTACTATCCTGAACTTTCCGGGGTTGTGCCTCTAACGCCTTCGGTAATGTCAGGTAATTATAAAAATACCAGAACCGACGGAACTGGTTATCAACCTACCATTTCAGAACTCCTAACTTTTGCTCGGGATACGTTGAAAGCTAACTACATTTTCTGGACACGCAATCCAGATTATTATTCCAAGGTACTGGAAACGTTGAATATGAAAGCTCAGAAGATCACACCTTCAGGTGGATTGGATGCAACTTGTCCCAGTACTTATTCCTCTTGCGTCAACTAGAAATTTTCTGAACGACCTTGCTGCGAAGAACATACTTCCCAAAGTATGTTCTTCATCTTGATTATTGAGCCAGCCATTAAATAGTCGCCCCTGCAAAATTTACGCAGTCATGCCAGCATAAGGTTTTTCTGCGTAAAAGCTATTGATCAGCAAAAGCAATGCAAGCTGCAATAAAGCATTCTTTAGACCCAAACGGTGTATTGTTCTCTTCAGTTGCACAAGCTGTAACTTGCCGCATATACCGCAGAGCGCAGTACATTACCCAACTTGCCCGGTAAACCAACGGCGATCCATTCGATGACCCGATTTCAGATGTCCGATTGCAGGTTCTATGATCTATCTGCGCTTGAGCCGCGATCCTGCGATTTCATCAACGACTTGTACTTGCCACGAGTGATTTCCAGTAATCGGCTATCCATCGGATGGCAATCGCCTTTTCCTGGATTGCCGTATCAACAATGACTCGTTTGAATTCGGCTGGTTTGATCGCCTGGGGTGTGCACCGCAGTGTCAATAGCTGCCTTCGGCAGTGCTTTTAACACCGGCCTCACCAATGATGGCGCGGAACAACTGATCTGTGTGGCATCGCAGGGCAATTTCGGTATGAAGTACTCCTGGCTTCAAACACCTTTTTGCCAGTCTCAAATAACTCTCGTGGTTGTGATATAAGGTCAAGTGCAATTCCCTTTTAAAGTGCTTTGGGATTTAATTCTCCGCTCTTTGGAGTTAAGGCTGGTAAAAAAACGGCGATTTGAAGTGCGTTTTCAATATTGCGTTGGTTGCGGCGAGGTGCTTTATTATTACTTGGTGTACTTTATTTCGATTATTGTGCTTGCATCCGTTGCGTCGAGTAAAACAGCAAAACGTTCATCAATATAGATAGATTGACCATGACCAAATCGGATACTGCTTGGTGTTGGCGATTCGCAGAATCTTTCTTTTCGTATTTTTTCTGACATATCGGTACAGACAGACTGATACAGTTGTTGCGCCATACCGATTTCAGCAGCGGGAACCGGTGCATCGCGAACAGCGGGACTTTTTACCCGCCCGCCGCCAAGGCTTCTGGAATAAGTGATTTGATGGAATATGGCATTGTTTTCGGTGGTTATGCGATAGATGGCGTTACGCCCGTTTTGCAGTTGTTCTTGTTTGGTATACAGGGACTCATTGACCGGTGTGTAGCCTTGCGCCTGCAGAATCCCTGCAATCATTTCCGCTGGTGTACTCATAGAGATACCTGCGATTTCAATTGCTTGTAATGGTTGTTCTGCAATGTTGCCAGCATGATTGTGAGACGTAAACACGAACAATGCTGCAACCATCCATCGCAACAAAGGCCTCGGTAGTTGAATGGGGTTCATGATGAAATCCTTGGCAAAAATTAGTGCGCATGCTCACCGGGAGGTGGCATGATTTCATTTTCCTGATTGAGTTGGGTCAACTGCAGAGTCATGGCACCTACGTTTTGCCAGCCGTATCCCTCGAATTGAGCGACCCATCGTGCACGCAAATATCCGAAACGATCGGTTATAAATTCCATATGCCCCGGAAACATACCTTTACCCGATAAATCGGGGACGGTCCTGACCCGCCGGTATAACCAATAACTGTCTTTGATTTCCGGCCACCCTTCAGTGATGATTGGAAAAGGAACAATCTCGGCAATTTGTTCCAATTCCTGCTCACTGAGCGCACGAATCGGGATCGCCAGGATCTCAGTGTTGAGCGCTTGGATTCTGTCATAAGCCGCGGCCAGCTGGAAAAAGCGTTCCTTGGATTGCGGCCAGGAAAACAGCACCATCAACACATTTTTTTGCAGGCGGAAATCCTTTAAATTACCGCTGGAACCATCATGCGCAGAATAGTTGAATACAGGCGATGCAATCGCCGGATTCTCGGGGACGATCATACTACCGAGTAAGCGCGCATCAAAGCCGCGTGACAAGGCGTGGAGATAATTGATGAGATCCCAGCGATTTTCTTCCGACAGTGTGGTGGAAAAACCGGGCATAGTAGTTCCCGGAATTCCATGCGATAACTGGTGAAAAATGTTGCCGACGGTATATTTCGCGGTATGTGGTTCGGTCAACAGATCCGTTGGGTCTTTTATTTCCGGATCGGTAATCACCCCAGCGCCCTTGCCTTGCGGGCCATGACAACTGGCACAATGTGCAGCAAATAACTGAGAGCCATTGGATATTGAAATGACATCAAAGGGGACCGTCGGTTTGAGGTAGGTTTCGGGGTAAGCTTCAATCGCCAGGGGCGGTAAAGCGATTGCCATTGAACCGATTCCCAGCAAGCCCGGTATCAGGATTTTTTTCGTACTATTCCAGTTGCTTCGTATGCCTAGCCAAACCATACCCAGTGCAACAAAAAACAATGCAATACCAGACCACACCATTTCCTGCACATTCGGCTCATCCCACGTTGCATTCAACGAGAAACGGAATGGATAAGGCCAGTTATCAATCATGGTATGCTTGGCGGGAAGCGTATTGGCCAGAATGGTTGCCAGTAGTACTAGGAGTAGTGCCAAAATAAATTCAACACTGACCCATTTTTTTAAATGAGCCGCACTTCCATCGCTTTGCTGAGTATCTTCCTTGGAAAGTATGGGAAGCCACTGATAGCGTGCCCGATAGGCGATCACCAAAATAATTGCCAAAATACTGAGCTTGGCATTTAACAGCCAACCGTAAGGACTGGCAACCAACGTATGATAATAGGTCTCAACCAAGCGATCAGTGACAATTAAACCGGTTACCGCCAGCAGTACCATCACCGGCAATGCAATTGCCGAGAATTTCGTTAGATAGGCTGCGGTTGTCAGATTCGATGTTTTGTCGGATTTGCGATGATCGCTCAATAGAATAAACAAAAAAGCCGGCAGCGCGCCAAACCATACTCCTGCTAACAAGATATGCAGCGCATACGGCGCGACTGCACTAAACGACATTTCATCCGCGCTGGAGTGACTCATCAGCGTACCTGCTATCAGGGGCAGCGCTGCGGCGGCGGCACACAAACCGTAATGCCATCGCTGCCGATCCATACGTCCGATAACCAGAGTGACGCTCAATAATAACACCGCTAGTAGCGCCCGAGCCGCCCAGATATATCCGATCTGTGTCTGTTGCACGATTTCAAACCATGCGTGCGGGTTCCAGACGTTGGAAACTTCCCCCGTTGCTTCACCGGTTGTGGTGGCTAAAATTCCCACTAATCCCAGCAAGATTACACCTGCCAGCCAGGGAAATCCCTTTTCCAGGCGGATCGCCCAGGAAGCCTCAAACACAGTCTTTTGCTGTCCGACGATGACGAGAAAAACACAACTGCCAAACAAAATCAGATTGGCGGTTAGTTGCGACCACCGGGCAAAAGTAGCAATGATTTCAATCATGATTTTGCGCCAGGAATATTATCAATATCAGTGACATAGGTTGTAATGGTGTCAGTCAATTCAGCAGGCAATTTGCAACACTCTGGATTCAGAAGAAAATTCTCAGAATATTTTACCTTGAGTTAAAGGATATTCAAATCGGTTTGCAACATCATGGAATCAAATGAATGATCACGGACGAGCTGGCAATATAAATAATGTCGTCAATAAATTTGTTACGGACAGTGGCTACAATCAATTCTAATTTGGCTATAATTATGAGGCTTTACGTTGTTTAAAGTATAAGAATTATCAGTAATTTGAATGTGGAATAGCCGGTATTCTCTTAAAGTAAAGCAGAATTTATCAATCGGCAAATCTCTATAGAATACGCGCATCAATGATCTATTGATTAAGTTTGCATTGTCATCATTTATTTTAAAGGAAGAGAAATATGAGTATGGAAAGTGAGATTAAAACGAGATTTGGAGGTTTCTGGAATTCCCTTATTCTCTTTGTCGTGATTGTGATTTGTCTGCGCTTCTCAAGTCTTGAGCTAGCTGCGGAAAGTTTAGCGGAAAGGGTTCATTGCGCGATACACCTGTTCTTGGGATGTGTGGCGGCCGGTGTTTTGCTCGGTATATTAAGAATATTTCTGGCGTTCTCGAATCAAACCTATACACGTGCACCTGCATCAGCGAATTTTGTGTCAGGATTGAAATATGGCATAGTCGGTGGTGGTTTATTGATTCTGATTGTGGGTGTGCTGCAATTGAATAATTTCTTGGGTGTATTTCAACCGATAATCAATGGATTATTGGCAAAATTAACCAGTATTTTTGCATAAAAACAAATCAGGGTCAGCAATTCACTGACCCTGAGTGGATACTCACTGAACAACCTCGTCTCAAGCAACGAGGAATTCAACGCTTATAAGATTAATGCTGAGGTTCCGGTTTTTCTTCGATATTTGAAGTTTGTGTAGCTGCAGCTTTCCCTTCCAATACCATGATGCGGGCTTCCAGTCTTGCCACCAACGCTCTTGTTTCAGGTGATTCAACCGGAGCTTGTGGTTTTATCGTAGCAGCGCGGGTTTCCAAAACTTCTATGCGTGTTTGTAATTGCTGTGGCAGATCTTCCGACTCAGGTCCTGCCAGGTGTGTAAATTCCACACTGTCTTCATAAGGCTCACGTGTGGTACCGGTCGCTTTGATGATCGCACCTGCAGTCAGCCCCCCCACGATTGCTATGACGAGGGTAATGGCTATGCCGTTGAATTGCGCGATTGCAATGTCGGGGACAACCAAGAAAGCACTGAGACCTCCTAATAATCCGGGCATGCCGTGCAAATTGTGAACGCCGCAGGTATCAACGATTTTGAATTTTGACTCTAATAGGGGTTGCAGGAAAACATAGCCCAGCACGGAAACTGTACCTGCCAACAAGCCTATACCAAATGCACCGGTTGGCGACACGACGTCACACACGGAACCGATGGCTACCCCTCCGGCCAGTGCGGCATTGGCCATATCGACCATGGATGTCTTGCCATGATGCAACTTGGAACTGAGAAAATAAGTGGCAATGGTGGCACCTGATAACGCGAGTAATGTATTGGCTACAGTCTGTGGCATATTTTCCAAAGGAACCAATGCAGTGGCAAAGCTTGGCCAGAATAACCAAAGTACCATTGAACCCAGCATCGCGAAGCGATCAGAAGTGTGGTCCGATTCGATGGGCTTGCTGCGCTGATAGACTGTGGTCAGGACAATAGACATACTCAGTCCAAAATAGGCACCAAATGCATGGATGACGATTGAGCCGGCTGAATCTTTGAATCCGGTGGTATAGCCTATTGCATCATCAAGCACAATCCATTCGTTCAATAGATACAGCGGAACAACCAAGAGTGCTAGCAATGCATACTGGAAAACGCGTAAACGGCCCAGTACAGCGCCCATAGCAATTAATGATGTTGCTACCGATAGCTCGGCAAACAGTAATGCATCAAGCGTATGCGGTGACAATTGATGACCGAAAATACCGTTTGCGCGTAACAGGATATAGAGTGGAAGTCCAACTGCAACGACCAAATAGGTGCCGGTTACCGCACCAAATCCATAACGACGAACAAATACCATCAGAAAACCGAACCCGACCAGCAACATGGCCAGGATATGGATAATGTAATTATATTGCGCAACAATGCGTGCTTCACTCAAAGCCGGTGCAGCTTCGGCACTCACCCAACTACTGAAACTTAGGAGAAACAGGCTTATTGCTCCTTGCAATAACAAGCTAAAGCTTTTCTTCATGTGATTCTTCCTTATTTTAGTGATGTTTCGGGTTATTCCTCGGTGAGATCCTGAGGAAGGAAATATACCTACCAGCCCGTTGAAAAACGATCTGCGCTGCTACGGTGTTAAAAACAGGCTCAAGAATGCGCATGCATCACGCATAAACTGCGTTTTATCGCCGTTTTTGGCCTGGTACCGGCTGCCTCGAAAAAGTTCTTCAACGGCCTGCTACATGCAGGTTGTTTCCCCGACGAAGTGTGAGCTTTAATTACCATAAATACAATGGGGTTTAAGTAACTAATTATTGTTAATGCTTGCGTGCTGGAAAGAATAGCGATCCGTTATCATCCAAATTAATGGATATATATATTAAAAACAGATGGTTGTGGAATGATTGCGATGTCGGAGCAGACTGGTTGGCGCGGCGATACTGTATTTTGTGTCAGCGAATTATGCTGCGATGCATACCTGCTTGCAGAGCCTGAATAGCTTCTTCAGTGTTGCTGACAATTTGTCGATGCGGACAGAAGATATTTTTTGCGAGTTCTCGCTGCGCATAAAATTGTCGGACAAAATCGAGTTTTTGCCATTCCGATGCGCGGGGTTGGATCCAGGTTTTGTTATCTCGTCCCAGTGCATATAATTTTCTTTCGCCGGTGGCGCAGCGAATACCTTCATAGCTGACATTCATAGCAGCTGCAGAGGATTTAATAACCAGAGTAAAGCGGATGACGCCATCTTCGCCTATCTTGATGGAAGTTGTATCAACCAAATATTGATTACTGGTGGCAGAACCGGCGTCGAATGCCAGCAGATTTTTTACGTCCGGGTAGGCGGGCAGTTGTGTCAGTTGCTCGATCCAGGGTTTATCACTTTCAAATTCATCCTTGAATGGTTGCTTACCGGCACAAGCCGTCAGCAACGAAGTGCAAATCAGTGCAAGGAGTATGATTTGCTTCATGTGATGGATAAATCGTTCAATAACGAGGTACGAATGTTGACATCAACGATATCAGTCGATGCCTGATACGCAGGATGATCGACACCCATACTGAGCGCGGCACCCTGATGCAATGACTGGATCATTTCGGAGGTAAGCTCAAAGCGCAGGAAATGAACCGACGAAGTTTTTTCGCTGGTTTCCCGTTCCAGATCTTCATCAGCAATCGCGTAAACTGGTGCAAATCCGGCAATTCTGACCCAGACCTTATCTTCGATGCCCACCATAGTGGCGAGTTTGGCTGCACGTATCGCCGGATCGGGGTATTCGATCATCATGGTGGTCTTCCAGTTGCTGCCATTGGGGATTAATGGAGTATAAGTTTCAAATTCATGAATAATTTCTTCTTCCTGAAATATACGTTCTACGTGCAACATCTCCTGAATTTGGTAACGAATGGTTAGCGCATCTTCAAAGATCAGCGTGATGTTTTCTCCCAGAAAGATTTTGCGGTTTTTTTTATGCGTCATTACTTGAGCGCGGAAATCCTTGCGTATTTTGGCATAGGCTTCCAGCGTCAACAGGCTGTCACGGGTCATTGGGGTCATGAGTTTTTCATCGCGTTGAATGGTATTGATAACGGGTGGATCAGAATCGACCGGCAGCTGGTGATCGGTATTGTCGGTATTGGTGCTATAGGCCATCCATAATAACGTGAGCGGGTGTAGCTTCTGCGCTTTACTTTCACCGATGCCTTGTTCGATATGCCGTGCGGCAATCGCACAATCCGAACTGATGTAATCCGGATTTGAAGCAGCCATTTGTTTGAAAACCGGGCGACCGATTTTCATCGAGTCTGCGAAGTGTTCGCTTTTTACACCCCAGGTACCATCATGGCCTGAGCAACGCTCGACGACATTGATGGTGGTATCCGGTATAAGCTGCAAAATATCGCGGGTTTTCTTGCCAATATTTTGTACGCGTTGATGACAGGGGATATGATAAGCCACAGTGCCCAGTGATTTCTTGAAATTCGTTTTGAGTAAATTATCCTGGTTTCGTAACGACAAGTATTCAAACGGATCAAACATGGCGGCAGCAACAGCCTGAACCGATTCATCATCAGGAAACATGAGCGGCAATTCTTGTTTGTACATCAATGTGCAGGAAGGTACTGCGGAGAGAATGGCATAGCCTTCTTGCGCGAATTTCAGTAAATGGGGAATGTTTTTGTTTTTAAGTTTTTCCACCGTTTCCAAATCGCCCAGTTCCAGTTTCGGCATGCCGCAACAAGCCACTTTCTCTACCAGACAGGTTGGAATTTCGTTGTGTTCCAGTATCTTGAGTAAATCATGCCCGATGCCGGGTTCGTTATAATTAACGTAGCAAGTGGCATAAATGGCAACTTTTCCGGGCGTGCGTGCGCCATTGATGACTGCAAAAGTATCGTTAGGATGCGCGCTGGAACGAAATTTATCCGCTGCATACTCGGGCAATTTTCTATCGGCATGAATTCCCAGCATGCTATCCATTAACTTGCGGGTAGCCGGTGTTTTGTTAATGGCATTGACTGTTTGAACTACCACTGGGATGGTTGCCAGCTTGCCCATCAAATCGGTGTTAGAGAGTAATTGGTCGCGAAAACCGGCACCTTGGTTTTTATATTTAACTGCTTTGGCGCGCAGCATCAGATGCGGGAAATCAATATTCCATTCATGCGGAGGCACGTAAGGGCACTTGGTCATGAAACACATGTCGCAGAGATAGCAGCGATCGACAACCTCTCCGAGCTGATTTTTATCGACACCATCGAGTTCGCCGGTGGCGCTTTCATCAATCAGATCAAACAAGCGCGGGAAAGCTGTGCACAGATTGACGCAACGCCGGCATCCGTGGCAAATATCGAAAACCCGTTCCATTTCCTGATTCAAACTGAGTTCGTTATAGAAATCAGGATTCTTCCAGTCGATCGGGTGACGTTTGGGGGCTTCAAGACTGCCTTCACGAGTAGCCATAGATGAATATCATTGTGTCAGAAATTGTTGAACCAAACTGGGATTTAACCGAATGACACGATGCCATGGATAAACCCCAGTGCTGCTAAGTACGACGATCTTGCTGTGTGACGGACTAATCGGCCAAGCTATCCAATGCGCGTTGGAAGCGGTTGGCATGAGAACGTTCAGCCTTGGCCAGCGTTTCAAACCAATCAGCAATTTCATCAAATCCTTCATCGCGTGCTATTCGTGCCATGCCTGGATACATATCAGTATATTCGTGCGTTTCACCCGCGATAGCTGTTTTCAGGTTGTCACGGGAAGCGCCGAAAGGCATACCGGTTGCCGGGTCGCCGCAGTTTTCCAGATATTCCAGATGACCGTGCGCGTGGCCGGTTTCGCCTTCAGCGGTGGAGCGGAATACAGCGGCTACATCATTTTGCCCTTCCACGTCGGCTTTAGCTGCAAAATATAAATAACGGCGATTGGCTTGAGATTCACCGGCAAAAGCGGCTTTCAAATTTCCTTCGGTTTTAGATCCTTTGAGTTCCATAATTTTCTCCTTTTTAATTGTACGAGCTTAACTATATTTATTATTAGCAAGCCGTTGAAAAACTATCTGCGTTGCCGCTACGGTGTTAAAACAGGCTCAAAATGCTCATTTATACGCATAAACTGCGCTTTTTCACCTGCTCTTGCCTGGTACCGGCTGCCTCGAAAACGTTTTTCAACGGCCTGTTAGTCACACAAAAAACAATTTTGATTAGCTGAGAAACGCAGACATGAAGTGATGAGTGTGCATCTTGCCAACGTTAGCTTCAGTGTAATCAGAGCATGGCGAGTGCGTAAAAATACAAAGTTTAGTGCGTGCGAAGAGACTATCGAAGGGCTTATGGATTGTCAACTATTAGCGTTGTTTCGATGTGTTTTACCGTAGAGAGATGGCGAAGAAATTGTGCTTGATACGCAAATTATTTGAGACAGAATGGTATCGTATGATGTAATTGGTTATCTTGTTAGGGTTTTTATTAAATAATTTATAGGGTATTGCACGGATGCAACCCACCGTAATCATCGATCAACATCGCCATACGGCAATAATCGTTGCAGCACAAGGCAAAAATTTGCTTATTATCAAATTAGGCAAGGGGAAACTGACAGTCACCCCACTGTCTCCGGAAAAAATTAAGATTCAGGGCTATACGACCAGTGATTATTCACCGAAACTTGCGGCACAGTCTTATTTGCAGCACGGAGCAGGCGTGAGCGAGAGAGCCAAAAAATATCTTGAAAAGATTGCCTGTGGAGAATATTCCAATAGTTTGATATTTACTTAAATCTTGTTGGATTATATTTGCTGTTGTTTATAGTCCGCGTAGTCACATGGTTACAAAGCATGCTTGACTAAACATCTACCCCTACGTATATTGGTCTTGCAGAAGGGATTGTTTTTCATGCAATTCTTTTGTTTTTCCAAAGAAAACCATGACACAACAGAATTCAAGTCCTATGATATTAGGCGTATAAAGCCAGAGTATTTTTAGATATTTCAGTTTACTTCGTACTGCCAATTACACGATACAATGAAGCTGTTACTAGTGAGCGGCGGCCTATTTTTCCGAAAAGGATACCTGCGAATTCCATCCTAGTTACGTCCAGGATCCCGGCAACAATGCAGAATGAAACCAGGATGGCTGTAAGAGAGGGATCCGGGTAATTCAAGGAAACACTTAGATGCTTTCGTTACCCGAACTTCATGTCTAATGCCTCATGATGAGAAATTCTAATTTATATAAAAAGTATGTTCGCCCGCATCGTGGTTCTAGGACCGGGCCATGGCGATTGCTTTTTGGTACCAAGAGAGCGTTGCAATCGGTGTTTTCAGCCGGGTTGCTAGCATTGGATCGCTTGCGTTTTGCTTTGGGGCGAGATGACATCAAATTGTTATATGCGCAGACCGATTCGATTAACTTCGACATCACTTGCATTAATCTGCTTCGCAGGCCGGACAAGAGACAGTTTATTGAGAAGCAACTTGACGGAGCGGGTTTTAATTTTAAAATTTTTCCTGCAATCGATGGATTGGAAATTGATACCGATCAATTGATAAAGGATGGCATATTAGCACCTGATAATTTTTGTCCGGCCACAGGTATACCGCTGATTCCAGCGCAGATAGGCGCATATCTTTCTCACTACGAATTGTGGAAAGCAACGCTCAACTCACCCAATAAAGTATCGCTCATTCTGGAGGATGATGCCTTATTGGTCTGTGATAAGCCGACGCTGGAAGAGTTTGTGCGTCATATCCCGGCAGATACCGATTTGTTTTTTATAAACCGTAGAAAAAATAAAATAAAGCATATTAGTTTGCATGCATCGAAATTTGCATGTGATTTTTGGGGACTGACTGCTTATTTTCTGACCAAACAAGGCGCGGAGAAGCTCATAAACTTAGCGCTACCCATTTATACAAGCGCTGATGAATCAATTAGTGAGCTAAACAAAAGCGGCATGATCAACTGCTATTGTTCACGGCAGGAACTGGTAGTGGAATGCAGCAACTCCAAAGATGCGCAGAACTTTCGTTTTGCCAGCGATATTATCGATCGAACGGGAGAATGATTTCCGAGGATTTGCCAGTGCTGTAGAAGTGATAGGGAATGTTCATTTTTCGGCTGCCTTTAAAGGTTTGGCAGACTCTGATCGAAACAGATAAGGCGTGGCGAGTTCGTATCCCTGAACATAGTCGACACCGATTTCTTCAAGTAACTTTAATGTTTCCGCATTTTCAACCCATTCAGCGATTGTTTTCAATCCCATCACGTGCCCAATGTGATTAATGGACTCGACCATCGCCCGGTCAACTGGATCGCTGAGTATGCCTTTAACCAGCTGCCCGTCAATTTTGAGGTAATCCAGCGGAATATTCTTCAAATAACCGAATGACGATAAGCCGCTACCGAAATCATCCATCGAGAAATGACAACCCAGTGCTTTAAGGGTCGAGATGAATTTCATGACATGTTGTAGATCCGCCAGTGCAACATTTTCGGTAATTTCAAAACAAATGCTGGATGGATCGCTGTTGTGGATCTTCAGATTCTCTACTACAAAATCAAGAAAATCTTCGTTTCCCAATGCATGCGCTGATAGATTGATCGCGTACATATTTTTGGACCGGCGCTGCGAACGAGTTTTGAGTAGCTTAAGTGATTCCTCGATTACCCAACGGTCAATCGCCAGCATTTGATCATATCGTTCGGCAGAGGGGAGAAATGAACCGGGAAAGATCAATTGATTGTGCTCACCTCGTAGCCGCAGCAGAAATTCACCGTGTTCTTCAAGCTCATTCTTATTGGAAATGGCGATGATCGGTTGAAAATATAAACATAGCCGCTGATTTGCGATAGCTTTTTGCAGGCGTGGTAACCATTGCATTTCGCCGGATCTTTTTTGCAACACATTATCATCGGATTGATAAATATGAACTCGGTTCCGCCCTCGATCCTTGGCAGCGAAACAAGCGCTATCCGCTGCACTCAATGCGCTCACTAGGCCTTCATTATTATGGGTAATCGGGAACAATCCGATACTGACGCCAATTGTGAAAGTTTTATCCTGCCACTGAAAGCGGAAGTTTTGCACTAATTCACGCAGTGCATTGGCAACTTGTACCGCTTCATTTTTCGGGCAATGCTCCAAAATGATTCCGAACTCATCACCCCCTAGTCGTGCCAGAGTGTCGCGCGCGCGCAGCTTGGAATGTAACAGTGCCGTTACCTGACGCAGCAATTCATCACCTGCGTTGTGTCCACAGGTATCATTGATGACTTTAAACTGATCCAGGTCGAGATATAACAGTGCGTGGATATCGTGTTTACGAGTCGATGTTAGAATTTTGTTGAGGCGATTTTCAAATTCATCGCGATTTAACAAGCCGGTTAAGGAATCATGTGCTGCTTGATAAGCAAGTTTTTGCGTCAATTTGCGTTGTTCCGTGACATCCCGAAAAGTCAATACAGCACCGATCACGTCTTTCTTATGATTTAAAATCGGCGCTACGGAATAATCGATAATGCACTCCTGTTTATCTTTTTGGACCAGTAGGCATTCTTGGTTTCTACCGGATTTGTCGGATTTATTCAGGCAATCCGTGAGTGGGTTTTCGATCAACACCTGTGTCGTCACATCTTTAATACGAAAAATATCCTGTAACGAAGCACCATGTGCATCGCTATTACGCCAGCCGGTAAATAATTCCGCAATTGGATTCAGATAAGTGATCTTTCCTAAAGAATCGGTAGTGATGACTGCGTCACCAATACTGGCCAATGTGACCTGAAAGAGTTCTTTTTCCTGATGCAGGATTTCATTGGATAAGGCAAGTGCTTCAGTGCGCTCAGCCACGCGTTGTTCCAGCTGTTCCTTGGCGTCTTGCAAGGCTTTCTGTGTAAGATCCTTTTCCGCGATTTGTGTTTGCAATTCCTGATTCATCGCATTCAGATAATCTTTGGCCCGGAGTAAGCGGTTTAATAGATCGAAATTATCAAATCGAAATTTAAGGGCATCGATAATGGTGTAGTGCAGTTGACGCGAAATCTTGCCTATCAGGATAATAAAAAGTAGATACGTGCATGCTATTGCAATATAGGTATCACTTTCATGGGTGACTACTTGGTAGAGATAAGGAAAAATAACGGGTACTGAGAAAACCAGAAAAGCATTTTTGTACGATGATAAGGTAGACATCGCTCCCGCGATCATGCCGCCAAGCAGGAAGGCCAGGAATAATTGGTGAACCGCGCTGTCTTCAACAAAAAAAATGCCTCCCGCTATACTCCAGACTACGCTCGAAAGAAATACACCTAATACAAAGAGGCGGCCCCAAGCGGCTGACTCGGCTACCGAAGGATTTTTTCGAAAATATGCCCTGACGAGCAGGAATCTGACAAAAGTAAGTAGACAGACCGTTGTTAACCACCCCAGAAGCCAGCTCTTGGGAACATAATCCCAAAAAACCAAGACGAGCGCCAACGCGATGAAGAGCGTACCAAGAAAAGCAGATGTAGCTTGTTGGTGAAGCAGCTTTATCTGTTCTGCAAGCAGGGCGGCAGAGTAATTGGATTGCTGAAACTGAGAATCTTCGTTATGGTTGTCCAACATTGATCCCTTGTAATCATTTTTCATTGTTGGTTGGTGATATAAATTGTACGCATTTTGCTGATCAATTTCCTATTAATCCGCGCAATTAATAAGGAATTAATTGAAATGAAAACAGGCTTAATCTAAATTAGGCGAATTGAGTTGTTAAGAAGTATAGCCATAATCAAATTAAGCCGCTCTCGCGAAATAGGTTGATTTTATACTTCTGATTGTCGGATATGTCTTATTGACAATAGGAAAATTATACCCAAGAATTCCAAGCAATGACACAGCCGATCAGATGATCAGCGATCTTAAGAAAGTCGTTGTGCGGTCATGCTGATTGTTTCGCATGATGACGAGTAGAAAAACTACGGGGAGTAAAATCTCAAATTGAATAATGCTACAGCTCGTTTTTCTCATAGTGGTATCTATTTTATAAGTTTTTTTATCGTTTTCTTTTCGATACCGACAATGAGTGCCGGTATCGCAGTAATGGAGCAGAGTGTTAAAGAACTGGGACAGGCATTTTCCGGCGCTCCGACCAACATTACTGACGGCAGCATGGTGTTTTTTAATCCCGGTGCGATGAGCCAGGTTCGGGGCAGATTAGCCTCGATGGCAGGCTATGTTGTCGCACCGTCTGCAACCTTTCACAACAGCGCTTCACAGTTGAGTCCGGCACTTGGCGGCGCGCCGCTCAGGGGAAATGAAGGGGGTGATGCAGCGAATCTGGTATTTGTTCCCAATATTTATTATGTCCAGGAATTGACCAAGCGGGTGGCATTCGGCTTTGGAATTAATACGCCTGTTGGTATGCGAAACAGCTATGACTCTGGCTGGAAAGGGCGCTATCAAGCGCTTGACTCGGAAATTGCAGTGCTGAACTTTAATCCATCCCTATCCCTGAAAGTAACAGAGAAGCTTTCACTGGGCGCCGGTTTTAATGTGCAGTACCTGCGAACCAGATTAACCAATGCCGTTGATTTCGGATCCATTTGCCTGCAAGCTTTGGGGCCGGCGCCTTGTGCCGGTCAGGGGTTGCTACCGCAAGCAGCGGATGGACATGCCTCACTCAAAGGCGATAGTGTAGGGTTTGGTTATAACTTTGGCGCTTTTTATGCGTTGAATCAAGATACGCATTTGGGTGTGAGTTATCGTTTTAGAGTTGCGCATGACGTGCATAGCAATGCAAATTTCTCTGTACCCGATAGTGCCGCAGTATTAACACAGGGCGACCGTTTTGTTGATACGCATGCGCGCACCTCGGTCACACTGCCCGATAATGTATTGTTTGGTTTTTCTCATCGCCTCAATCCGCGCTGGGCAATTTCTGCAGATGCTTTGTGGACACATTGGAGTCTGGTGCGCGAACTCAGAACGGATTTTTTATCGGCGCAACGCGATGACGTGGTGGATATGAAATGGCAGGATACATGGCGCTATGCCTTTGGTATCAATTATCTGTCCGAAGGCAATAAATGGATGCTGAGAACCGGATTTGCATACGACCAGACACCGGTTCCGAATGCGCAGCACAGATCGCCAAGAATCCCTGACAGCAGTCGCTACTGGTTAACAGCAGGTGTGACGTATGCAGTGCTGAAAAATGTCAATATACACGCTGCTTATGCACACTTGTTTATGGACGATGCCACGATTAACCGGCGCGGAGCAACCGCAGACCTTCTTGCCGGGCAATATTCCGAACAAGTCAATATCGGCGGTCTGCAGATGGATTGGCGTTTCTGATTTGAGTGTCGATACATCACATCAATCAATGGATTGCTGAAAATTATCACTGATTGAGGTATCTTATTGTGCCAAGGGATTCTGGCATGACAGGAAATATGATCACCGATAAAAATTGAGGCAATCCATGGATAAAAAAGCACAAGTCAACTTCTGGTTTATCATTGTGGCGGTACTGAGTTTGCTGTTGATACAGAATTTATATACGCAATACACTCAGATTAAGCCTATTCCGTACAGTCAATTTCAACATTTCCTGGAACAGGGACGTGTTGCCGAAATCGCAATTACGCAAAATCAGATCTATGGCACGCTCAAGGAACAGCATGCAGACGGATTTAAGGATTTTGTGACTACGCGCGTAGAGCCTGGGTTGGCTGAGATACTGGACAAACACAACGTGGTTTATACCGGAGTTGTGCAAAGCACTTGGTTGCGCGATTTACTTTCTTGGATTGTACCCACGGCCATTTTTATCGGTATTTGGTTTTTTATTATGCGGCGTATGGGCGGCAATATGAGCAGTGGATTGATGTCGATCGGTAAGAGCCGCGCCAAAGTGTTCGTGGAGAAGGAAACCAAAGTAACCTTTAATGATGTGGCGGGTGTTGATGAAGCCAAGGAAGAATTGGTTGAAATCATCAATTTTTTGAAAAATCCTGTTGATTATGGCCGTTTGGGCGGTCGCGCACCCAAAGGGATTTTGCTGGTAGGGCCGCCAGGTACCGGTAAAACATTACTGGCACGCGCCGTGGCAGGTGAAGCGGGAGTGCCGTTCTTTTCCATTTCCGGTTCGGAATTTGTCGAAATGTTTGTCGGTGTGGGGGCAGCCAGGGTGCGTGATTTGTTCGAGCAAGCGCGGCAAATGGCACCAGCCATTATTTTTATCGATGAATTGGATGCGCTGGGTCGTGCGCGCGGTGCCTACGGATTGGGCGGAGGGCATGATGAGAAAGAGCAAACACTGAATCAATTGCTGGCCGAATTGGACGGTTTCGATTCCAGCAGCGGAATTGTGTTACTGGCCGCGACCAATCGTCCGGAAATTCTTGATCCGGCGTTATTGCGCGCCGGACGGTTTGATCGGCAAGTGCTGGTGGATCGACCCGATAAAATCGGGCGTGAGCAAATCCTCGTGGTGCATGCAAAAAAGGTGAAGTTGCATACTGATGTGAAAATCGAGCAAATTGCGGCTTTGACGCCCGGATTTACCGGTGCGGATCTGGCAAACCTTATCAATGAAGCCACACTGCTGGCCACGAGACGCGGTGCTAACAATGTGGCCATGGAAGATTTCAATAATGCCATCGAACGTATTGTCGCGGGATTGGAGAAACGCAATCGTCTATTGAATCCTGATGAACGGCGCGTAGTGGCATTCCATGAACTGGGCCACGCCATGGTGGCATTGGCACTGCCGCGCACTGACGAAGTGCACAAGATATCGATTATTCCGCGCGGCATCGGCGCATTGGGTTATACCATTCAACGTCCGACGGAAGATCGCTATCTGATGACGCGTGTGGAATTGCAAAATAAAATGGCGGTGTTGCTGGGTGGGCGTGCCGCCGAGCAAATCGTGTTCAGCGAAGTATCCACAGGGGCTGCGGATGACCTGGTGCGCGCTACCGATATTGCCCGAGCCATGGTGCTGCGCTACGGCATGAGTGAAACTTTGGGCAATGTGGCTTATGATCGGGAACAATCGGTGTTTCTACAAACGAATATTCCGATGCCGCAGAATCGTAATTACAGCGAAGAAACCGCCAACAAGATTGATATTGCCGTACGTGAACTGGTCGATCAGGCACTGGAGCGCGCAATCAATATTTTGCAAACCAATCGAAACTTGCTGAATCAGACTGCGGAAGAATTATTGCAGCATGAAACACTGAATCAACCTGAGATATATAAACTAAAGCAGGCGATTGCTTCGAATGCGTTTTAACGACCTGTTAACAGGTCAGTTATTGGCAACCTGAAGTGCATCGCTATGCAGATAAGGTGGAATCAATACGCGAATGGGTCTTGGGCTGATGCAGAACGCAACGGTGCTTTCCGCCTCGATATCGCGATTGCGGAAATAATCGCCATCCACTTGCAGCGGGTAAGATTGCTGATGCAGGGTACATGCAATATGTTTTCCTGAAAAATACTGCATGGGCAGATTTGCGGGTTTGTGTTGCAGGATTTTCATGGCTTTGATCAACTCATGCTGATGCCGTGCTCCCGGTAGGAAACCCAAAACAAGCTCGTTTTTTGATGGATCAGCAGTTGGCACGAGTTGCAAATTTCTGGCATACGCTGAATTGTTGGCCACTATGATATATCCGGACCCATGATCAATGACTTGTTTTCCATCAACGCTGACCGATACCGTCGGATGATGCAAGGCGCATAACGCTTTCAGTCCATGCCAGATATAAATCGAATCATTCAACGGTCCTTTCCGTTTACCGATATTCTTGACCGTCAGCGAATCCAGACCCATGGATGCCATATGAAAGAAAGGCTTTTCCCCTTGGATGCCTTGACCGCTGATTAAGCCATAGAATTGCTGCAGGCATGTTCCTGCATCAATGGCCCGAAGCAAGTCATCGGCGCTGGTACTCATTTCATAGGAACGTGCAAATAATGATTCATTGCCACCCGGGATGGCATAAATCGGCGTGCCCGTTTGGTTGATGGCATCCAGCAATTTTCTGATGGTGCCGTCTCCGCCGACTACCACGACAAGATCACTGGCTGCGATATCGTCTGTAATGCGCGTGTAACCTTTCATCTTTTTTTCAGAGGTGCGCACGGTAACGACTTTTCCTTGCAAAGCCAATGCCATTTCCAGCTTGCAGGCGAGTGTTTCGGTATTGCCTGCACTGGATATCGGGTTATAGATAATCAGGATTTTCTGTGGTGACGGTATTTTGATGATCAGCTGATCGGGTTGAAATAGGGAATTATTTTTCATCAAAGTCTAATATTCAGTTAAGCACATGCAACGGGTGATACGGTTACCCCAGACCAAATCTGCTGGTACCATGATCGATCAATCGGCGGCATGCCATCCTTGATCCATTGCACCAGATACCGGGCGGTATTCGGATAAGTGACGCGAACGGCTTGGGTTGCATAGAGCCATTGCTCAATCAGTGCAGCATCCATGACGTGCATCATGCGTCCGTAACCTAACGTTTGCAGCGCCAGTGCATTGGATACCTGCTCCATCTGTGCATGTACCGGTTTTACCAGGATTTTCTTGCCCAGTTGTAACGATTCGCTGGCCAGTTCAAAGCCGGCGTTGCAAATGATGCCCGCACAATCCGCCAAATCGCTTTGAAAGCCTTCCAGCGATAGCGGCTTGCAGTGAATGTGTTCGTGCGCGGAGGGGATGACCTCAGGGGAGTAGTTGAAAAATTCGAATGCTTTGAAGGGCGCCAAAATTGCCATCACACGATGCTGATCTTCAAACGGCAGGTAGACGACGATTTTATTTTTTTGTGTCCGCTGTTGCGCGATGGGTGTTTCAATCACCGGTGGCAGAATGGGCTGATCAAAATGATGCCAATGCAAACCGATGCCGGTACTCACCGGCGCAAAATTGCTCATGACAGCTTCAGACAACGGATCATTACCCGCGCGCGGGATGTCGTATTGAAACGCATATTGATGGCTGATGCCGATAGTTTTCTTGTTTTGCCGGCGTGCCGCCCAAGCGGTTACCGGTTCGTAATCGCAAATAACCAGATCGTAGCTACTCAAATCCAATTGTTTGATGTCTCTCAGGAAATGTAGCGGTTTGGATTGAAATACTGTTTTCAAGTGATTGATTTTGCCGTTCTGAGTACTGAAAGTCAGGCCTTGGCGCCATTGATAACCGTTAAAAACATGCATGTCGAAAAACTTATCCTGCGGCCTGCCGCTAAACTGATAAGTCACTTCAAAATTCGCAGCTTGTAATTCCCTGGCCATAATCCGGCCGCGCGTGATATGACCGTTACCTGTTCCCTGAATACCATAAAATATTTTCATATTAGTGTGACTTCCCAACGGATTGGCGTGGCATTGAATGCGAACCTGAATCAGCCAGTGTATTAATATTCTTTGGTGGCATCATCATGGTCATATTCAACGAGACCAACAAAGTTTAGCGATCTGCGATGACAAAAAAATGACGGTTTTTTGGCGTTTATGTGACAGTTTGATGGATATTGGATTATTGAATCGACACCTAGAGTGACAGTCATCCGGTGGTTCATGAGTGACATGTTGCAGTGAATCAACGACGCTTCTGGTCAGTTAACTGTTTTGCATCCATTGATGGATTTGTTGGCGCTGATCGGCGTACCATAATTTGCCGACATCTAATGCTTTTTGCTGCATGACCGCGTTATTGGCGGAATCCATACTGTCCGGCATATCGAAGTTTTTCAGACAATGATTGATATACAACAAGCGATTGCCCAGCATTTCCCCGGTCATTCTGACATTTGCCATCATCTTCTCTCTGAGAATGATGGACGCGATTCCTTTCGCCGACCATTGTAATCCGCCATAGCCGCACGCCTTGGCGCCGTTCACTGCAAAGCTGCGCCAGCCTGAGCCGATGGAGAGCACTTTGATTTCGCAGGCATGCCAATATTGCTTGGCATGGAGATAGCTGCTGAGCCCGGGGTTATTCATGCCGACACCGCCATCGATGCGCCAGTCGCCATCCGCCATTTGCACGGGCGGGTAAAACGATGGTGCCGCTGTACAGGCATCGGCGATTTCGCTTAACAGGAAATCCGGCTGGTTGTCATTGGTGAAAACTTCCAGTTGATCCTGATTGAGGTTGAAACAGGGAATCAATATGCGCTTGCTGAGCGATGACAGCCTCAAGCTTCCCAGTTCTTTTTGTAACGCCAAACGCTTCGAAGTGCCTTGATACTTTGGGCGGATTTGCAGTTTATTGAATAACCGATTTACCCAATGTTCTGCCATTATTTTTTCCAGCAATTTTTCTTGCTCGACTAATCGGATGATTGCTGTTGCACTCATGCCGCGTCCCATGATCAGGCAGGTAATCAATCCCCCTGATGAGGAACCGGCCATCATGTCAAATAGATCGTAGGTTGAGGTGCCGGTGTCTTGTTCCAAACAAGCCAATACGCTCAATTGAATCAGCAAATGACTGCCGCCGCCGTCCAGACTGAGGACATGCTTAACTTGCAATGCGCATCTCCGATATCATCCAGTGCCTCCAATATCATCCTGAGTGATACAGTTTGCAGCGGTTTGGAAGCTTGTCATGTTGCGGGCTTACGCAGCTTTTTTACTGGCCAGCAATTCTTCCTGCACATAGTTTTTGTGTTGCTCAAACCGCTCGGACCAGAAAACCAGTTCCAATGATCCATCGTTATGTTCCAGCAATGTGGAGCAACTTTCCACCCAATCACCGTCATTGCAATACAGTATCGAGTTGATTTCTCTCAATTCAGCGTGGTGGATGTGACCGCAAACTACGCCATCGACGCCACGATCTTTTGCCAGATGCGCCAATGCATCCTCAAAACTGCTGATGTAGCTGACTGCGTTTTTTACCCGCAATTTTAGATAGGCTGCGAGCGACCAATAAGAAAACCCGAAGTATTTGCGTAAACCGTTGATGTAGTGATTCAGATCCAGCAACGTATCGTAGGCGACATTGCCGAGTTTTGCGAGCCAGCGGCTATTTTTGACGATGACATCAAATTCATCGCCATGCATGATCAACAGCTTTTTACCTTCGGCTGTAGTGTGTACATAATCCTGGTGAATTTCCACATTACCGAAAACGTGACCAACGCAGTCCCGCATACCTTCATCATGATTACCCGGTATATAAATGACTTTGGTGCCATGTTTGGCTTTGCCTAAAATGGACCGGACCACATTGGTATGCGCTTGCGGCCAATAAGGACTCTTTTTGATACTCCAGAAATCGACGATATCGCCGACCAGGAAAAGGTAATCGGTTTCAACCGAATGCAGAAAATGCAGCAGCGCTTCCGCTTGGCAACCGCGGAACCCGAGATGCACATCGGAAATCCAAACACTTCTTACTTTGATAGGGGCTTTATTTTTTAACATACATGCCTTTTTAAGTGGATAAGTGACGGTTCCACAGCATAAAGTGTGTTTGTTAAGCTTCCTTGAAGTATTTGTTAAATATTCATGAAATCTTTGTGAAAAAAGCTTGGGGAGTGATTTTTGCTATGAATCTTTGATGCCGATCAGCGGATTCAAGTAAGATTTGTTTTCGACAACATCTTAACCGGCGACACTACACCCGAACATAATGCATAGCACACCCACTTTGAAACAGGCATTACCCGAGCTGCAGCAAATTGAAGCCATTATTCAGCAGGACAACGCCGTGCATTTACATACTAGGGTGCTATGCCGCGTAGCTTGTGGTGATAGTGAATTGCCGGTGTATGTGCTGACACTCGGCAATAGTGCGCAAGATATTCCGTGTGTGACGTATGTCGCCGGTATCCATGGGTTGGAGCGTATTGGCACGCAAGTGGTCATTGCATTTCTTGAGGGCCTGCTGGAGCGTTTGAAGTGGGATCGGGTTCTGGCTGAAATGCTGCAGCGGGTAAGAATTAACATCCTGCCCATCGTCAATCCAGTTGGGATGTTGAATAACACTCGCGCAAACGGGCAAGGCGTCGATCTGATGCGCAATGCGCCGGTGGACAGTCACGAAAAAACCATTCTACTGGCCGGCGGGCACCGCATTTCATCCCGATTGCCGTGGTACCGCGGCAAAGCGGATGAGTCCATGCAACCGGAAGCGCAGGCGTTGTGCGATTTTATTGCGCAAGAAGTTTTACCTGCGCCGTTCAGCCTGGTTCTGGATTGTCATTCCGGTTTCGGTTTTCGCAACCAAATCTGGTTTCCTTATGCCAGAAGCCGGCTTGAGCCGATCAAACATTTAAAGGAAGTGTGTAATCTGCGCAATCTCTTCATGCAAACCTATCCGCATCAGGATTATCTGTTTGAACCGCAATCGCAGCATTATCTGGTGCATGGCGATCTATGGGATTTTCTGTATCTGAAATCGCTGCAGAACGATAACGTTTTTCTGCCATTGACACTGGAAATGGGGTCGTGGCGATGGATACGCAAGAATCCGCTGCAGTTACGCCGATTGTCGGGGCTATATCACCCGATCAAGCTGCATCGACTCAATCGGGTGTTGAGAAGCCACTTAATTCTGATGGAATTTTTGTTGCATGCAACGTTATCGTATCAAAACTGGATTAATGACAGTGATGCGCTGGAATTGGAGCAACAAGCGCGGGTGCTCTGGTATTCATGATGCAACGTGAACATTTTGTGCTGATCCGCGGATTATTGCGTGAAGCCCGGCACTGGGGGGAATTTACCGGCAATCTGCAGCAACAATTTTCCGATGCCGTGATCAGTACACCGGATATCCGAGGCAATGGCCGGTTGCATCAGCTCACCAGCCCAAAAACCATCGCGGGAATGACCGAAGCACTGCGCCAGCAAATCGACACAACCCAACCGCTCAGATTGATCGCACTCTCGATGGGCGGAATGATCGCGATGGATTGGATGACGCGCTATCCCCATGAAGTGGCAACAGTTGTTTTAATCAACACCAGCGCGAGACCGCTATCGCCGTTTTACCATCGCTTGCGCTGGACGATCTATCCTCAAGTGCTCAAGATGATTACCCATTCTGCTGCACAAAGGGAAGCGGATATTCTGAATCTGACTTCAAACCGCCATCAGCACGACAGTAAATTGCTGGGGTCCTGGCAGCAGTGGCGGCAGCAAAATCCGGTGTCAACGGCCAGCGCCAGGAATCAATTTCTGGCAGCGCTAAAATTTTCCATCGCAGCCAAGCCGCAACAGCCCATACTCGTTGTGACCAGCCAAGCGGATCGTCTGGTGGATTACCGTTGCAGCCTGAAACTGGCACAAACCTGGCAAACCGGCTATGTGCAGCATGAGTCGGCGGGGCATGATTTGCCGCTGGATGAGCCGGAATGGTTGGCTGAAATCATCAGGAAGTGGGTTGATCAGAAAATTTAATTTAAATTTAGACGGTTATTTCAGCATATGGAACAATACTTGTTGGCTGCGGTACAGGCAAACCATCTTCAATCATACCTTCGATATGCAGTTCAATCGCGTCACGAATTTCCTGTTCTGCTTCCTCAATGGTAGCGCCGGTTGCTATGCAACCAGGCAAATCGGGCACATAGGCTGAGTAGTTATTTTCCGCTTTTTCGACAACGATTGCGTAATGCATGATTTACTCCTTCAGTTTCGCTTGCTTGAATTGTCGATGACTGCCTCGTGTTGTGACAAGATACCAGCCATCTCGTTTCAGCATGCTCAAAATTTCATTTACTTTCATGAAAATAGGATAACAGATTGCAATAGCTTTTCCACAATGCCCAATGTTCGATAGTTATAAGATGCCGTTAATGATTTCCACGCAGTAAGCCAGACACACTGAGGTCTTCATCGATATCTGGCCAATGGATACCTTCACCATCGCCCAGAAGTTCGTAGTTCGTTCGCTGATTTTTCGTGGCAGCTGCCAAGCGAGGAAACCACACTAAAGGAACAATGATTTTTCTTCCATCCACCAGAGAGACAATCATATCGTCATCTGTAAATTCAACACCTTCTGCTAAAGCATATGTTTCAACTGCCAATATACTCATTCCATGCCTCCATAAACATCTGTCGATTTTCGTCAACGTGCTTCTGTATCGCTCGTAACTCATGTGAAGAAAAGTGCTTTGAGCTTGCTAACCCGACGGGATTTAACCAGAATTTAGCAAGAAATCTCTCGCGTTGCACGTGAATGTGTGGTGGCTCGCCTTTTTCGTTGCTGTAAAAGAAGAAACGATAAGAACTTAACCTGAGTATTGTGGGCATATTGTTACCTACTTCATCCTTTTTTAGGCATAAAGTTTGAGTTATCTGTTTTCATGAAGAGTGGATTCTCAGCTTGGTTTCTGCCTCGCGCAGGAGTGAATGGTAAGAGCGTATCTGTACTTCAGGTATATTACGATTCCACGCGGTTCGCGAAAACTCTTTAGGCGAAGTTGATCGCGCAAATATGCCTGCGCTTCAGCGCAGGCATCGATATCATCATATCAAATTCGCCAATCTCTCGGAAATTCAGTTAATAAATCAGTAAAAAGTTAACGTCATTTTTCTGTCACATTAATCCTCTATCGTATCCAACATTCAATTCCCGTAATGGAGTCGGTTTATGCTGAATGTCGATGCCTTGCTGAAAGATTATTTTCAGAATACGGATGAGGCCAATGACAAGCCGCTGATGAAGGCGGCTTCCTCAGTCTTAAAAAAGCTTTTTCATCAGAAAGAAATTAACGATTTCATTGAGACTCACCAATATCTGGAGGGATTGGAGTTTAACGATGCGGTACTGGAGCATTTTAATTTTACCTTTCAGGTTTCCAGCAAAGACCGCGCACGCATCCCTGATCAACGTCGTTTGCTGATTGTCGCCAATCATCCCATCGGCTCGCTGGATGGATTGGCGCTGCTCAAGCTGGTATCGGAGATCAGAACCGATGTGAAGGTTGTTGCAACGGCTTTGTTGAATTGTATTGATCCGCTGAAAAGCTTGTTTCTCTCGGTGGACAACTCGTCAGAATCAGCCAATCATCGCGAAAGCATGCATCAGATAGTTGAGGCACTGGAAGCGGAGCAGGCGGTCATTTTATTTCCAACCGGAGAAGTTTCGCGAATTTCCCCGATGGGCGTACGCGATGGTAAATGGAAAACCGGTTTCTTATCGCTAGCCAAGAAAACCAAGACTCCCATTGTTCCAGTCTATATCGGTGGCAAGAATTCAACGCTGTTTTATGGCCTTTCCAGTATCTATAAACCGTTAGGTACAGTGATGCTGGTCAATGAGATGTTCAACCAAAAGGGCGGTGAAATTTCATTTCGGATCGGCAAACCGATCCCGTGGGAATCGATTGCGGCAATGGATTTATCCAAAAAAGCTGTGGCGAAACTGATGCGCAAGCAGGTCTATTTATTAGGTAAGAAGAAGAAAAAAGAACTGTTCAAACCGATTGAAAATATCATTCACCCAGTTCGCACCCAATTAATCCGCAAGGAATTGAAAGCTTCGCAACTCATTGGTAAAACCCAGGATGGCAAGCACATCTATTTATTTGACTATATGTCGAATTCCAGTGTGATGCGTGAAATCGGCCGGTTGCGAGAATTATCTTTCAGGCAGGTACAGGAGGGAACCGGTAATGCTCTGGATATCGACAGTTATGATCGCTATTACCGGCACCTGATTCTCTGGGACGAAGACGAATTGGAAATTATCGGCTCCTATCGCATCGGAGAAGCCGCCAGGATTCTCAAGGAACATGGAGAAGCAGGGCTGTACACTCATAGCTTATTCGAGTTTAGTCCAGCGTTTAGGCCTTATCTGGAGCACGCGATCGAGTTGGGGCGCAGTTTCATTCAACCCAGATATCAGGGGAAACGCAGCCTGGATTATCTGTGGTATGGAATTGGCGCTTATCTGTATCAGCATCCAGAGATACGCTATATGGTTGGGCCGGTTTCGCTGAGCACTTCTTTGCCTGAGTCTGCGCAGAGAGTGATTGCAGGTTTTTATACAGGGCTTTTCGGCAAAGACGAATTGCTTGTTCGTGCCAGACTTCAATTTGAATTTGATCTGATTGAAGATTTTTCACCATTCAATAAGGTTTCGGATGCAACTGAATATAAGCAAGCCTATGCGGTGCTTAAAGAAAAAATGGAAGAATTTGGCGTAAAGGTGCCGGTATTGTATAAGCAATACGTGGAGCTATGCGAGCCGGGTGGTTGTGAATTTCTGGGTTTTAATATTGATCCTAGTTTTTCGAACTGCGTGGATGCATTGATTCTGGTGCATATCAATGCCATTAAAGAAAAGAAACACCAGCGCTATATTGAAAGCCATGCAGTAGTTACGCAGAATCTGCATTCTGCATAAATCACTATTTTGAATATTAAGAATGATGAATTGGAGTTGATATTATCGTCCCATTATTTGTGCCAAATAAGACGCAAAATTTTATATTTTTGTTCTATTCTTTGATATTTTGTACCAAACTGGTTTTTGTTTATTTTTCTGCGCTAATCCCTAATTGATGCACTTTTCAAGCATTTTTTCTTTCCTCTTATCTAGTGCTGGTGGCTCTGGTGGTGCAAATGGTCAAATTACTACTAGGCGCATAATGAATCCAACACTATCAAAAGGAAGTAGCCCGGGGTATCCTCGTGGTTGCTTCAAGTATTAAATTCAGCATCTTCTAAACCGCAAGGTGTAGATCCATATACTGGAAACACGCTATCCAACGCACAAACGCATTTTCTGAGGTTTGTTGCTTAATGCAGTGTTTGTCAGTGTTGCGGCAATGCGTAAGATATCAATGGCTATATCATTTTTCATAAGATTCTCCCGTGTTAAATTAAGATTGCGTTTCTGAGTTGCGATAGCAGTTTAATACAGGAATATGTCATCTAAATGTCACACAAGATAATTAACAAATAAGCTACACTCTCAAGCGAAGCAATCAAATTGGGAAATATGCTATGAAGTTCGATACCCCACTACGTTACCCGGGCGACAAAGCCAGATTGGCAGACTTTTTCAAGATGGTTTTTAGGCACAATGCCTTGCTGGACGGTCATTACGTTGAGCCATATGCTGGCGGCGCTGGGATAGCGCTAAACTTGCTTACTCAGGGCTATGTATCCTGTATTCATCTGAACGATTTGAGTCCTGCTGTATTTGCTTTCTGGCATAGCGTTATCAATCAACCGGAAGAGCTTTGTAGAGCCATTCATGATGTAAAAATAACAAAAGAAGAATGGCTTAAACAAGAAGCTATTCTTAATACGCCTGCCGATCATAGTCTGCTTGAGGTCGGATTCTCGAACTTTTTTCTGAATCGTACTAACCGACCAGGAGTGCTCTGGAAAAATGCATTCAGGGAAATAAAACAGAGCGAGCTTTGGGCGGTTGATCCGCGTTTTAACAAAAATGAGTTGATTCGCCGGATTGAATGGATTGCCATGTTTCGCCCACGGATTCGCTTGTATAACCTGGATGCAGAAGAATTTATTAAATCCGTATTGCCTGCACTTCCAAGTAAAACGCTCGTTTATCTTGATCCTCCCTACTATGTCAAAGGATGGTGGCCTTATGAAGGCGACTATTCACATGATGACCATATAAACATCGCAAAGCTGGTCAAGGAACAGATCGACCAGTATTGGATGGTTTCATACGACAATGTACCAGAAGCCATTGAAATGTATAAAGGTTACCCATCTATAGTCTATGATATGAAGCATCGTGCGCGAGATAGCTACATAGGTACTGAGATCATGTTTTTTAGCGATAGACTGATTATTCCTGATGTAGATAATCCTGTGGATCTGAAGGCAGCTTAATTGCGCACCAGGTTACATGGGAGCGGTGGGCCGCGCTATTTTATGGACAAAATTGTCCTGCTAAAGCCATAAATACCTGACAAGATAGCTAAAGGCATTTATTGATACGCACTGGCTGAAATATTGAGGAATTTCTGCCCTGGTGTTACCCGAGGGGCATTTCAAAGGGAGATTTTTCAGAGACACTGCTTGGGTGCATAAAACTGTCAATTAGAAAAACTGCCCAAAGCCATGCAGCCCAACGTCAAAAAAGCTTTGCATAATATCTGGCAGGCAGAGCCCGGAAAGAAGTTTACAAAGCATTGGATGACTGTATTGAACGGTTCAGTCGGAAATACCCCTAGCGCGATGGACTGTCTGGCCAAAGACAAAGATTCCATGCTGGTTTTTATGATTATCCTACCGAGAATTGGCAGCATATCAGAACCACCAATCCGATTGAGTCTGTATTTGCTACTGCCAGACTAAGAACTGCCAAAACGAGAAATTGTGGCAGCCGGACAACAATACTGACTATGGCTTCTAAATCAATGAAAAATGCACAGAAAAAATGGCTCCGGTTGAGAGGGTATAACTTGCGAAGGCTGTCTTGTTCGTTAAGAAAATTTTTACTGGAGTGAATCAATGAAAAAGATCAAGCTTCAATTTGAGAAAGAAGGGGAGGGAATATCGAAGTCTCTGTCTGCGTTTGTACGTTTAGGGGATTCGATTTTCGCAGCAGGCGACGAAGGGGGCGATCTAGCCAGACTTAAAGAATTTGATGATGGCACTTGTTTTAGGCTCAAGGAATTGATCAATTTGAGTAATTGGTTTGATTTTCCAATCCCGCCACAAAAAGACCAGACAAAACAGGTGATGGAAGTTGATCTTGAAGGGATGGATTTTGACTATACCAATCAGCTCTTATGGCTGGTTGGCTCGCATAGTCTGAAACGCGGTAAGGCGGATGCAACGTTTGATACAAAGAAGAATTTGGAACTACTTGGTAAAGTGAAACCAGATGCAAATCGATTTTTTCTAGGTTGCATGTTCCTGCATAAAAACAAAAATAATCAGTTTCGACTTTCTCTGAATGAGGGTGCCAACAACACACGTGCAGCTCAGCTTAGATGTGATGCAACCACAAGCGAACTGCTGGACGAGATTAGACGCGATACGCTATTCACTCGTTTTTGTGACCAAAATGGTGGAATTCCTGGCAAGGATAATGGCATTGATATTGAGGGCTTAGCATGTGTGCCCAATGGAAGAGTGCTTGTAGGAATGCGCGGGCCAGTGTTACGAGGAATCGCAACTATTCTTGAATTAGCGCCGGAGCGGATTGATTCACCTAGTACGAAAGCCGATCAGTTGCAACTGACAAAGATTGGTCCCACGGGGCTTAAATATCGTCGCCATTTTTTGGATCTGGCTGGGCATGGAGTTCGTGATTTGTGCTGGGATGGTGATGATCTGTTAGTTCTTGCCGGACCAACTACAGGTCTTGACTCACCACCATTAGTTTTTCGATGGAAAGCAGCGATCAAGGCATTTGGGAAAATGAGTGGTGATGAAGAAAAGTTCGTTTGGCGTTCAGAAAATGTGCTTGTGCAACAATCCCTAGGCTCAACCTGGAAGCAGGTTGAGACAGGTGCTGATCATGCTGAAGCGATTACATTGTTTGACAAGAAGCGCCTAATGATCGGTTACGATTCGCCCAGCACAAAACGTTTCCACAAACCGGCTTCGGTTATAGTGGATATCGTTGATTTGTAGAGCTACAGTAAATTAGAATTTTTTTTGATTGCTGATGAAAAGTTACTGCCAGTCAATACTGGCGGATTCAACTTTGAAGTGCAATTTTTGTAAGGAAGTTTATAGGCAAGCTGCGATAGTATCGGAGCTACTTAAACGACCAAGTAAAAGGAGCACAGATTGAATCGCACCGGATTTTCCGGAGATAAAATGATTTGAGAGGAGGAGAAGATGAAGAATCAAATCAGTTATTCACCGGAAGTACGAGAACGAGCGGTAAGATTGGTATTCGAGCAGCAAAAGGAGCATGGATCGCAGTGGTCGGCGATCAAATCGATTGCATCAAAGATTGGCTGCACAGCGGAAACATTGCGGACATGGGTAAGAAGAGCGGAGACCGATCAGGGAATTCGGGGAGGCATGTCGACTGCGGATCGGGAAAGGCTCAAGGAATTGGAGCGGGAGAATCGGGAATTAAAGCGAGCCAACGAGATATTGCGTAAGGCATCGGCTTATTTTGCCCAGGCGGAGCTCGACCGCCGACCGAAATAATGGTGACATTTGTCGATAGCAACAAAGGGGAATACGGGGTCGAGCCAATCTGCAGACAAATATAGATTGCTCCGTCGAGTTATTACGAACACAAAGCGCGCGAGCGAGATCCCGATCGATTGCCTGGCCGCATCAAGCTGGACATGAGACTAGAACTTGATATACAGCGGGTATGGAAAGACAATTTCCGCGTTTATGGTGCTCGCAAAGTATGGCGACAGTTGTTGCGAGAAGGCATTGGCGTTGCTCGTTGTACGGTCGAACGATTGATGAAGAAGCTTGGAATGCAAGGTGTCCGGGGCGGTAAGAGGTGCCGGACAACCATTGCAGATGACTTACTTGCCTGTCCAGCCGACAAAGTCAATCGGCAATTTGCAGCCATTCGTCCGAATCAGCTGTGGGTCGCGGATATTACCTTTGTTGCAACGTGGACGGGATTTGTTTATGTGGCTTTTATCATCGATGTTTTTGCCCGGTATATTGTTGGTTGGCGGGTCAGCCGGTCATTGCATACCGATCTGGTACTCGATGCATTGGAACAGGCACTATGGGCGCGGCGGGAAACCGCAGGATTGATTCATCATAGCGACCACGGTTGCCAATATTTGTCGATTCGCTATACGGAACGTTTGGCAGAAGCCAATATTGAAGCTTCTGTTGGTAGTGTCGGAGATTCTTATGACAATGCACTGGCCGAAACAATTAACGGGTTATACAAAACTGAGGTCGTAAGGCATCGCGGCCCCTGGTGCAATATTGACGAAGTGGAATTTGCCACTTTGGAGTGGGTGGACTGGTTCAATAATCGCCGGTTATTGGAGCCGATTGGAAATATTCCGCCAGCGGAATTTGAAATGGCATATTATCGCCAAATAAAGGAGTCAGCTGAGGCAGCTTGACTCAAAACAAACAGTCTCCGGAAATACCGGGGCGATTCAGTTTGTCGTTAAGCTCAATCATCATCTTGCGTTCCGTTGCGCTTAATGATCGAGCTTTCTGGCTAAAAAATCGCGTTCTACCGTCAGTTGCCCTATGACACGATGTAAATCGTCTGTGGTTTGTCCGCTTGCTTTGCCAGCACTGTTGTTCCTGGAAAACAACTCGGCCGCTTGTTCTATGAGTTGCCGTTTCCAGCTATTGATCTGCGTGGGATGTATCCCATAACGTGCTGCCAGTTGCGCAATGGTTTCATCTTCCCGTATCGCCGCCAGCGCTACTTTCGCCTTGAATTCAATGGAATATTGTGTGCGTTTCTTGCTCATGATTATGATCCTCGGATTGTCCATAGCAGAGCTTAACAACCTGTACAGTTTTGCGGTACCACTTCAGCTGGAGCGAGCACAGCGGATTCACAAGCAGCAGCCGAAAGACAAAAACAAACTCTACGCGCTGCATGTGCCGAAAGTCGAATGCATCGGCAAGGGCAAGGCGTGCAAGCCGAACGAATTCGGTGTCAAGACCAGCATTGTGGTCACGCACAAGAACGGCCTGATGGTCGGTGCAAAAACCTTCCCCCGCAATCCCTACGATGGCCATATTCTTCATAAGCAGCTCACACAGACACAGATTTTACTCGAAGATGCAGGATCAACACCGAAGCAAGTCATTGCCGATCTCGGATTTTGCGGGGTGGATGCCGACAACCCGGACGTGAACATCATCCATCGTGGCAAGTACAAGTCACTGACAATGCCGCAGCGACGCTGGCTCCAGCGTCGACAGGCCGTGGAGCCTGCGATTGGGCACCTGAAGTCGGATCACCGAATGGATCGCTGCTGGTTGCAGGGCAGGAGATGCGCTGCATGCTGTGCTGTGTGCGGCGGGATACAACCTGCGCTGGCTGATTGTGGGCATTACTCCGCTTGGGGCTAAAGAGTATTTTGTTGCGCCTTGTGTTACTTCAGTTGATCAACCGCTTCCGCGCTAAACAGCCATATATTGACGAAGCTTGCTTAAATACGCCTGTCATTGCTAAGGCAGGGGCGACTACCAAGTATGCACTTGCCGGATGAACCAAACATTCGATCTTCCCGCTAAATTCACACCCATTTTCTCACCTTGAAATTCCTAATGGAAAATCTGGGATGAGTTGTGCGAAAAGAACTTTCATAACCGCATATTCGACAGTATTGGCGTGCTCAAATCTCATTTGGTCGATGCAATTCGACGTATGGAGGAATCCTCGGATGTGGTGAAATCAATCACCGGGTGGGATTGGAAAATTAATTCACTTTGTAACGCTAATTAGAATAAGGGGGGTGATTTTGTTCTGACCAGAACCGGATTTTGACAGCTAGGTGCAAGCACAGGCTATGCATCTACTAATTCCTTCAATCCAAATTCCGTACTTGATAAAGTCGGAGCAAAAGTAATACTGATTTTTTCAGGGTCAACGGATCGGGATAATTGATTGAAAAAATATATATACTCCGGATGGGATTGTAAGTTGCTAATGGCATCGGTATGGGCTAGCTGAATACGCCAGCATAAGCGATATTGATTCAATTCAGATAATGCCCAGCCGGAGAAAACTTGGCGCACACCAGGAATAGCCGTTAAGGTTTTGCGGCCTAGTTCAATCAGGGCATCCAATTGTCGTAAGCGATGGCTTTCAACGTAGCAAAGGATGATCTGTTCTGCGGGTTGCCAAGGACGGCACTGAATCAATACTTCCGCTGCACGGCCTGCCGAACCCCAAAGATGCATCCACTGCTTGATTTGTTCAAAGAGGCTCTCCGTCACTCCATGAAGAACCTCAATATAGCCTTTTCTGGCGCGCGTTTGAACATTGGAACGAATTGTCGCGGCTGCAATATCGGAAAGCTCCGTGTAACAATTGATTTTGGCAACGCCATTTAAGATTAACTTATGGTATTGGTCTTCAACCAAACCGCTGCCGCCATGCAATACCAGCGGAATTCCAATTTCATCATTAATTCGTTTCAGACGTTTGAAATCTAGTTTAATCCGGCTATGCTGACGGCCATGCAGGGTGCCAATGGATACGGCGAGAAAGTCTATACCGGTGCGGTCAACATATGCTTTTGCCTCTTCAGCTGAAGTATAAATAACTTCGCCAAGGTGATTGTCCGCATTTTCCCCTTCTGTGCCACCTACAAAACCAAGCATTCCCTCAATTGCAGCGCCGCATGCGTGCGCTATTTCTGCGGCACGGCTAGTCTGAGTGATATTGTCGGTAAACGACTCTAAGGAAACATCCAGCATGACACTATTACATCCCAAGTTAATAGCCTCGGTAATAGATTCGTGTTTTTTTGCATGGTCAAAATGTATCGCTATCGGTACCTTAGCCTGATGTGCGGCTCGTTCAACCGCTGGAATGATTAGCCTGAAATCATGTGCTTTGAAGAGCGGCTCGGAAAGATTAAGAATGGCGGGTGAACGGCAGGATTCGGCTGCCATGATAATAGCTTCCATGAAATCCAGACTTACCAGTCCAAAACCACCAATTGCATAGTTATTTTGATAAGCATGATCCAACATATCGCGCATATCTACAAGTGGCATTTTTATCCTCTGAAATTTAGGGGTGTGAAAAAATTAGCTCAATGCATAATTTTTTCAAGTGCCTGATCCAAATCATCCAGAGCTGAACCCATGATAAGACCTGCACAGCTATGGTATAACCACAATTCACAAGAAATGGGCAGGTGTAAACTATGTCGTCCACGAATCTGAAACTCGCGCCATGCCAAAATGGGCTGATCCTCTGTGTTGCTGTCAACACATAACCACATGGTACTGTCTAGAATGACTTCTAATCCACGATGCTGCTGTAATGTAACTCGCAGTGGATAGCCTAATCGCAGCAGCGCAAGCCGCCCGCGGTTATAACAAGCCGCTTCGATCGTTTTAGGGAAAATTCGCCAGGGGAGAGTTAGCGTTTCCATCGCCATCCAGGTACTGTAAATTTTATTTTTTATTTTTTGTATTGCGCTCACTATCCAGCGTACTTTCAAGAAAAACACGACTCGCTAGAATATCTTCCGCTTCTAATGTGATGAGATCAGTTTTGGATAACGATTTCTTTGTTCCAGAAAATAATCGATTTGCTTGTCGCAGTCGAGCACGATCAAGCGCATTGCGAACCGAACGGGCATTGGCAAAATGCTCCGACTTCATACGCAGGCGTATATATTTCCCGAAGGCCTCTTCCCCGGCTGCACTGAAACAGTAATTCTGGCTTGCTAACATTAATTTAGCGATTGCAACTAATTCATCTGGGCCATAATCCGGAAAGTCGATATGGTGCGCTATACGCGAGCGCATGCCGGGATTGCTATGAAAGAATTTATCCATGCGATCTTTGTAACCTGCCAGAATAACGACCAAATCATCACGGTTATTTTCCATCGTTTGCAGCAGAATTTCTATTGATTCCGCGCCATAATCACGTTCGTTCTCTGGTTTATAAAGATAATAAGCTTCATCGATAAAAAGAACACCCCCCATCGCTTTTTTTATTACTTCTTTTGTTTTGGGTGCGGTATGTCCAATGTATTGACCGACCAAGTCATCCCGGGTTACCGAAACCAGGTGCCCTTCACGTACATAGCCCAGGCGGTGTAAGATTTCCGCCATACGCAGAGCTACTGTCGTTTTTCCAGTACCAGGATTTCCAGTAAAACACATATGTAAACTGGGTGCACCCGCAGATAATCCCAGTTGTTTACGTACACGATCGACAAGCAACAATGCTGCAGTCTCACGAATACGAGTCTTCACAGGGATTAAACCAATCAGCTCACGATCTAGTTTATCCAGCACTTCCTGGATATTAGATTCCCGGAACTCTGCATCCAAATCAATCAATGTGTCTTTGGACGAGGTTAAGTTTTTAGATTGCTTAGACATGTTTGATCACTCATCGAGGTCTCATGGGATAGAGACTGGCATACATTAATTATATTAATTTAATCTTTAAGATAACTTCTATTTAATGCTATCACCCTTGCATTGTTACTATTTCTCTCCCTCCTTTATGGGGAGAGAGAAACCTTACTCTTACTACTCTAATAGCGCTCAGCTTCCGGTTTGTCGGTCGCATAGGAGTGAATAGTATAACTAATGCTCCGTCCAGCTCCTTCTTGACGCACCAAACCAAAACCTGGTTCTTTCTTAGGCCGGTTGACAATATAGGACATAGTTGGACTTTCCACTCCACGTGTCGAGTTAAATGCAGTTACGCGGATATAGTGGTTTGGAAAAGTTTTACGACAGCTATTGATTTCCATCAAAATTCCAGCAGGGTCCTTCAAATCAAACATTGGATTACCAAACATTTCCCAATAGGTATTCCGTGGATGAGGGTCATCCGTGTATTCAATTCCGATTGCCCAGCCATTTTTCAACGCATATTTGAGTTGTGTTGAAATTTGCTTGTCGGTCAACGGAGGCAAGAAAGAAAATTGCCCCTGTGTGAGTATATTACCTGGATTAGTCATCATAATTGTATCTCCTAAAATGGTTAAACGCTTGCAGTTGTGGATGGCACAAAGTCAGCGGTATCAGTAGAATCGTAGTTAAAGGTGATATCTTTCCAGGTTTCCAACGCTTGTTTGAGCGGTGTACACCACTTTGCAGCTTCTTCAAGAATTTGCGGACCTTCTTTGACGTAATCACGGCCTTCATTACGAGCCAGAACCATAGCTTCTAGTGCTACACGGTTTGCTACTGCCCCAGCCTGAATGCCTTGAGGGTGCCCAATGGTGCCGCCACCGAACTGCAATATCACATCTTCGCCGAGATAATCGAGCAATTGATGCATCTGGCCTGCATGAATACCACCTGAAGCGACTGGCATAACTTTATTAAGTGATGCCCAATCTTGATCAAAGAACAGACCGTGTTCTAGATTTTTTTCAGTCTGCGTGTCACGCAAGGTATCGTAAAAACCCTTGATCATGAGTGGATCGCCTTCAAGCTTCCCAACAACCGTGCCCGCATGAATGTGATCTACTCCAGCCATACGCATCCACTTGCAGATAACACGGAAATTCATGCCATGGTTTTTCTGACGCGAGTACGTGGAATTACCCGCACGATGCAGATGCAATATCATGTCATTTTTACGTGCCCATTTAGCCATTGACTGAATTGCGGTATAGCCGATAACCAGATCAATCATGACAATGACTGAACCTAAGGATTTCGCAAATTCTGCACGTTCATACATGTCTTCCATAGTTCCAGCAGTAACATTCAAATAATGCCCCTTGACTTCACCTGTAGCCGCAGATGCTTTGTTCACTGCTTCCATGCAGTACAGGAAGCGATCACGCCAGTGCATAAAAGGTTGTGAGTTAATATTCTCATCATCTTTCATGAAATCCAGACCACCTTTAAGTCCTTCGTATACAACGCGTCCGTAGTTACGTCCAGAAAGACCCAGTTTTGGCTTGGTCGTTGCACCCAGTAACGGGCGACCAAATTTATCTAAACGTTCACGTTCTACCACGATACCTGTTGCAGGGCCTTGGAAAGTTTTGAGGTAAGCAACGGGAATGCGCATGTCCTCCAGACGCAATGCCTTGACCGCTTTGAAACCAAACACATTCCCGATAATGGAAGCGGTTAAGTTTGCGATCGAACCTTCTTCGAATAGATCTATATCATAGGCGATATAAGCAAAGTATTGCGCTTCGTTTTTAGTGCCTGGACCTGTATTGGGAACAAGTTCAGACTTATATGCTTTGGCACGATAGAGTTCACATGCAGTCAGTCGATCTGTCCATACCACGGTCCATGTTGCCGTAGAAGATTCACCTGCGACTGCTGCTGCTGCTTCTTCATGATCTACTCCCGGTTGTGGAGTAATGCGAAATAGCGCAATAACATCTGTATCTTTGGGCTTGTAATCGGGTTCCCAGTAACCCATCTTTTTATATGGAATAACACCAGATTTGTAACGCTCTTTACCTTCTTTCATCGTTTCTGTAGCCATAATTATCTCCAAGTTATTGAAAAGTCCACGCTATAAACATTAGTTAGGAAGTAGCCATCAGCGGGGAAAAACTATAGTAGAATCTTTAAACCATAAATAACAATCAATTGTTTCGATGATTGTGATAGATTTTTATCTATATGTGAAAATACAAGGAGAATTTCATGCGCCACAGCACTTTGCGGCAACTTGAGGTTTTTGAAGCGATTGCTCGCTTGAAAAGCTTTACCCGTGCGGCTGAAGAATTATTTCTGACTCAACCAACGGTATCGATGCAAGCCAAAAAACTGGCGGATGAGATTGGCCTACCTTTATTTGAGCAAGTCGGCAAGAAAATTTATCTGACCGATGCAGGAAAAGAGTTTTATCAAACGTGTCTTGTCATATTTGAGCATTTTTCCCGTTTCGAAATGATCGCATCCGACATGAAAGGCCTGAAATCAGGAAAACTGCGGCTTGCGGTGGTCACTACGGCGAAATATTTTACGCCACGTTTACTGGGCATGTTTTGCCAGAAATACCCTGGTATAGACGTTGCACTGAAAGTGACGAACCGCGAGCGTGTACTAGAGCGACTAACCAATAATCAGGACGATCTCTATATCTTAGGTCAAGTTCCAGATGCAATTGATGCCGTAGCGGAAGTATTTTTGGACAACCCATTGGTTGTTCTTGCCGCGGCAGATCACTTGCTTGCCAATGAAAAAAAAATTACTGTTGATCGCATCTGTGATGAGCCCTTTATCATGCGTGAGCCAGGTTCTGGAACAAGAATGGCTACAGAACGGTTTTTTTTAGAACATAATCACAAACTGAAAGTTCGCATGGAATTGGGGAGTAACGAGGCGATTAAACAAGCTATTGTTGGCGGATTAGGTATCGCCGTCTTGTCGCGGCATACTCTGGCGCTTGATGCACCGATGGGGCAGCTTGCGATACTTGATGTTGAAGGATTTCCAATTGAACGTCACTGGTATTTTGCTTATCCATCCGGCAAGCAATTGTCGATTGTGGCGCAGACGTTCTTGGAGTATTTGCGGCAGGCATCTGATTACCTGGAAGATTTATCATGCCGCCATGCGATTTCTGGACATTGTCCCTTGTTAAAAAACGAATAAGGTATCATCGGATGTAGCGTATTAATTGATAGGGTTCAGAACTTTAGCAGGCTGTTAAAGTGAATCCCCACGGGTTTCCCGGAGATTAAATGATTTGAGAGGGGGAAAAGAAGAAGAGTCAAATCAGTTATTCACCGGAAGTACGAGAACGAGCGGCAAGATTAGTATTTGAGCAGCAAAAAGAGCATTGGGATGCGATCAAATCGATCGCATCGAAGATTGGCTGCACAGCGGAAACATTGCGAACTTGGGTAAGGCGGGTGGAGACCGATCAGGGGGTTCGTGCAGGCATGTCGACATCGGATCTGGAAAGGCTCAAGGAATTGGAGCGTGAGAATCGGGAATTAAAGCGGGCCAGCGAGATATTACGGAAGGCATCAGCTTATTTTGCGGAAGGATGCTCGACCGCCGGCCGAAGTGATGGCAATATTTGTCGATCAACATAACAGTACGGGGTCGAGCCGATCTCGCTGGCAAATTCAGATTGCCTCGTCGAGCAACTCATGAGCATAAAGCACGACAACGCGATCCTGATCGGCTAACCGATCGCATCAAACGAGACTTGGCGCTTGAACGCGATGTGCAGCGTATCTGGGAAAAGAACTTCAAAGTCTATGGCGCTGACAAAGTATGGCGGCAACTATTGCGTGAAGGTATTCGCGTTGCCCGTTGTACAGTTGAACGGTTGATGAAGAAGTTCCGATACTACCGCAGCTTGCCTATAAACTTCCTTACAAAAGTTGCACTTCGAAATTGAATCCGCCCTCTTCCACTTCATTGAGCACATCCTGTTATGGTGTTTATTTTGTTTAGCCACTGCAGCTTACGTCGCCACAATCACCCGCACGGCGTCGAGCCGCAGATTGCTGGACTTCAATGCATTGGTCAGTTGCAGCAATTGCTGTTCAAAGAATTGAATTTCTTCTGCGCGTACGTTCGGATTGACTTGTTGCAAGGCTTTGAGGCGTTCGATTTCCGGGAAGAAGGTTTGTTTTATTCGTGTTTCAGCCTGCGCAATGAGTTGCGGTGCTTGCGCATTAGCTTTTTGCTCGCTTAAAGTCAGCAAGGCCTTTATCGCATCTTCTTTCAGTTGAATCACCTGTTTGGCGATACCTGCCGCTACCGCTGCCAAATGCTGATTGATCGCATCGTGCTCCAGGTGCGGATAATCGTCGTTACCCTGTTCATCCAGCAAAACACGAATCAACGCGGACGGCAAGTAGCGATTACCTTGCTGCACACCTTGCCCGCCCGCTTCCAGCACGAACAGGCTTTCCAGAAATAAGGTGCCCGGTTGTACTTTTTTATGTTTCATGGCAGAAACCACGGCGTTACCGGTTTCATGATTCAGGATTCTTTCCATCGCGTGGATGACCATCGGATGTTCCCACGTCAGGAAGTGCATATCTTCATTGGCGAGCGCAACATTCCTGGCATACGTAATCACCGAGCCTTCATCCTGCAAGCCGGGAAACGGCATGCTCATGTGTTCGCTCGGCTCAATCAGAAAACTACCGGCGCGGTGTTCTTCGACATGGACGCCACAACAATCGAACACCGTCTCCATGTATTGCAGCAGTACGGGATCGTCATCCTGAGCGCACGCTTCCTGATACAGTCTTTCCGCAATAGCGGGACGAAAAGAATTATATTCCAGCAGCTTATCGCGCCCGCGATCCAACGCCTCGTTCAATGCCTGATTGACCGATTGTGTAACAGCGATCAGATCGGACAACGTGTCACCGTGGGTTTGACGCTGATGCAGCGCAGCGATAAGCGCGCCTTCCGTTTGCGAGAAGACGGTTTGGCCTGCCGGGCAGGTTTTCTCAAACGCATTCAAGCCCTCGTGGTACCAGTGAAACATCACCGCCAGCGCGCTGTTTTCCAGATAGGAAACATGAATCTGAATGGTTTCCGTCTGCCCGATACGATCCAATCGGCCTATGCGCTGCTCCAGCAAGTCAGGATTGAGCGGCAAATCAAATAACACCAGATGATGGGAAAATTGAAAATTGCGCCCTTCGCTACCGATTTCCGAACAAATCAATACCTGCCCGCCAGCATCCTTATCGGCAAAATAGGCCGCTGCACGGTCACGTTCAATCAAACTCATGCTCTCATGAAATACCGGTATATATTGGCCAGTCAGAATCTTGAGTGCCTGAGCGATATCCCGGGCGGTTTGCGCATTAGCGGTAATAACCAGCACTTTTTCCGGTTTCAACTGCTTGAGCGTGACAGTTAACCAGTGAATACGCGGATCTACGTCTGTCCAATAGGGATCTTCCGGCTCGGCTCTGACCTGATAGAGCAATTCAGGGCACAACAACAATTGGGGTTTTGACAGGTTCGTTGTTTCAAAGGTGGTCAAACATTGCTGATATTGTGCCGGTAACATCAGGGGAACCGCGTTAAGTTTGCGCTCAGGAAATCCTTTAACCGCAGCACGCGTGTTACGAAACAATATGCGACCGGTTCCATGCCGATCCAGCAATAATTCAGCCAACATTTTTCTTGCCCGCCGGCTTTGTTCCCCATCTGCTTCCTGGCCTTGTAGCTGCGCAAGCAATTCTTTGCATTGCGCGGAATCGACGGTCGAAATAATCATCTGCCGGATTGCGTCATTCAGCTTCCGGCCTTCCAATAACGCTTCGACTGCTTTGGCAATCGGCTCATAGGATTGTTCTTCAGCAACAAAAGCCGCAAAGCTGTTGAAGCGATCCGGGTCAAGCAAGCGCAGGCGCGCAAAATGACTGGCTTTGCCTAATTGCTCCGGGGTCGCTGTCAATAACAGCACGCCCTTGATACAGGACGCCAATTGCTCAATCATGGCATACTCCGGGCTGATCTCCTGTTCAGACCAGCGTAAATGATGCGCTTCATCGACCACCAACAAGTCCCAATTGCCTGCCAGTGCAGCCTGAAATCGTTTTGGGTTTTGGCACAAAAAATTCAAGCTGCACAGTATGAGTTGCTCACTATGAAATGGATTTTCCCACTCGCCACCTTCTTCCAGTGACTGGCAGCGTGCTTCATCAAATATGCTGAATTGCAGATTGAAACGCCGCAGCATTTCCACCAGCCACTGGTGTATCAAGGTTTCCGGAACCACAATAAGTACGCGCTTGACACGTTCTGTCAACAATTGCTGGTGTAGTATCAATCCCGCTTCAATTGTTTTTCCCAACCCCACTTCGTCCGCCAGTAAAACACGGGGCGCATAACGACGCGCAACTTCATGCGCAATATAGAGTTGATGCGGAATCAGGCTGGTACGAGTACCAATCAGTCCGCATAGCGGCGCATGCGCCAGTTGATTACGCATCAGCAAGGTTTGATAGCGAATCCGGAACCATTTGTCCTGGTCAAACTGGCCGGTAAATAAGCGTTCTGCCGGACGGTTCAATTGCAGATGATGTGCTAGCTGTTCTTCGGCGAGTTCAAGCCAATCTCCGCGCTCACTTACGCCGGAATAGACAACCAGGCCATCATGCTCATCCACTTGCTCGACTTTCAATGAAATGCCGTCATGGCTACTGATGACATCGCCCACCTTGAAAATAACACGTGTCAACGGTGCTGAAAGCCTGGCGTATGCGCGAGTTTCGTTCACCGCTCCAAAAGCGATAATTATCACTCTATGTTCAACATTCCGGACCGTGCCCAGACCCAGTTGTAAATCAACATCGCAAATCCAACGTTGACCCGGCTTAAAATCGTGCATGTGATGCTTTGTGATTAGAAAGAGAGCAGTATAGTAATGGAAACAGAAAAAAAATATGACTATTTCTTGGATCTGTTCAGATTACGAATAGACAATGAATTCAGGAAAAAAACCAGGAAACGGGAAATCCGTTGACAGATATACTCTGTGATACAAGCTTGGAAACAGAAAAATTTTGGCCGATTAATTTCTTGAGTTAAAGGAAATTAATCGGCCGAATAAGAAACAGACACTACTGTTATATAAAGCAGTACAGCAAATCAGTTTAGAAATTCAGAAACAAATTAGCTACCAGATTGTGCATCATTTGATCAGGACGAGCGCTATGCGGTCTGTTGATGAATTGGTTCATATAACCCAATTCAACGGTTGCATACTGATTGATTTTGTAACCCAATCCAACGAATGCCCGGTTCTGATCGTAACCACGAGAAATGAAACCAGGATTATCAACGGTCGTCATGGCGATAAACAATTCGCTTTGAACGATAAAACTGAGATTCGGATCTATTGCCGGCATTGGAACCGCCAGTTTAACCAATTGGCGGAATCGATGAGCCACATCATCACTACCAGCAATGGGAGCGTTATGGTCGAAGAATCGCTGCTCAAAACGGCTACGTGCTGATAATCTACCAAATGAGAAATTATCCGCCCAGGTCACTTGCTCCCAGATTCGGTGCTCATTAAATGGATGCGCGATCGATAACGGTTCAGCTGTTGGTGCCCAAGCGTAACCTGCCCACACAACAATTTTATCGGTTATCGCATAACCTAAACCAGGACGTATCAGGGATTGCGTAAATTGAGTAGCATCATTACCAAAACGTCCTTGTCCTTCCATCCACCATCTGAATTTTTTTAAGTCCGGATTATTCGGGTTAATCGCACCAAAATTACCCAGTGCTGTAATATTTCCCCAAACTTCAAAATCTTCTACGGTCCTGTCAGCAGCGGCCGGGTTACTAAAAATCAAACCAAACGCAACCAATAAAATAAATTTGTTTATTTTCTTAAACATGCAATCTCCCTTTAAAACAATATAATTTTCTGAAGCTGTTAGTTAATATAAAAAAGCAACCTCTACGCATGCAACCACTCACTATTTATTGAATGTAAGCAGTTGCTTGCTTCACTTTCTCGCCTGAAAAATGAATTTTCACGCACACCTTACTAATTACACAGTCGCGCACATTAACACAATAAATGTCAAGAAAATGTTAAGAAAAACGACCGCAACAAACCATATTATTACAGCTAATTACAATTAAGATTTAATAACCTAGATTAGAAATCCAAGAACTCTAATGACATTTTTTTATGACACAGCTGCGCACAATAACACGGCAATTGTTAAGAAAGTGTCAAGAAAAAACCACAATGTGTGATAGTACTTCTATTGTTCTCATTAACAGACAGGCCGTTGAAAAACGTTTTCGAGGCAGCCGATACCAGGCAAAAACAAATGAGAAAGCGCAGTTTACGCGTGATAAATGAGCATCTTGAAGCTGTTTTTAACACCGCGTAGTGGCGACACAGATAGTTTTTCAACGGCCTGTTAAGGCTCAGCACCTTAAGCCGGCATTATTTTCCTGAGAATTTTCACCTTTATTAAAATAATATACTTCCTTAAACCACAAATTACTTTAATAATCAATGCACTAAATATCTCAAGAAAGATGGATACAAAGTAACTGATAACCAACTTAAAACATTTGTTTGACAAGTTGTCATGACACTGGGTATGGTAGGCTGGTTATATGGCGACTGATTATATAATGCTAATGTAGCTAATTTTTGGACGGAATTTTTTCCGTGTCATTGAAAATTGAATTGAATAAAACTGCAAACTGGAGTTAGAAAATGAAAAAATTGAATTGTGCGTTAACGATGTCGGCACTACTGATATTAGTCGGCTGCGGAGCGAGTAAAGACTATACTCCTCCAGCAGATGCTTCTGGTGAAACGATCTTCAGCTCAGCGTGTACAGAATGCCACAAACCGATAAGCGCTAATGTTGCGATGGTGCTGAGTGAAAAAGTTGCGAATAAGGAAGCGATTATTAAGAAATTTCAGTCGGGAAGCATGAGAATGCCGGCATTCAAAAATATTCAAGGTGAAGCCGCAAATCGTTTAGCCGAGTATGTTCTGACGAATAGTCAAGTCAGCAAATAGTGTTTCACCCGGCAGTCTGGATAGACGCGTAGGTGAAATTAAATCATATCAGCAGCGAATGATTTTTGCGCTGCTGATGGGTACGCAGATATTTATCAAAAATTCCGCAAATACTACTAATCAGCAGCTGCCCTCTCGGTGTAACAACAATCTCTTCATCATCCAACGTTATCAATTCAGCTTGTGCATACAACAGAAGTTCTTTTAATTCCGTTGCGAAGTAGTATTTAAATTCAATTGGAAAGAAAGTTTCTACCGATTCGAATGAGAGTACTGAGTGACAAATAAGCGCTTGCATAACGGAACGGCGCATCAAATCGTCAGCACTTAATTCAATCCCACGCATTATTGGAAGCATGCCGTGTTCTAGCTTGTCGTAGTAGTGCAGAAGATCACAATGATTCTGGCTTAAGGTCGGCCCGACACTTCCGATTCCTGAGACACCTAATGCGATATGATCGCAATCAGGATAAATCGAATAACCTTGTAAACCGTAATGCAACCTGCCTTGTCGTTGTGCAATGACTAACTGATCGTCCTGTTTAGCAAAAAGATTCATGCCAATATGCGTATAACCCGCATCAGTCAAACGAGTAATTGCAAGCAACAACATCTCAAGCCTGGTTTCTTCATTTGGCAAATCTTCTAAGTTAATGCTTCGCTGTGGCTTGAATTTCTCCGGTAGATGCCAATAATTCAATAAATTAATTTGAACCGGATTTGCAGCAATAATGCTTTCCAAAGTATAGGCAAATTTTTCTAGGCTCTGTTTGGGTAATCCGTAAATCAATTCAATTCTGATTGTTTTAAAGCCTGCTTGTTGCGCATCGCGAATAGCACACAATGTAGCATCTTCTGTTTGAATACGATGTATGGACTGCTGTACCAGTTGATCAAAATCCTGTACCCCGATAATTGCGCAGTTAAAACCGATTGCTTTCAATGCGGGCATAGAAAGTTGAGCAATTTGCCGCGAATCAATCTCTATGCAAAACTCCCCCGCTTTTATTAAATTAAAATTTTTCTGGATGTCATTGATGATGCCACTTAATTGCGCATTACTCAGAAAAGTAGGTGTACCGCCTCCAAAATACAATCGCTCAACTATGGGAGCATTTTTAAGTAACTGGCCTTGGAGTCTTATTTCACGTGACAAATAATTAAGATATTTTTTTATACTGCCATGATTATCAGAAACAATCTGATTAGAATGGCAATAAAAGCATGCAGAATGACAAAAAGGAATGTGCACATACAATGACAACGATCTACGAAAAGATCCAGTCTTACGACGACTAAACCAAGCTGAATATCGATGCGCATCAAATGTTTCAACAAAATAATCTATTTCCGGATACACGCGATAGTCTGCATAATGACATCCGAAATGGCGCATAAAGTCCAAATTAATTTCCAGCAAAGCAGCAGCCGATGGCGAATGCACTAAGATATTTTCCTTTGTAACGATTGAAGTCAAAAGAAATTAAAATTGATGTGTAATAAGTAAATCTACTGACGCCTATCCGCATGATCTTAAATACTGTTCAAATCAAAAAAGAAACTCCACTTTCTTGGATAATATCGGTAAGATTATGCATAAATCACAAATATCAGCTTTGATTCAAATCAACCGGAGTATGAATACGCAGTTCCTTACATTTGGAAAATACTTTGCCTCTAGAAATCTCGACATGTAATCATCTTGACATCTCACACGTCAGATCAAGCTGTGCGACCTGTAGTTTGCGCGAACTATGCTTGCCAGTCGGCCTAAATGAGCAAGAGATACAAGCGCTCGGCGATGTAGTAAGCCATAAGCGTAAAATTCAACGAGGCGGATCGCTCTATCGCACAGGTTCAAAGTTTCAATCACTATTTGCCATTCGTAGAGGATTTTTAAAGACCTGCATACTCGAACAAGACGGGCGGCAACAAGTTACTGGTTTTCATATGACAGGCGAATTGCTGGGATTGGATGCTATCAGCACAGAAATACATACGTGTGATGCGATCGCCCTTGAAGATAGTGAAGTATGCGAGATTCCTTTTGAGAAATTAGAGGAAATCAGCCGCGTTATCCCGTCACTGATGCGTCATTTTCATAAAATCATGAGCCGTGAGATAGTGCGGGATCACGGGGTTATGCTGCTGCTAGGCAGTATGAAGGCGGAAGAGCGCCTGGCGACCTTTCTGCTCAACTTATCGCGCCGGTTTCTAATGCGTGGCTATTCCGAATGCAATTTTAATCTACGCATGACGCGCGAAGAGATTGGCAGCTACCTCGGCCTTAAACTAGAAACCGTTAGTCGCGCTTTTTCTAAACTCCAGGATGAAAATATCATTACAGTCGATAACAAGCACATACAAATAAACGATATTGCTCGCTTAAGAATGAAAATGGGAAACACAACCTGTGATACCTAGCAAACCTTGACGATCTTTGCCACGAATCAACAGAACATCTTATCAGATCAGTCCCCTGGAAAAGTTTCCATCACAACATAAAAATCGTCAACACGCTTATTCTATTTCATGTCAACTTGAGTAAGTATTGGAAAATGCTATAATATACAAATAATTTGACTCTAAATTATTGGTAACTGGCTGTAATGCCTGCATTATATGCAAGTCAAATTAAATTCGCACATTCGCCTACAAAATACACTCTGCATATGGAGTGATTGCGGTGAATGGAGGCTCAATCCTAAAGGAGAACTTATGTCTGTAACCATGCGACAAATGCTGGAAGCAGGTGTTCATTTTGGACACCAAACACGCTTCTGGAATCCCAAAATGGCCCCGTATATATTTGGCCATCGTAATAAAATTCACATCATCAACCTTGAAAACACTTTGGTGATGTACGAAGAAGCCATGAAATACGTACGCCAATTATCAGCGAACAAAGGTGTTATCCTGTTTGTTGGCACCAAGCGGCAGGCGCGTGACATTGTGCGCGAAGAAGCGATGCGCTGCAATTCCCCTTATGTAGACCAACGCTGGTTAGGCGGAATGCTGACTAATTTCAAAACTATAAAGCAATCTGTCAAACGCTTACAAGATATGGAAAATATGGCTCAAGATGGCACACTGGATAAGTTAGTAAAAAAAGAAGCGCTTGATCTCCAAAGAGAATTAGAAAAACTCAACAACAGCTTAGGTGGCATCAAAGACATGAAAGGCCTTCCCGATGCTTTATTTGTCATTGATGTTGGATATCAAAAAGGTGCTATTACAGAAGCCAGAAAGCTTGGCATTCCAGTCATTGGCGTAGTGGACACCAATCATAATCCGGATGGTTTACAGTACATCATTCCAGGAAACGATGATTCAAGTCGGGCAATACGCTTATATGCCCGTGGTGTAGCTGATGCTATTCTGGAAGGACGTAATCAAGCCATTCAAGAAATTGTTGAAATGAGTACTGCAGAAGCTGAATAAGCAAAAAACTGCTTTTCTTTAGTATTCATCAGACATATGGACTATATATGTGCAACTTACCAGATTTGTATAGAATGTAAGCGTACTCTCTATCTGGTAAGTATCTGTACCCCATTCGTAAACTAATTTTGTATCTGGAGTAAAGTAAAAATGGCGGAAATTACCGCAAGCATGGTAAAAGAACTGCGTGAGATGACAGGGCTCGGCATGATGGAATGCAAGAAAGCCTTGGCAGAGACTGCTGGTGATATGAAGGCAGCTGAGGATTTGTTGAGAATTAAAAGTGGTGCCAAAGCAAGTAAGGCAGCTGGCCGAATTGCAGCGGAAGGTGTCGTTGGCGTATATATCTCAGCAGATAGTCGTTGCGGTGCACTCGTTGAAGTCAATTGCGAGACGGATTTTGTTGCCAAGAACGACGATCTCATTCATTTTTCCAAAAACCTGGCTGAACTCATAGCAACCAAAAGCTTGACTGACATCGCAGCATTAAGTGATGCATCGCTACCTTCCGGCGAAACTGTGGAATCAACCCGCAAGGCACTAATCATGAAATTGGGGGAGAACATCAGTATCCGCCGTTGTGCACGCCATACGACACAAGGCCAGCTGGCATCCTATCTTCATGGAACCAAAATCGGTGTCATGGTGGATTACACGGGTGGAGACGAAGTACTGGGCAAGGATTTGGCAATGCATATTGCGGCCAGTAAACCTATGTGCGTATCCAAGGAGCAAGTGTCGGCAGATGTGCTGGAACATGAACGTCAGATTTTTACTGCACAAGCCGCCGATAGTGGTAAGCCGGCGAATATTATCGAAAAAATGGTCGATGGTCGCATTGCAAAATATCTTGCAGAAATCACACTATTAGGCCAACCCTTTGTTAAAGACCCAGAGCAAACCGTGGAAAAATTACTGGCCAAAAAATCCGCCAAAGTAAATGGTTTTACTATGTTCGTTGTCGGTGAAGGTATAGAAAAGAAATCTGAGAATTTTGCTGAGGAAGTAAAAGCACAGATGGGACAAGTATAATCATTCAAGTTACGGTACTCTCAAAAAGCCATCCGCTATGACCACAACTGCCTATAAACGTATTTTACTCAAACTATCCGGTGAAGCCCTGATGGGCGAAGACAAATATGGCATTAATCACGCGGTAATGGGAAGAATCGTTGCTGAGATTGAAGAAATCAGTAAGCTAGGGGTTGAAATCGCAATCGTTGTAGGTGGTGGTAATATTTTTCGTGGCATGCAATCGGCTAATAGTGGACTTGAGCGTGTTACTGCAGATTATATGGGGATGCTGGCTACCGTCATGAATGCTTTGGCATTGCAAGATGCCATGAAATTGGCTGGACTGGTGCCGCGTATACAATCCGCTTTGCGCATCGAGCAAGTGGTAGAGCCTTATATCCGTGGAAGAGCGATACGTTATCTGAAAGACGGTAGAATAGTCATTTTCGCAGCAGGAACCGGAAATCCTTTTTTTACCACAGATACTGCGGCTGCATTACGGGGCATGGAAATGAATGTCGATATTATGCTTAAAGCTACCAAGGTGGATGGCATCTATACCAGCGACCCAAAAATCAATCCGGAAGCAACGCGTTTTCATAAGTTATCTTTTGATGAAGCGATTGCCAAGAATCTGCAAGTGATGGATGCAACAGCATTGACACTCTGTCGTGACCAGAAATTACCATTAAATGTATTTAGTATTTTTAAGGCCGGAGCGCTTAAACGTATAATCATTGGAGAAGATGAAGGGACGTTAGTAACAGTCTGATCCGAGTTTGATTGCAATCTCTTGAAATAAAGATGCAAAAGGGATAAATATTATGATTGCTGATGTAAAAAAGTCTGCTGAACAGAAAATGCAAAAAAGCCTCGAAGCATTAAAAGTAGATTTAAGTAAGGTCAGAAGTGGACGAGCACATACTGGTTTCCTTGATCATATTACCGTTGACTATTATGGAACGCCAACACCAATCAACCAAGTGGCCAATATCAATTTAATTGATGCACGAACCATCGGCGTTATTCCTTGGGAAAAAAAAATGGGCAGTCCAATTGAAAAAGCAATTCGGGAATCTGATTTAGGCTTAAACCCAATGCCGGTTGGTGAAACCATCCGTGTTCCTATGCCAGCACTCACTGAAGAACGGCGCCGAGATCTTATTAAAGTGGTAAAACATGAAGCGGAAGCTGTTCGTATTGCAATGCGCAATATACGTAGAGATGCCAATGCACACTTGAAAGAATTACTGAAATCCAAAGAAATATCGGAAGATGATGAACGCCGCGGTCAAGATGATATTCAAAAACTGACTGATCGCTACATCACTGAGATCGATAAAGTTTTACAAGTCAAGGAAGCCGAACTGATGGCTGTTTGATATGCCTCAAGGCCCAAGTTCAACGCTAGAGATACCTGAAACAGGTTTAATACCCAAACATATCGCTATTATCATGGATGGTAATGGACGATGGGCTCGAAATCGCTTCATGCCTCGTATGGCTGGACATCAGCAAGGCGTTGAAACCGTTCGTGGCGTTATAAAAGCCTGCATAGAGCGCAATGTTGCCTATCTCACTTTATTCGCATTCAGCAGCGAAAATTGGCGCCGACCCGCAGAAGAAATTTCTTTTTTGATGCAACTTTTTACAGGCGCATTGGAGCAAGAAATTACCAAGCTGCATGAAAATGGTATTCGATTTAAAGTAATCGGCGATATATCAAAGTTTGAACCTAAAATAATAGAGTTCATCCAGAGCGGCGAGCAGTTAACTGCTCAAAATACACGACTAACATTCACTATCGCCGCCAATTACGGAGGGCGCTGGGATATCATGCAGGCTATGCGTAAAATGATGGCGCAATCATCCGAGGTACCGCTTAACTTCGAGGAAGAAAATCTGGCACAATATCTTTCCCTAAGCTATGCGCCCGAACCTGATTTATTTATTCGCACCGGCGGAGAATGTCGCATTAGTAATTTTTTGCTATGGCAGCTCGCTTATACTGAATTATATTTTACGAATACGCTATGGCCTGATTTTAATGAACATGAACTTGAATTAGCCATTCAATCTTATCAACAGCGGGAGCGTCGGTTTGGTCGCACCAGCGAGCAGCTTCAGATGGCGTTATCTGCTGAAGGATAGGAAGAGCAATATACATGCTTAAAGCTCGCATTCTCACCACAATCATCATCTTGCCTTTATTTCTATCCGCAATATTCTATTTGCAAGACATTTTCTGGGTAACTTTTTTACTGGCGCTGACAGCCATCGGCGCACGTGAATGGAGTAAATTAGCACAACTCTCGGTCCGAAATACCATCGCTTATATGCTACTCACGGTATTAGTAGGCGGAGAGTTATTGTTTCTATTGCGTGAATCTGTACAAATCAGTATCTATTCATCGGACCTACTATGGGTATATATCTTGTCAGTTATTTTTTGGATAGTGGGCGCACCACTCTATCTAAAACAACTTTATACCATTAAAAATCCCGTGATCTGGATGTTGATTGGCTGGATAGTATTATTACCGACCTGTTTGGCGCTATATCAATTACGCGTTATCAGCCCATTGCTCTTACTGGGCTTTATGGCAACCATCTGGATTTCAGATACTGCAGCCTACTTCACCGGACGATCGTTAGGTAAACATAAACTTGCCTACACGATTAGTCCGAATAAAACCTGGGAAGGTGTCGCGGGCGCTTTAATTGCTGTATTGATATATGGTTTAGCTTGGAATTTCTGGATAGCTGAAGCATCTTCAGCGATAACATTGATACCATTACTGATGGCTATGGCCATCCTAGGCATTATCGGAGATTTATACGAATCACTGATAAAGCGTCAGGCGGGCGTTAAGGATAGTGGCAACATTCTGCCAGGTCATGGCGGCATACTTGATCGCATTGATGCGCTGACGTCTTCATTGCCACTTGCTACGTTGGCATTACTCATTTATTACTCCCCTTCGTTATGAAAACTATCCGCCAAATAACTATACTCGGATCTACCGGTAGTATTGGAGAAAGCACACTGGATGTCATCGCGCGTCACCCTGATCGTTTCCAGGCTTTTGCACTGACTGCCAACAATAGTGTTGAAAAGATGCTGTCGCAATGCCAACGTTTCCGACCACGCTATGCGGTAATGTTAAACGCGGACAGTGCTGAACAATTGACTCAAGCAATACAAACAGCCGGAATCGATACCGAAGTCTTATCAGGCATTGAATCACTAGAAAAAGTAGCCTCCCTGCCAGAAGTAGATGCTGTCATGGCAGCCATTGTAGGCGCTGCGGGTATTCGTCCGACGTTTGCGGCAGCTCGTTCAGGAAAACTGGTGTTACTCGCCAATAAAGAAACGTTGGTTATGGCTGGACGGATTTTCATGGATCTGGTCAAGCAAAACAATGCCACGTTGCTACCGATCGATAGCGAACATAACGCGATCTATCAATCATTGCCGCATCACTTTAATGGTAACTTAGCTGCAGCAGGCATCAGTCGTATACTGCTTACCGCTTCGGGCGGGCCATTCCGATGCGCCCCTTTAGCTTCCTTAGAGAAAGTAACGCCTGAGCAGGCTTGCGCGCACCCCAATTGGGACATGGGCCAGAAAATTTCAGTGGATTCAGCCACCATGATGAATAAAGGCTTGGAAGTTATTGAAGCGCATTGGCTGTTTGATGCAGCGCCGGATAAAATCCAGGTGGTCATTCATCCACAGAGTGTGATTCACTCGATGGTTGCCTATGTCGATGGCTCGGTCATCGCGCAGCTTGGTAACCCTGATATGCGTACACCGATTGCGCATGCCATGGGCTATCCGGATAGAATTGAAAGTGGGGTACCCGCTTTAGATATGTTCAAAGTTGCTCATCTTGATTTTGAAGCGCCTGACTTTAATAGGTTCCCATGTCTAGGATTAGCCTATCAAGCACTTGCCACGGGTGGAAACATGCCCGCAGTGCTGAATGCCGCCAATGAGGTCGCCGTGGAATCTTTTCTTAAAAAGCGCATGGCATTTACAGCGATCCCAACTATGATTGCGCATGTTATGCAAACAATACAACGGGAAGAGATGACTACGCTGGATGATGTGCTAAGAACAGACGCGTTAGCTCGTGACAAGGCGCAAGAGTGGCTTGCAAATCTGCAATAGATGATGCGAGAAAACTTGTTGATAATGAAGATGGATTCAATTTTCCTTAATTAATGATAGTATCTGCCTTGCATTCACTCAATGAAGCCATGAAATAATCAGCATCATGCAGCAATACACCTTCTCGGACGCGCACAATAACTTGACATGTCAATAACTTATACAATCATTTCTTTCATTGTCGCCTTAGGCGTCCTGATTACATTTCATGAATTTGGTCATTATCTGATAGCCCGCTGGAATGGCGTCAAAGTATTGCGATTTTGCATTGGATTCGGTCAACCCATTTTTCGTAAACGCTGGGGAAAAGATCAAACAGAGTGGGTGATTGCAGCAATCCCACTGGGCGGTTACGTCAAAATGCTGGATGAGAACGAAGGAAAAGTAGCTCCCGAAGATTTACCTCGTGCGTTTAATCGTCAACCGGTTGCGCGTCGCTTTGCCATCGTTGCGGCCGGCCCGATAGCCAACTTTCTGTTAGCTATCGCGCTATATTGGCTACTATTTATACTGGGTGTTAATGGTATGAAACCAGTATTGGGGCCAGTTGAACCGGCCACACCTGCTGCCTATGCAAAATTTGAAGCGGGTGAAACCATTGTCAGTATCGAGAATGAAGCGGTCGCCAGCTGGCAGGATGCCCGCTGGACTTTATTACGATACGCAATTGATCAATCGGCGAACGTCAAAGTACAAACCGTCAATAACAATGGCGAGATCAATTGGCGACATTTAGACCTGAGTCATATTGATCCCGATAAATTGAATGAAAATTTGCTTGGACTTATCGGATTAAATAGTTATCAGCCCACGATCAAGCCTGTTATTGCTGAAGTAGTTCCTGATGGCGTTGGTTATCATGCCGGCTTGTTAGCAGGGGATGAAATTTTAGCCGTCAATAATATCGAAATCGAAACCTGGATGACGCTGGTGCAAGAAATACGCGCCAATCCAGGACGCACTCTGGAGTTGGAAATTTTACGTGACAATCAAGTGATCATGCTGGCCATCACACCCGAGACAGCCACAGAAAATGGCAAGCAAATCGGCAAGATCGGCATAGCACCTGTTATCAATCAGGCTGAATTCCAAGAATTAATGATCACCGTCAGTTATCCGCCCGGTAAAGCGATTCAGAAAGCCGTTGAGAAGACTTGGGAAACAACCATCCTGACATTACAAATGCTATCTAAAATGATCACGGGGGATGTGTCCTGGAAAAATGTCAGCGGCCCCATCTCAATTGCTGACTATGCTGGCCAATCTGCACAAATGGGATTGGTATCCTATTTGGCATTTCTTGCTTTAATCAGCGTCAGCATCGGTGTGCTGAATCTGCTACCCATCCCCATTCTTGACGGCGGACATTTAATGTATTATTTCATCGAAATGATCAGAGGGGCTCCGCTTTCTGACAAGATTATGCTGATTGGCCAGAAGATCGGTCTGACGATGTTGCTTACACTGATGGTTTTTGCCATATATAACGATATTAATCGGCTTATCACTGGTTAGATAATGAAATTCAAGTATTTTGTTGCACTGGCTGGCTTCTTCTTTGCTATCTCATGCTGGGCAAGTGAATCCTTCGTAGTTAAAGATATTCGCGTTGAAGGTATACAACGCACTGAAGCCGGTACTATTTTCAGTTATCTCCCGATTAAAGTCGGCGATACGCTGGATGAAGCAAAAGCAACAGAAGCCATCAAGGCACTCTATGCAACAGGCTTCTTCAAAGATGTCAGATTAAAATCTGAAAACGGTGTGTTAATCGTAGAAGTCGATGAACGGCCGGCTATCGCGCAAATCAGCATCAACGGCGCAAAAGAGTTTGAAAAAGATAAGCTTGTTGAAGGCCTAAAACAGGCGGGCATATCGGAATCCAGAATTTTCAGCCGCTCACTTTTGGAACGCGCCGAGCAAGAACTAAAGCGCCAATATATCAGCCGCGGCAAATATGCCGTCAAAATCACCACCACGACTACACCGTTAGAACGTAATCGCATCGGCATTAATTTTGATATTAATGAAGGCCGGACCGCCCGCATCAAAAAAATAAATTTTGTCGGTAATGAGAAATTCAAAGACAGCGAGTTACGTGGCCTGCTTGTTCTCAGGAAACCCGATTTATTGAGCTGGTTTACCAAAAATGACCAATATTCAAAACAGAAATTAGCCGCCGATTTAGAAACACTACGTTCCCATTATCTTGATCGCGGTTATCTGGAATTCAACATTGAATCCACGCAAGTGTCCATAACACCCGATATGCGTGATATTTACATCACCATCAATGTTACTGAGGGGGCTCAGTATAAAGTCTCTGATATCAAAGTGGCTGGCGAGCTCCTGATACCGGAAGAAGAAATTCGCAAATTGATATTGTTTAAGGCTGGACAAGTATTTGCACGCCAGAAATTGACGGAATCCATTAAATTAATCACAGATCGTTTAGGCGACGATGGTTATGCATTTGCCAATGTCAATGCGTCACCGGAACTGGATTATGAAAACCGGCAAGCAGCCTTCACATTTTTTATTGATCCGGGGCGGCGTGTATACGTACGGCGTATCAACATATCGGGCAATGATCGTACACGCGATGAAGTGATACGCCGCGAGTTTCGTCAAATGGAAGGCGCCTGGCATTCCACGAAAAATATTAATCTTTCCAAGCAACGCGTTGATAGGCTGGCTTTCTTTAACAGCGTGAATGTGGAAACGCCTGCTGTCCCTAACAAAACTGATCAGGTTGATATCAATGTCAAGGTAGAAGAAAGGCCCACCGGGTCTATTATGTTTGGTGCCGGTTACTCGGATCGCCAGGGACTGATCCTGAACGGTTCAATTTCTCAGAACAATATTTTCGGCACTGGTAATTTCTTTAGTCTTGATGTCAATACCGGCGCAATCAATAAAACCTATGCCGCATCATTTACTAATCCCTATTTTACAGTGAACGGGGTAAGTCTTGGATTTGATGTCTACAAGCGCGACGTAGACACACGACCATTAACCCGGTTTGGCGAGTTTAAAACCGAAACGGTAGGTGCGGGAATACGGTTAGGTATACCGATCGCAGAAAATGATATTGTATCGATCGGCTTGGCGGCAGAGAACACGCAATTGGGTATTTTCACGAATAGCCCGCCACGCTACAAAGATTTCGTTGAAGAATTTGGTACGTCGACCAACAATTTCCCACTCACGATCAGTTGGGCACGTGATCGCCGCGATAGTGCAATTTGGACAACTTCCGGAACAACGCATCGATTGTTTGGTGAAGTCAGCGCACCGGGTGGAGATTTAAATTACTATAAAGTGAGTTACCATCAAAAATGGTTTTATCCCATTACCGATAACCTGACCTTGATGGTGAATGGAGAAGTTGGTTACGGCGATGGCTATACAGGAAAATCGCTACCTTTTTTCAAAAACTTTTTTGCTGGGGGTAATAACTCCGTCAGGGGTTATGACTTAAATTCTCTGGGCCCTCGTGATACGGTTATCCCCAATATCCCCGGTGGTTCCTCTGCGATTAACTCAAGATTATTTGCAGTAGGTGCCAGTAAACGTGTTGTTGGTAATATAGAACTGATGTATCCCGTACCCTTTATGAAAGATGATCGATCGTTGCGTTTGAGTGCATTTCTGGATGGCGGTACGACATTTAACAATTTCAATGAGCTTAACAATTTCATACGTTACTCCGCTGGGATTGCGCTTACCTGGGTATCGCCGATGGGACCGCTGAAAGTCAGTCTTGCAGAACCACTCAACGACATACCTGCTGACAATTTGCAAAGATTCCAATTTATGTTCGGCCAACAATTCTAAATTCAGTTGAGATCCTGTCAGGTGAAAATACCGAAAAAAATCAATCGATGGTGGTGCCATATGATGATAGTCCTTATCATCATGGCTTTCGCCAGTGGATTGGCTGGCGGTATTGCGTTTGCCGGCGATATCAAAATTGGTGTGGTAAATACCGAAAAAATTTTGCGAGAATCTTTGCCGGCGATACAAGCACAGAAAAAAATTGAACAGGAATTTGTGCCGCGTGACGAAGATATCAAAAAAATTGCTGTACAAGCTAAGACACTTCAAGACAAGCTTGAGAAAAACGGCATGACCATGGAAGAAACTGAACGGCGTCACTTAGAAAGAAATCTGGCCAATCTTAGTCGGGAATATCAACGCGCACAAAAACAAATGCGAGAAGATCTCAGCGTGCGTCAGAACGAGGAATACGGCATCATTCTGGAACGCACCAATCGGGCGATCAGTAAAATCGCCGAAGCAGAAAAGTATGATCTGATTTTGCAACTGCAAGACTCTGTTTATAGAAGCCATCGCATTGATATTACAGACCAGGTCATTAAAGCACTCGATAGTGAATAACCCATCATTTATGGAACCCAGCCGTCTATTAAGATGGATATTGCGTTAAAAGGAAAACAATATGAGCACCATGAATATTCACGAAATCCTGAAATATCTTCCGCATCGATATCCACTGTTATTGGTGGATAGAGTGATCTCTTTCGAGGCGGGCAAGGATATCGTTGCGCTAAAAAATGTCTCTATCAATGAACCCTTCTTTTCAGGACATTTCCCGCATTATCCTGTCATGCCCGGCGTTTTGATTGTAGAAGCATTAGCGCAAGCTGCCGCCATTCTGACACTTAGAACAGAAGACACGACCAATACGGACGACAGAGTTTATTACTTTGTAGGCATTGATGGCGTTCGCTTTAAAAAACCCGTTATGGCCGGCGATCAGTTAATACTCAAGGTAGCCATCGAACGGCAAATAAAAGGCTTATGGAAGTATTCGGCGCGCGCTGAAGTCGATGGACAGCTCGTCACTGAAGCCAAACTGATGTGTACCTCGAGAAATATATAATACTTAACCACCCCCGGCTGTTATAGCTGCCGCGAATGGAAAATCCAGGAATCGAAACAACTGGTACCAATACGTTGATTTGCGGTACCGACGAGGCTGGCAGAGGACCATTGGCCGGACCTGTTTTTGCAGCATGCGTTGTGTTGGATGCCGACTACAAAATAGACGGACTGGCTGACTCTAAGACATTGAGCGAAAAAAAGCGTAATGCGCTGGCGATCACGATCAAAACATATGCTAAAGCATGGGCAATCGCTTCTGCTTCGGTACAAGAAATTGATCAGCTCAATATTCTACAAGCAAGCTTGCTTGCCATGAAACGCGCTGTCGAAAGCTTACCCTTCACACCGCATCTGGTATGGGTCGATGGCAATCAAAGTCCACGCCTGAAATGCCCGGTACGCACCATCATACGAGGTGATAGCCTAATACCCGAAATCTCAGCCGCCTCGATCCTTGCCAAAACAGCGCGGGACGCAGAAATGCAAAGACTGCATCAATGTTTCCCATTATATGGATTTGATCAGCACAAAGGATACCCCACCAAACAGCATTTGGCCGCGCTACAACAACACGGTGCCAGCGAGGTACACCGGCAAAGTTTTGCGCCGGTCAGGAAAAGCGTATTGTCCCGTAATACGCTCACACAAGCAGCAGTATCAAACGCTGGTAACCCGGATTTGCTTAGCCAATAACTGAATTCGTCTGACAATGGAATAATAAACAACCCCATGGCAAGCAAGGCCACGGGGATTGTTTATTACCACTACGAAAACAGCATTTGCACTGGAGGCGCTGTAGCCAAGAAGCAGCAAATAAATTAATTGCAGTGCTGTGGATAGCATTTTCACCGAGCATTTATTTCTCAAAGCAAGGCAAAAATTTGCTTTGTGCGTATAATGGCGTTTATTCAATTTCATGTAAGTTTTAGACAAACTTTTTGAGTATTAGATTAGATAAGGATAAGCCTGCTATGCGCATCGAAAAAAATACCGTGGTCTCTCTCAATTATGAATTGTCAGATGCCACAGGAAACATTCTGGAGAAAACAGATACGCCAATCAGTTACTTGCACGGTGGCTACGGTGGCATTTTCCCTTTGGTCGAAGAAGCTCTGCATGAAATGGAAATCGGTTATTCCTGCTCCGTTTCCATGGAACCGGAAGATACTTTTGGTGAATATGATGCCGAATTGATCCGCGTAGAACCGCGCAGTTCTTTTCCTGCTAATGTGGCGGTAGGTATGCATTTTGAAGGCGGTGCAGAAGACTCGGATGACGTCATCGTCTACAAAGTCACCGATGTGACTGACGATAGCGTCATTGTCGATGGCAACCATCCTTTTGCAGGTATGCGGTTGAATTTTTCCTGCACAGTGACGGCAGTTCGCCCAGCCACGCTGGAAGAAATTACTCATGAACATGTACATGGTGCGCATGGTCACGGTCATGAGCATTAACAGAAAACCGGTATCCGGTTGCTCCAAAGATTAACGGTCATTTTGCAGTATCAACTGCTTTCTTCAATACATAAAGCTGCTCGAGTGCTTGCTTGGGGCTGAGTTCATCCGGTGCAAGGTTTTGCAACATCGCAATCACCGGATGCGCTTCTACAGTATCTTGTTCCGGCTCAGGAACGGAACTGGAAAACAAGTCCAGTTGCGGTGTTTTCCTTACACTCTCCTGCTCCAGTTTAATCAGGTGCTTTCTCGCCACTTTAATGACTGACTCGGGAACGCCTGCCAGTGCGGCGACTTGCAAGCCATAACTCTGGCTTGCCGGACCCTCGGCTACTTTATGTAGAAAAACAATGCGGTGTTTATACTCCACCGCATCCAAGTGAACATTCTTGATATGTTTAAACTCTTCCGCAAGTTTTGTTAATTCAAAGTAATGCGTTGCAAACAATGTAAAGCTGCGGCTTTTGGTCAGCAAATACCGGGCAATTGCAAACGCTAGTGCCAAACCGTCAAAGGTAGAAGTACCGCGCCCGACTTCATCCATCAGCACCAGACTATGCGCCGTCGCGTTATGCAATATATTGGCTGTTTCCGTCATTTCCACCATAAACGTCGAACGGCCGCCGGCAAGATCATCGGCAGCGCCAATCCGGGTGAAAATCTGATCCAGCACACCGATGCGCACTTGTTTGGCAGACACATAACTGCCGCAGTGAGCCAATAAGGCAATGAGCGCGATTTGCCGCATGTAGGTGGATTTTCCACCCATGTTGGGACCGGTAATCATCAACATTTGCGGTTTTCCGGTAGGCTCGGCGCCTAACTGAACATCGTTGGCAACAAAGTTTTCTATCTGGCTCTCCACAACGGGGTGACGACCGGTCTCTATGGTAAAAACATCCTCATCGGATAAATGCGGGGCGGAATAATCAAGTGCTTGCGCACGTTCCGCCAATGCGCACAGAACATCGATCTCAGCAATGCTCACGGCTATTTTCTGCAGTGCATGGACATACTTTAATAGCGCTTGCAATAATCCATCATATAAATATTTTTCCCGCGCCAACGCCCGATCCTGTGCGGATAATGCTTTATCCTCAAAAGCTTTCAGCTCCGGCGTAATGTAGCGTTCAGCACTTTTTAAAGTTTGTCTGCGCCGGTAATCGTCGGGGATTTTTTCGCTGTGCGCGTGTGTGACTTCGATATAAAAACCATGCACGCGATTATATTCCACCTTCAGATTAGGAATACCGGTGCGCTCCTTTTCGCGCATTTCCAGCTGCAACAAGAATTCCCCGCAATTGTTTTGCAACGCACGTAATTCATCGAGTTCAGCGTCATAACCATCGGCAATCACATTGCCTTCGCGCAGCACCACGCCGGGCTCTTCCAATAAGGATTTAGTCAATAATTCAACCAGCGCAGGTTCGATCTGCATGGTTTGGATCAATTGACTGATTCTCTCACTGCAACACGCTGCAACGGTCTGGATAATTTCCGGTAATCGTTGCAAACTGTCACGCAAACCCGACAAATCCCTCGGGCGTGCAGACTTGAGCGCAATGCGCGCGGTAATCCTCTCCACATCGACAATCTGCCGCAACAGGCTGCGCGCGGTCAGATAATGGTTCTGCTCATTTTCTCCGATCAAAGCTGCAATGCTATCGAGCCGTTTTTGTATGGCTGCACGATCGCGTAATGGATGATGCAGCCAGAATTGCAGCAAACGGCTACCCATATTGGTCGAGCACGTGTCCAGTAATGACAACAGCGTGGGTGATCGTTCACCGCGAATGGTTTCAGAAATTTCCAGATTTCGGCGTGTCGCGGCATCCATGCGCACATAGATACTCTCCCGCTCAGCTTGCAATGACGTGATATGGAGCGCAGCCGATCCTTGCGTCAGGCGGGTGTATTCCAATAAGGCACCAGCGGCGCATAGCGCGGTCGATAAATCCTCACAACCAAAACCGGACAAATCATGCGTTGCAAACTGCCGCGTAAGATTATTAACCGCACTATCGTTATCAAACTGCCACACAGGTAAGCGCTTTAACGCCCAATTTTTTCCTTGTAGCTCAGTCAGCGTCAACGTTTCAGGTAACAGAATTTCTGCCGGCTGCAATCGCTCCAGCTCGCTGAGCAGATTTTGAGATGACGTTTCCATCACACGCAATTGCCCAGCCGCCAGATTCAGCCACGCCAACCCCAAAGTCGACTCATGCAAAAACAAAGCCAATAAAATGCAGTCGCGCTTATCCTCGAGCAATGCCGCATCAGTCAACGTTCCAGGTGTGATGATGCGAATCACTTCACGGGCTACCGGCCCCTTACTGGTAGCCGGATCCCCCACCTGCTCACAAATAGCGACGGATTCACCCGCCTTGACCAGTTTTGCCAAATACTGTTCAGCCGCATGATAAGGCACCCCCGCCATTTTAATCGGCTCCCCGGCAGAAGCGCCGCGCTGCGTTAACGTGATTCCCAACAGTTTTGACGCTTTCTCCGCATCGTCAAAAAACAACTCGTAAAAATCCCCCATGCGATAAAACATCAGCATGTCCGAATGCTGCGCCTTAATGCGCAAGTATTGCTGCATCATGGGAGTATGTTGGTCTTTTTGGGTTTTCATCGGCTCTACAGAAGATTATTGTTGCATTGGAGAAACCAAAATGGCAGATATCAAGCGCTGATTATGGTATAAATTTTAATTGTCCGGAAGTTAGCATTAATTAGTGATTGTAAAAGCTATACTAACCAATAGCTTGTTATTGCTTTACTTGAGATGGATCGAACCTGTATTCATTTGCTCATAGACTGTGTAAGGCAAAACAACGGTATCCAATACTGCTGATAGCGCCAAATCAACAAGCATTAATTCCGGAATCGCCCCTACCCACAATGCCGTACGCGATGGTTTCCCACGTAACACACACATATCATAGGAAACACCGCTATAAATTCGCGGTATTATTTCGCAGGGCGACTTCACTTGACTGAGATTACGCCGCGCAACCGCATCATCCCTGACAACCGTATTAATTGTTCCACACCCCAACAGCATCAACGCGATTGAGTAAATGAGCGCACTTCTAAACTTACTGTTTATGCGACTGACTCGCAGGAATACCGGTTTATTGCGTAGCCGCATGAACAACACCTCCCTTCGCTCGGGTATAAATCGCCACACCGATACGATCAATATGCGCAATCAGATCGGTATTTTCCAATAGATGGTATTGGGATAAATCCACGGTGTAAGGCAGCATTAAATCATCAATCTGATTTTCAATGTGTATGAATTCAGCAAATGGAATTTCATCGCCCTTAATGGTCAGGTCAATATCGGAGCCCGCTCGATAATTGCCTTTGACCCGCGAACCATAAATTAAAACGGAGTTAATTGCAGGGTGCTGCGCAAAAACACTGTTCAGTTTGTCCAGCGTCGTGGACGATAAGCCAAATGGACGATCCTGAATCATGACAGGTATTTTTCCATTTCCGCTTTTAGCGCGACAAATAACGGATAGTAGTGCTGAATAATCACGCTAACCAACTGCTCAGCGACACGATCATCATAAGTATGCGATGAGATATTTCGACTTTGTATCATTGCCATCCATTGCTCACCATCTGCAATGAGCGCTACTTTAAATGCTTCACGGGTGGCGTCTTTTGAACCTTTGACATTCTGATTGCCTTGATCCTGCAGATAATCTCTCAGTACGTTCCAGGCCAACTCATGGGTGAATTCGAACGCTTGAATCACACCCTGCTTTTCCAGTTGCGTGAGTGTGCGTTGTTGGTTCAGGTCGACTGCATTTTGCAGTTGCAGCAACGCTTTTTTGTAACTAGCAAAACGCTGTTGCCATCGAATACCCGAGGTGATCATGATAATTTTCGATAATGGATAGATCTAATTTTTTTATTTTACTGGATAGAACGGTCAATGCGGAAAGTATCCGGTTGAATTGCAGCATAGACGAAAATCGCTGTGATGAGAATGATCATGATGAAAGCAGCTTTTTTAATAACATATGAGCCAGAATGGCTCATAGAATGATATTGGTAAATAGCCGATACATGAAAGCGTTGTTTGCACATCATTTACCCTTGGATTAATATGGCCTCTAAGTAGGAATTGCATGGAAATAACCCCATAAAATTGTGAACATCTTCTGAACTAAGTATCCATGGATAACAAGAATACAAAACCTAATTCATTTGATGTATTTCTTTGCCATAACAGTGATGATAAAGCCGAGATAAGGCACATCGCCGATGAACTGATAAAGCAAGGAATCAAGCCTTGGTTAGATGAAAGAGAAATACCTCCCGGTACTTTATGGCAAACAGCACTTGAAGAACAAATTGCCAACATAAATTCTGCAGCAGTCTTTGTGGGTAAAAGCGGCATTGGTCCTTGGCAGGACATAGAAATCAGAGCCTTCATTAATGAGTTTGTCGAACGCAAGTGTCCTGTTATCCCTGCTATTTTACCTACTACTGAGAAAATACCTTCTTTGCCCATTTTACTAAAAAATCTGCACTATGTAGATTTTAGAGAACCGGATCCTGACCCATGGCTGCAAATACAATGGGGCATCACCGGAAATAAGCCCGATTCTCAAACATCATCGAATAGCGAACCAAGCGATAAAGCAGAGCTTCTTCCTGAAAAAGAAAAACAACTCATTGAGCTTAGATTACCAGGTAACCTCGATGATTTTTCAAACGAACACAAAGAAGAATTACTCGCTGCACTTAGTGCGCTTCTTAAAATTGGTGGCGGCATTAAAATCACAGAAAGTAAACCAGGTAGTGTTAGGGTATTTCTTGAATTAACCCCAGAGCAAGCTGATAAGATCTATGCGGCAGCCAAAAATGGCAAGCTTGATAATTTAGGGATCACAGAAGCACGGCTTTACCCTTCTCTTGCTGACCCTCCCAATGCAGAAGAACGAACTCAACTGCTTATCCTGCTAAATCATGTTAAGGAAAACTGGATTGATGGTGTATTAAAACAGTCTCTTTATCACCAGACGCTCATTTCACTGGGCAAGCATGCCATGGATGATGCCGTTGAGACACCGTGGAATAATACAGTTAATCTGCCAAAGCAGCGCCAGCAATTGCACTTAGATGACACTCAGATTGATACTGTATTTGATGCCACGGGTTTATTACTGATCTTGGGCGAACCAGGTTCTGGTAAAACCATCACATTACTCGAACTAGCATCACTACTTATCAAACGTGCCGCAGTCGATTCCAAGGAGCGTATTCCGGTTGTATTAAATCTATCAAGTTGGCAAAAATCGCAATCTTTGGTGGAATGGATTGCTGACAAGATGCGCAGTGCTTATCAAGTGCCAAGTAAATTAGCGCGAACATGGTTAGATCAGGGCTATATAGTTCCATTGCTTGATGGTTTGGATGAAGTTAGAACAGAAAACCAACCGAATTGTGTTGAAGCGATCAATAAATACATTGATGAATTTCATCCTTCGGGTCTGGTTGTGTGCAGTCGCTTGAAGGAGTATCAATGGCTTCCTGAGCGACTTAAAATGAATGGGGCAATCTGTATCGAACCGTTGAACCAGCAACAAATTGATAGTTATTTTGCCGCATTAGGGGATGAACTCAAATCGTTACGAATGGCTATACAAGAAGATACCGCTTTGCAGGAATTAGCCCAATCTCCACTGATGCTGAATATCATGAGCATGGCGTACCAATCGGCAGATTCAGAAAGCCTGGTTGAGAAGGAACTGCCGGTAGAAACTCGGAGGACGAAAATCTTTGATGCTTATGTGGAAAAGATGTTTCAACGTAAAGAATCGACAAATCAGATTTTTCCAAAAGAAAAAGTAAAATTGTGGCTGAGTTGGTTAGCCAAGAAGATGCAGGAGCAATCACAATCAGTTCTTTTTGTTGAGAATATACAGCCGAGTTGGTTGGATAATTGGAAACAACGATTTGCTTATGGAGCAATATTATCTCTAAATATCGGACTGTTTTTAGGATTGTTTTTTTTCTTGCTTGGTCTTCTGATTTCTCTGCCAGATACCACCATCAATGACGTAAGACTGGTTGGTAAGTTGAAGGCTGGACTAGTGTTAGGTTTTCTGATTGGGTTATTTGCTAGATCGAGCTCATCCACTCTTAACGGTATTATTTGTGCATTAATTACTGGCTTAGTTAGCTTCTATTCCCCAGAGGGACTGCTGGGAAATGGATCTGCTAGCGGAGCTGTATTCATAGGATTTGCCGTAGGACTAATTACTTCTAGTTTAGGTCCATTAAACAACATCAAGGCTACTGAAGAGTTAAGCTGGATGGCAGATGCATTTTTTAATAACCTCAAAATATACTTACTGATAAATATACTATTTTGGGGATCACTTGCCGAGTTTACATCCGATTCAGGACTTATGGGGGTCTTTCTTGGATTTTTTTTCGGGATTGTTACCGGAATTTCTGGAGGCTATATCGAGAAAATTAAAACTGATAAAAATACGCCTAATCAAGGTATTATATTGAGCATAAAAAATAGTATCTTGACTGGGTTGGTAGCCTTAATAACTTTTATATCGGCCTACAGCCTATTATTCATCTTTATCGCATTTTATTTGAAGAGAACAACAGCGGAAATTTTTACCTCTGGAAATACTGTCTTGGCTACAGGCCCATTAGTTACTGGACTATATATTGCTTCGGTTATGACGTTTAAGCATGGATTAGGATCCGCTCTTAAACATTATACTCTACGTTTGGTTCTTTGGTGCAATGGAAAAACACCCCTCAAATTTATACCTTGCCTGGATCATTGCGCAAAACTTATCCTGCTCAAGAAAGTAGGTGGTGGTTACATTTTTATACACCGTATGTTGCTAGAGTATTTCGCTAAACTGGAGCCCACGAATAGTAAATCAACAAAAGTATAAATCTTGTTGCATTTATTTTATTAATTTTTTTCCACCCAATCGATCACACTGGCAAGCGCCGCGGGCAGCCGATCCGGCTGTGTGCCGCCCGCCTGCGCCATATCCGGCCGACCGCCGCCTTTGCCGCCGACTTGTTGTGCGACAAAATTAACCAATTCTCCGGCTTTGATCTGACTGGTCAGATCAGCGCTGACACCGGCGATCAGGGTTATTTTCCCGTCTTCAACGGTACTCAGCACGATGGCGCAGGGTTTCAGCTTATCTTTGAGCTGATCCAGTGTTTCACGCAAAACTTTAGCATCGGCGTTTTCCAGATTGGCAGCCAACACTTTGATGCCTCTTATTTCCTGCGCTTGCGCTGCTAAATCATCGCCTTGAGAGCTGGCAAGTTTGGTTTTTAAGCGCGCCAGTTCTTTTTCTGTTTGCCGCACATTGTCGATAATCTGGGCAATTTTTTGCGTGACTTCCTGTGGACTGGTTTTTAAGCTATGCGCGATTTCCAGCAATTGCGCTTCGCGTTGTTGTACATAGTCGACGGCTGCTTTTCCCGTGACTGCTTCTACGCGGCGGATACCGGCAGCCACGCCCGATTCCGTTACAATTTTAAAAAAGCCGATTTGTCCGATTTGCGGCACATGCGTACCGCCACATAATTCGGTAGAGAATTCACCCATGCCGATGACGCGCACGACGTCCGAATATTTTTCACCAAACAGCGCCATGGCGCCGCGCTTGATGGCGTCGTCATATTTCATCGTGGACGCTTCCACGATAGCGTTGTTACGGATTTGTTCGTTGACCAAACGCTCGATGTCACGAATTTCATCCGCAGAAAGTGGTGCGTTGTGGGCAAAGTCAAAGCGTGTGCGGTTGGCGTCGACCAACGAGCCTTTTTGCGTCACATGCGTGCCCAGTATCTGGCGTAGCGCAGCATGCAGCAAGTGGGTCGCTGAATGATTGTTCGCGGTGCTGGTACGGGTTAACGGATTGACTTTGGCCAGCACGGTATCCTTGATCACCAGCCGGCCGCTACGCAATAAACCTTTATGGCCAAACACGCCGGCTTGTATTTTTTGCGTGTCCGCTACGGCAAAAGTGCCATTCGCCACCAACAATTCGCCGCTGTCGCCGACTTGTCCGCCGGATTCGGCATAAAAAGGGGTCTGATCCAGAACCACCACCGCTTCATCACCGGCTTCGATGAAATCCACCGCACTGCCTTGCTTGTAAATCGCCAATACCTGCCCTTCATGCTGCAACGTCTCATAACCATAGAAAGTGGTTTGATTGCCGCTGTATTCAATGCCTTCCTGCATGGTGAATTTGTTGGCGGCGCGCGCTTGTTCGCGCTGGCGTGCCATGGCCTGCTCAAAACCGGCATGGTCGACGCTAATGCCTCGTTCACGCGCGATGTCGGCGGTCAGATCAATAGGGAAGCCGAATGTGTCATAGAGCCGGAATGCGGTTTCACCATCCAGTACCTTGATTTTCTGACTGAGTGCAGTTTCCAGAATCTGCATGCCGTTTTCCAGCGTCTCGGCAAAACGCTCTTCTTCTTGCTGTAACACGGCGGCAACACGTGCTTTGGCGGCAACCAGTTCCGGATAGGCTTGCCCCATCACTTTGCTTAGATCTTCCACCAATTGATAAAAGAAAGGCTGTTTTTGTCCGAGTTGGTAACCATGGCGGATAGCGCGGCGGATGATGCGCCGCAGCACATAACCGCGTCCTTCGCTGCCGGGAATGACGCCATCGGTAATCAAAAACGAGCAGGCGCGGATATGATCGGCAATCACTTTTAAGGAATTATCCGCAAGGTCTTTGGTATGGGTGACGCGCGCGGCGGCTTTGATCAAGCTTTGGAACAGATCGATGTCGTAATTGCTGTGAACGTGCTGCATGACCGCGGAAATCCGTTCCAGTCCCATGCCGGTATCCACCGATGGCTTGGGCAGCGGGTGCAGTGTACCGGCGCTGTCGCGGTTATATTGCATGAATACCAGATTCCAGATTTCAATGTAACGATCGCCATCAGCATCGGCGGAACCGGGCGGTCCGCCTTTGACTTCCGTGCCGTGATCATAAAAAATTTCGGAGCAGGGGCCGCAGGGGCCGGTATCTCCCATTTGCCAGAAATTATCCATGGTGGCAATCCGTACCAGGCGGGAAGCATCGACACCGACTTCGTTCAACCAGATATCCGCAGCTTCATCGTCTTCCGCATAAACAGTCACCCATAATTTTTCGCGTGGGATTTTCAGTGATTGGGTTAAAAAATCCCAGGCAAACAGAATGGCATTGCGTTTGAAATAATCGCCAAAGCTGAAATTTCCCAACATTTCAAAAAACGTATGATGCCGCGCCGTGTAGCCGACATTCTCCAGATCATTATGTTTACCACCGGCACGCACGCAGCGTTGTGAGCTGACTGCACGCACATAGGGACGTTTATCCTGACCCAGAAATACATCCTTGAATTGCACCATACCCGCATTGGTGAACAATAAGGTCGGGTCATTGTTCGGTACCAACGGACTGGAGGCTACGATGGTGTGACCGTGTGATTCGAAAAACTCGAGGAATTTTTGTCGTATTTCGCTGCTTTTCATATTTTTTGCTGTTGCTCGTATCGTTCTAGTTCAAATACCGTCAAACCCACGGCTTCACCTTTGACGATGGCCAGGCTTTTGACTTTAACGCGGATGGTGATTTCTTCGTTCATCTTGGGTAAATCGAGTTCGGTTAGAACCGTAATCTCACCGCTTTTATCTTCCAATACATAGGATTTTAGATTGACCATCGGTAGACGTGTGGGGTTTTTTGCAATGCCCTTCAGTTTAACTTCTTTGTCATCAAAATTGACGGGGGATTCATTGATTTCGTTGATGGATACTATTTCATCCGCACTGGCCTGGTTGCCTGCCAACAAAAAAATTGCCAGTATGAACATCGTTTGCATGAGCAATTTTTTCATTGGTTCTCCTCATTTGCTTGTGATAAAACCTGCTGTATTACTTCCATTGAAAACCCCCTGCTCATCATGAAACGCATTTGTTTGCCACGTTCTTCTCTGGTGCCGGGCAACTCGCCAAATTTTTTTTGCCAGATTTCAAGTGCTGCATCCAGCTCGGTTTCTTTCAGCGATAGCAATGCACTGTGAATCAAATGTTCATCAATGCCTTTTTCTTTTAACTCATAAACAATACGCTGGCTACCAAATCGGGATCTGCGCGTGCGGATGATTTGTTCAACAACCCGTTCAGCCGATAAAAAACCATTGTGTTCCAGCTTGTCCAGTACGATCGACAAAGCTTCCGGAGAGAACGAACGTGCATAAGCGGAAAGCTTTCTCTCCAGTTCCAAACGAGAATATTCACGTTGAGCCAGATAACGCAGCGCGCGCATTTCCAGGGGGGAACGGGTTTCCACAAAGCTTATTTCTCTTTATCCGTTTTTTCTTTCTCGACTTTCTCAGCTTTCTCTTTTACTGGTCTGGCTTGATCCACAATGCCTACAATCGACCGAATCTTCTGTTCAATTTCCTGGGCGATATCTTTGTGCTCTTTCAGGTAATCACGCACATTATCTTTGCCCTGGCCGATTTTCTCACCTTTATAAGCATACCAAGCGCCCGATTTGTCGATGAGCTTATGTAATACGCCCAGTTCGATAATCTCGCTATCACGCGAAATGCCTTCACCATACAGAATGTCAAAATCCGCCTGCTTGAACGGCGGTGCCACTTTATTTTTAACCACTTTCACGCGCGTTTCGTTGCCGATGACTTCTTCACCTTTCTTGATCGATCCGGTACGTCGGATATCCAGGCGCACAGATGCATAAAATTTCAATGCGTTGCCGCCTGTCGTGGTTTCAGGGTTGCCGAACATCACACCAATTTTCATGCGAATCTGGTTAATGAAGATGACCATGGTATTGCTGCGTTTGATATTGGCGGTAAGCTTGCGTAAAGCCTGTGACATGAGTCGTGCCTGCAATCCCATTTGCGGATCACCCATATCGCCTTCAATTTCTGCACGGGGCGTCAGTGCCGCGACTGAATCCACCACCACAATATCCACCGAACCTGAGCGCACCAACATATCGGCTATTTCCAGCGCCTGCTCGCCATTATCAGGTTGAGATATCAGCAATTCCTGAACATTGACACCAATTTTCTGCGCATATTGGGGGTCCAGTGCATGTTCTGCATCAATAAAGGCTGCGGTTCCTCCGATTTTTTGCATTTCTGCAATCACTTGGAGTGTCAACGTGGTTTTGCCGGAAGATTCAGGCCCATAAATTTCAATGACCCGGCCGCGCGGCAATCCTCCCACCCCCAGCGCAATATCAAGCCCCAACGAACCGGTAGAAACAACTTGTATATCATAGGCGACATCATTAGCGCCCAATCGCATGATTGAACCTTTGCCGAACTGCTTTTCGATTTGGGCCAGAGCAACATCAAGCGCTTTACTTCTATTTTCGTCCATGATTTTTCCTGTTAAGAGTCAATCAAATTATCGCATAACCTGTGCCGCATCAATGTAACTTGTGATGAAGTTGTTTAACTTCACCAAGATTACTGTAGTAAAAAACTCGAGTATCTGCTTTGCCTGCGATATAATCGCACGATGTCATTGAAGTGGCAGACATAAATTCGTCACTACACACTACATTTAATAAATTTTAATTGGTAACAAGGGGAGAATTGCTATCCGAGTCATTTTATTAGGTGGCCCTGGTGCCGGAAAAGGTACACAGGCCAATTATATTAAGGAACATTTTGGTGTTCCGCAAATTTCTACTGGCGATATGTTGCGCAGTGCTGTCAAAGCCGGTACTGAATTGGGTGTCATGGCAAAAAAGATAATGGATGCCGGTGGATTGGTTTCTGATGACATTATCATTAATTTAGTCAAAGAGCGCATTGCACAATCCGATTGCGCCAATGGTTTCTTGTTTGATGGTTTTCCACGCACGATCCCGCAAGCCGATGCCATGAAAGCGGCCGGTGTGCCGATTGATTTCGTGATTGAAATTGATGTCGCAGACGCTGAGATTGTTAAGCGCATGTCGGGTCGTAGAGTGCATCCGGCATCAGGTCGTACTTACCATATCGATTTTAATCCGCCCAAAGTACATGGTCAGGATGATATCACCGGCGAACCGCTCATACAGCGTGATGACGACAAGGAAGAAACGGTCAGAAAACGGCTGCAAGTCTATCACGAACAAACTGAACCCTTGATTGGCTATTATTCGAAGTGGTCGGCAGACGGTGGAAACGGTGCGCCTCGCTATATCAAAATAGCTGGAATAGGGACGGTTGAAGAAATACGTGATCTGATTTTTGCAGCATTAAAATAAACTTAACTGACCTCATTTTCTGGTTCAAATAACAAATTCTAAATTCAGGATACCGGTTAATCGCGCCTGAATTCTTGCATGTACAAATGAGCAGAATACAAATAACTTACTTACGATTTGATCAATCAGGAGAAAAAAATGGCAATTAAAAATGCATTTTATGCCCAATCGGGTGGCGTTACAGCAGTTATCAACGCTTCTGCCGCGGGTGTTCTGGAAACGGCACGGCAACATTCCGATAAAATCGGTAATGTGTATGCAGGTCGCAATGGCATCATCGGTGCGTTGACCGAGGATTTGATCGATACCAACGCAGATTCAGCAGCTTCAATCGCTGCACTGCGTTATACCCCATCGGGTGCTTTTGGTTCTTGCCGCTACAAATTAAAGAGCCTGGAACAGAATCGCCGCGAATATGAACGTCTGATCGAAGTATTCAAAGCACACAATATCGGTTATTTCTTTTACAACGGCGGCGGCGATTCCGCTGATACCTGTCTTAAGGTCTCGCAAATAGCGGATACCCTGGGTTATCCGATTCAGGCGATTCACGTTCCCAAAACGGTTGATAATGATCTGCCGATTACTGATTGTTGCCCTGGTTTTGGTTCCGTCGCCAAATACATTGCAGTCTCTACACGCGAAGCGAGTTTTGATGTCGCCAGCATGTCCAAGACCTCAACCAAAGTTTTCATACTGGAAGTAATGGGTCGCCATGCGGGATGGATCGCTGCGGCGGGTGGATTGGCTTCCAGTCCGGATTGCGAAATTCCGGTTGTCATTCTGTTCCCGGAAATCACCTTCAACAAAGAAAAATTTCTTGTCAAAGTGGATCGCTGCGTCAAGGAATATGGCTATTGTTCAGTCGTGGTATCGGAAGGCGTTAAAGGAGAAGACGGTAACTTCCTGTCCGACCAAGGATTACGCGATGCTTTTGGTCACGCGCAATTGGGTGGTGTTGCACCCGTCGTCGCAAATATCATCAAAGATGGTCTGGGATTGAAATATCACTGGGGTGTCGCTGATTACCTGCAACGCGCTGCGCGCCACATTGCCTCTAAAGCCGACGTGGAACAAGCTTACGCCATGGGTAAAGCTGCGGTGGAATACGCCATTGCCGGACATAATTCCGTCATGCCGACGATAGTTCGTGAATCCAATACACCGTACCGCTGGAAAGTGGGTATGGCCCAGCTTGCAAATGTCGCCAATGTCGAGAAAATGATGCCGGCTGATTTTATCAGTGAAGATGGTTTTGGTATTACTCAAGCATGCCGTGAATATCTGGCGCCACTGATTGAAGGTGAAGATTATCCACCTTATAAAAATGGCTTGCCTGACTACGTTCGGTTAAAAAATGCTGCGGTTGCAAAGAAACTGGGTGAGTTCAAGATTTAAGGATTAATCTGGATTGCAATTGCATGAGTGTTGTATCGAAGTCAAACGACACCGATCAAGTCAATGAGCAATCCAAATTTCATTAATATTTAATGCACTCGGGTAACAAGAACATATAAAATACGTCCTGATTGTACTTAGGTTGTTAACAAGTGTTTAATAATGTGGAATTATTAGGCCAAGATTCTACATGTGATTTTGGTGGTCTGACTTTAATTGGAGTTCTTTATGGCTAATGGTTTAGTTATCGCAATAGGTAGCGCGATTTTAGCCCTGATATTCAGTGGCATATGGATTAGGGGCATATATGTTCAATCGACTGGTAACCAGCGCATGCAAGAAATTGCTACCGCTATACAAGAGGGTGCATCTGCATACCTGAAACGCCAGTACATGACGATTGGTATCGTGGGTGTTGTCTTATTTATTGCTCTTGCAATAGCACTCAGTTTGGACACAGCCATTGGCTTTGCTTTGGGCGCGCTTCTATCGGGTGCGGCCGGTTTTCTCGGTATGAACGTTTCAGTTCAGTCGAATGTGCGTACCGCTCAGGCTGCAACCATCGGATTGAATGAAGCGCTCGCTATTGCTTTCCGTGGCGGTGCCGTGACCGGAATGCTGGTAGTCGGTTTAGGTTTGCTGGGCGTTGCTGGCTATTGCGCCATGTTATTTGATGGTGCCGATCCCAATCAAGCAGTCAGCGATGTGATTAAACCTTTAATTGGTTTTGCATTTGGCGGATCATTGATTTCTATTTTTGCTCGTTTGGGTGGCGGTATTTTCACCAAAGGCGCGGACGTAGGTGCTGATCTGGTTGGAAAAGTGGAAGCCGGTATTCCGGAAGATGATCCACGTAATCCGGCGGTGATTGCTGATAATGTGGGTGATAATGTCGGTGACTGTGCAGGTATGGCGGCTGATTTGTTTGAAACCTATGCGGTAACCATCATCGCTACCATGATCCTGGGTGCGCTGCTATTTTCAACCAATGCCATGGATGCTGTGGTTTATCCATTAATGTTAGGGGCGGTTTCCATCGTCGCATCCATTATTGGTTGCTACTACGTCAAGATGCGCGAAGGCGGCAAGATTATGAATGCGCTCTATCGCGGACTGGCTGTTGCTGGCGGTATCGCTTTGCTTGCTTATCTTCCAGTGACCGTTTGGTTCATGGGCGATATGTCTTTGAATATTGATGGCACCGAAGTTGCCGGCGGCATGCTGGTGATGCGTATATTCCTGGCTGCAACGATCGGCCTGGTACTTACCGGGCTCATGGTTGTCATTACTGAGTACTACACGTCAACGGATTTCCCACCGGTTCAACATGTTGCTGAAGCATCAACCACTGGACATGCAACCAACATCATTGCAGGTTTGGGTGTTTCAATGCGCTCAACCGCAGCACCTGTGCTGGCTGTTTGTATCAGTATTTTATTGGCGTATGCATTAGCAGGCTTGTACGGCATTGCGATTGCTGCAACCGCAATGCTTTCCATGACCGGTATTATCGTAGCGCTGGATGCTTACGGCCCAATTACTGATAACGCCGGCGGTATTGCTGAAATGTCAGAAATGCCTGATTCAGTTCGTGCCATTACCGATCCTTTAGATGCTGTTGGCAATACCACAAAGGCTGTTACCAAAGGTTATGCCATTGGTTCTGCCGGCTTAGCCGCATTGGTATTGTTTGCTGATTACACCCATGCACTGGAACATGCCGGACATGCGATAACCTTTGATTTATCCAATCACATGGTCATTATCGGCCTCTTCATTGGCGGCATGATTCCCTACTTATTTGGCGCCATGTCGATGGAAGCTGTTGGACGTGCTGCCGGATCAGTCGTGATTGAAGTACGCCGTCAGTTCAAGGAAATTCCCGGTATTATGGAAGGTACAGCCAAGCCTGACTATTCACGCGCAGTGGATATGCTGACCCAGGCAGCGATCAAGGAAATGATGATTCCTTCATTATTACCTGTACTGATTCCTTTATTAGTCGGTGTGATTCTGGGACCACAAGCTTTAGGTGGTGTGTTGATGGGTTCTATCGTAACCGGCCTGTTTGTTGCGATTTCCATGACAACCGGTGGCGGTGCTTGGGATAATGCTAAGAAATATATCGAAGATGGTCACTTTGGCGGTAAAGGCAGTGAAGCGCACAAAGCCTCGGTAACCGGTGACACTGTAGGCGATCCTTACAAAGACACGGCAGGCCCAGCGATCAATCCACTGATCAAGATTATTAACATTGTGGCATTGCTGATTATTCCACTGCTGTAATAATCTGTTACGTAAGTTAAAAAGCACACCATAAATTGGTGTGCTTTTTTTATTTGATTGCCCGGGATTACCACAAGGCGTCAGCAAGTTTTTTACATGCAGCGAATACTCTCAACCAACTCGGTTAACCTTGCCACATCGAGAATATGTATCACATCACCTTCACGCAGAATGATATTTTCAGCTTCCAGATCATTAAGCTCCCGCGTTACAGCTTCACGGTGCGTACCAATAAGACACGCTAATTCAACATGCGTGGGTACTGCTGAAATAATTGCCTTATTGTTGGATATAGCTGCTTGTGTTTTGGCAAGATGCAGCAATTTAGCACGGATACGATTGGGCACTTTCAATGTATCGGATTCAAAAACCCGCTCGGTCAATCGACGTATTTGCCCAGTCAATCTTTGCAAAATTGCCGCTGCAATCTGCCGATTGCTGAAAATTAATTCCTGGAAGGCTGATGAGGAAATAGATGCCAGTAACGTACTGGTTTTGGCGACAACATTAGCCGATCGTGATTGACCATCAATCGCCGTCAATTCACCAAATATCTCACCCGCAACCAGATCGCACAAAATAACTTCTTTGCCCGACATAGAATTATAATTCACACGCGCCTCACCTTGCGTGACGAAGAATACACTATTGGAATCATCGTGATACCGAACAATCTCCTCTCCAGCTTCATAGCGATGCCAATGACAGGCTTGCGCGATAGCTTCCAGATCAGTTAAAGACAGGTCCTTAAATTCCTTAATGACCGAAAGAAATGCACAGGCGCGATCAGGTGAAATTTGTCTTGCAGTCGTCATCCTTCTAAAACCTTTCCAAACAGTCAATATAACAATTGATTAAAGAATTGAGCTACTAGATATCTAATATAGATCGGAAAAATCGCTCATTAAAAATGCATGGTTTTTACTTGCACCAGCAATTTTGTCTCACATACCCCAAATTATCTATGTAAGTACCCGAGCAATCAACAGTAGCTTGATATGGATTACAACGAGCAGCATATGCATTGCCACTACCACTTGCTATTTGCATTAATAAATTTTGCACGCTTTTATCATCGCCATAGTCAGTCGCAATTTTGGTACCCTCAGGCCTTATTAATTTATATTCTCTATTATCTGATTTCTTAACAACAAGTATATAACTCGTATCTTTATCAATTGGAATAGTAATGTCTCTTTCTCCAAGACCTGCTGCTGTGGCATTTATTACTTTTTTTTCTTCTGCAAATAATAAATCATCTGGTGAAACTTCAATTCTTTTGAGTTTCTCTACTAGAAAGAGTGCCAGTAAGAATCCAATAACCAATATAAATACAGTTGTCATTTCTTTTTTTGTATATGCCAACTTTTTCTCAATTTCTGTGTCTTTCATTTATCTCTCCATTTAAAAATTTAAAGTTAATCTAACAAAAAAAGTACGACTTGGTATATAACTTGATGCTACTGGTTCAGATATATAAAATTGTGTATTTCTATAAAAAAAGCTTTCATCCAGAAGGTTTTTTACTTCAAAACTAAGTAACCCTCTTCGTGAAGGTAGTCTATAACCTGCTATTGCATCCAGCAAGAAAAAACTATCAAACCCTTCGGTTTTCCCAATCTTTGGATCAAGAAGAGTATGGCTTCTTCTTTCAAAATCTTGACTAATAAATGTTCCTGTCAAACTAGAAAATAATCCGTTCGGATTAAAATACTTGATACTGATAGGAGCACTTAGCGTTTGAATTTTTTTTGGACTAACATCCAGAGGGCTAGTATGCTTATCATCATCGCGAATAAATTTCTCGAATTGAAACTCACCCGTCATCGACCAATTTGAATTAAAAATTGCGTAAAGATAAGAACGATAGACCTGCTCAGCTTGTTTCTCAAACTCCCGTGTAGTCAAATTTGGGACATCCAAGTTTCGTATTGCAGCCTCTACACCACCATACAAATGATCCAAAATGCGAGCATCTAAGCCAACTCCTCTACGCCTTGATTTTGTACCATTAGGATCATCAAAGAATTGATTAAAACCAGCTACTTGTGTTGGTTCGATAGTTTGTTGCGTAATCAAATCAGTTTTTACAGTTTCAAACCATGCTAATCGCAACCGTAAATCATCAGAAATATTCCATTGCAATCCAAACTTTGGATCCAGCTCCTTTATTCTTAAAGGAGCTGATATAGCAGTACTAGAAGTTTTATATGAGCTATAACTAAAACCGAGTGTTGCGGTAACGTTTCTCGGTAGAAGCCAATGTGAATACATATAAGCATTGCTACGTTCATTTTCTATTTCTGATATTAAAGGATGGCCTTTATTGGCTGTATCAGATTCTACGCGAGATACTCCACCACCACTTGTTATATTAAAGAATTTCTCACGAAACAAGTGCTGAGTTTCAAATTGATATCGATCACTGCTACTTGATTCACTATTCGCCGGATTAAGGGTACTATCTACTTTATTATTTGCATAAATTGTAGAAATGATAACATCTTGGTTGGGAGTAAAAGCATACCTTGCTCCTAACCGTACGGAATCCTCTTGTAACTTTCTTCTTCCCTTACTAGAAAATAATTTCGGATTAAAATCTAGTTGAATATCACCATGCTCTTTCTCACGTGTACGTAGTTCAACTTGAACATTAAATTTTGAAGTAAATGCATGCTGTATAAATGCACTATAGATGTTATGTTTCTGATCATTATTTGCGCGAAAGCCATTAGTTTCGTAATGAAACTGCCCCAAACTGATGGAAGTACGCTCATTAAACTTCGAAAAAACCATTTCATTGCCTAAGGTGCCATTGCTACCTACAATCCCTGAGGTCACCAATTGCGGCTTGCTACGTTCCATGAGTGGTGCAAACTCATTAAATCCGGTCGAAGAAGGACCTGTGTTGGCAATAATATTGAGATCCGCT
>NZ_JAMWZS010000055.1 GCF_024282095.1 Nitrosomonas sp.
TGAGTCACTGCAGCGGTAAAGTTACCACCGAATATTACATAGCTGGAGCCAGAATCATTTCCGTTTGGACTGGCATAAGGAAGGCTCATCATCACATCATCAAATCCATCGCCGTTGACATCCCCCGCACCACTGACAACTCCGATCGATCCATCGCCAGGTGCTAATCCATTGAAGGTTAGAAAATCATTGCTATCCAGCTCAGATAAAGTTACCGTAGCATCGAAACCTGAAGCTTTACCAAAAACAATGAAAGTCCCGCCGTAACTCGTGTTCGGACTGGAGCTTTGCGTAGTGACCATCAGATCGTCAAAACCGTCGCCGTTGAAATCCCCCGCGCCGCTGACCGTTTCTCCTAAAAAATCGTGTTTCGCTACGCCATCCAAGCGAAAACCGTTCCTGCCATTCAGATTGGACAAATCCAGCGTGGCGCTGAATCCCGAGGCTTTACCAAATATCACATAACTGGAACCTGAGTTGTCGCCATTTGGGTCGGCGTAACGTGCGCCAACGATCACATCATCAAAACCGTCGCCATTTACGTCTCCCGCGCTGCTGACTGCAGCACTTGTATGATCATTTTCCGCGACCCCATCCAGTTGAAAGCCAGTGCTACCATCCAGGTTGGATAAATTGAGCGTAGCAGTAAATCCCGAAGCCTTGCCAAACACTACGTAGCCGGTACCGGATTTATCACCATTCGGATCGGCATAGGGTGCGCCCACAATCACATCATCAAAACCGTCGCCATTCACGTCCCCCGCGCTACTCGCAGACCAACCTGAAAAATCACTTTCCACTACACCATCCAGGCGGAAACCATTATTGCCGTCGAGGCTGAACAAATCCAATATGGCGTTGAATCCCGAGGCTTTACCAAATACTATATAGCTGGAACCGGAATAAGCACCGTTTGGCTTGGCATCGGATGCACCGACAATCACATCATCGAAGCCGTCGCCATTCACATCCCCCGCGCTGCTGACCGAAGCACCGTCATTCAGACGAAAACCGTCGCTACCGTTGAGATTGGATAAAACCAGTGCAGGGCTAAATCCTGCGGCTTTGCCGAACACCACGTAACTGGAATTGGAAGTGCCGGTCTCAAGAGCACCGACAATCACATCGTCAAACCCATCGCCGTTCACATCCCCCGCACTGCTGACTGAAACGCCTGAATAATCATTTCTTGCCACGCCATCCAGGCGGAAACCGTTAAGACCGTTGAGACTGGACAAAGTCAGCGTAGCATCAAATCCCGAACTCTTGCCAAATATCACATAACTGGAACCGGCATCGACATTACCGTTTGAGTCAGCATATCTAGCACCGACGATCACATCAGCAAAACCGTCGCCGTTGACATCCCCTGCTGCGCTACTAACTGATTCGCCCGAAGAATCATATGTTGCTATGCCATCCAAGCGGAAACCGTTGCTACCGTTGAGACTCAGCAATGGAATGGTGCCTTTAAGATAATCATCGATCTTAGCTTTGACAGTGGCAACCGAGGCAGCATCAGCGGTCACATCCGCCAGGATTCCACGCAAAACTAATAAAGGCGTGGCTGAACCCGTCTTGTCAATCGAATAATATTTGGATACTGCAATGCGATTATCCAATAATGTCGCCGCATTACCCCAGACGGGATCGGCGTGATCAACATTGTCCAACGCAGTGATCGCCCATTCGACCACTGATCCGAAAGTTTGTCCGGCAGTCATTTGCGTGAGCATTTCATTTACTGCAAAATCTTTGTCGGTTATTGTGACCGAATCACCCACCAGATTATCGACTACTTTTGTCACAAGGCTGGTGTTGTAGTGCAATGCGGCTGCTCCCCAGTTGGGATCTGAGGCGGGAATGGCAGAAAGCGCTTGGGTCAGTGCTGCGATCAATTCGGCTTGCGTAGCGCCGGCAGCCATTTGGTTGGTGATATATTGGATCGCCCAGGTTTTATTTTCACTTGAAGCGCGATCACCTACCAGATCATCGACAAAAGAATTGGCAAATAGACTGGGGAGATCGTCATTATAGCGTTTGCCCAGATAAATATTGGTCCCAAACAACGACTGCGCCAACTCAGCCCGAGATTTTCCAGCCGCCATTTGATCGCCAAGCACTTGCAGATAAATCGCACCCGGAGTGGCATTGAACATTGCCTGGGTGAGTTGCAGGATGGAAATCTGCTGCTGATCGGTCAATGCCATCGTATTATTTCTCCTGGTTGTATGAATCGTCAAAGAATGGATTCAGAAAAATCGCCTGCACACTGATTGCCATGCTACAGCCCGGAAATGTAATCATGTCAAATGCGCAGTGAATCTGTGGGAATAGGAAAATTTGCATACACCTGAGCGAGGTTACAAAATAAAGTTACAGTCATTGTGAAACAATTGTAGGAACAAATCTACACCGGAAAGATTCTTCCATAACTAGCAGGTTGCAATACTACAGCGCAGCGCTACCGAATGTCGTTCGTCAGCATGCGCAGGTCGGTTTCCCAGCCCTTTAATTTATCGTGCGCATGCCGGCGCTGATGATTATTGGTGCTGTTGTGCACGCGTGCGATAAAAGCGCAATTGTATTCCGTCAATTTGATTTGGTAGGCGCGATAGTCGGCGTCGGTGGAGTGTTGGATATGCTCAATCAGGGTGCGCAGCGCAGCCATGATCGATGCGGTTTCGGTCGGTGCTGCGATCAGGTGGCGCAGCGTCAATAAAACGTCGTTCTGACGACGCTGACGCTCGGCTAGCCAGGCTTCGGGGTCGAACGGCGAGGCCGCAGTATTGTCGATAATCAGATGCCGCTGTGTGTCATCAATGCGACCGTAGAGGTTTTCGACGCGTTTGATGGTGCGCTGGACAGACGCCTCCCGCCGTTCTTCCACAGTCGGTTGCAGATAGTCGCTGCGGAATTCGTCGTTGCCTTTGGCGTAGCGCTGCGCGATGTGGCGCAATTGTTCTTCGCCCAAGCCGGACACCAATGTCGCACCGAGCTGCACTGCGTGATCGAAGGCCGGTGCAGTCATGTTGCGCAGTTCCTCGGACCAACCGCAGACTTGCGCTGGTGTGACTGGGTCACTGATCTGGCCGCGCAATGCGGACAACCAGGCGGTGTATTCCGGGAGCTGCGTGGCGCGATGCCAGTCAAACCACTGGTGAATCGCTTGTTTGGCGTGCGGGGCCTGTTCATTGCTGAAGTTGACGTAGCCATCGAGCCACCACCAAACCAGTTGTGGGCCTTGATTGTAGCCCAGGCGTAGCATGCTGCAGCTGCTGAGCAGGAGCAGCAAGGCGATGACGGCGCTGCGTGCAAACAAACGTTGCAGGGTAGTTCTCATGCGCCAACTCGGCGTATAACCATTATTCATATTGCTAAGATTTAGTTTTTTGACGATAAAATGACAGTTTGATATTTAACCACAGATTATGATGCCGACCATTCATTCCCGCTTATTTTACATTCACGATCCGATGTGCAGTTGGTGCTATGCATTTAGCCGGAGCTGGACGGCGTTGCAGAAGGATTTGCCGAAGGATATTCAGGTCGTTTATCTTGTTGGCGGCTTGGCACCGGATACCACGGAACCGATGCCGCCTGCGACGCAAAAAATGGTGCAACAAGCTTGGCAGCGCATAGAACAAACAGTTGCGGGAGTTCAGCTTAATTGGGATTTCTGGTCACGCAATACGCCGATGCGCTCAACGTACCCGGCTTGCCGTGCTGTTCTGGCGGCTAGAAAACAACGCGCAGAAGCTGCTCCGGAAATGGTGCGGGCCATCCAGACGGCGTATTACCAGAACGCGCAGAATCCATCCTTGCCGGAAACATTGCAAGCATGTGCCGCTGAGATTGGGCTGGATATGGCAGTATTCAGCGACGATCTAACCAGCACGGAGATAGAAAGTGAGTTGCAGCATGAAATGCAACTGGCAAGAAGCATGAATGTTCATTCTTACCCGTCTTTGCGGCTGGTGCATAAAGATTTCATGTTTCCTATCGCGGTGGATTATCTGAATCACCGAACCATGCTGGATGCAATCAACCGCCATATTCGGGAAGTCGGCGCGATTTGAATTTACTGTTTTCCCGAAAAGAATTTTTTTATGGTATCCAAGAAGCTGCCGGTATTGGTAGTCGTCGCTGTTGCTGCGGTTTTGTCGATCAGCAAATTCTCCAGCGCTAATTGATAAATCTTCGACAGCTGCTCGAGATCATCGATTTCTACGTTTTCATTGAGTTTATGAATGGTGGCGTTACGCGGACCGAATTCAATCACCTGTGCACAGATATCCGCGATAAACCGGCCGTCCGACGTGCCGCCGGAGGTGGAGAGTTGCGGCTCGATGGCAGTAACCTTGAAAATGGCATCGTGCATGGCATCAGCCAGTTCAGCCTTGGGGGTGAGAAAAGGTTTGCCGGAGAGTTCCCACGCTAATTCATAGTCAAAGCCATGCCGATCGAGGATTTCATGCACGCGGGCTTGGAGCGATTCGACGGTGCTGGCTGTGGAGAAACGGAAATTGAATAATAAATTCAGTGAGCCTGGGATGACATTGGTAGCGCCTGTGCCGCCATTGATATTGGAAATGTGCCAGGTGGTCGGTGGAAAATATTCATTGCCCTGATCCCATTCGGTTTGCGCCAGTTCCGCAATGGCCGGAGCGGCCAGATGGATAGGGTTTTTGGCCAGGTGCGGGTAGGCGATATGACCTTGTATGCCTTTAATCGTCAAATTGCCGGATAGAGAGCCGCGCCGGCCGTTTTTGATGGTGTCTCCCAATTTGTCGGTACATGTCGGTTCACCTACGATGCAATAATCGAGCAATTCGCCACGCGCTTTGAGCGTTTCAACCACTTTGACCGTGCCGTCGACCGCGATGCCTTCTTCGTCGGAAGTGATCAGCAGCGCAATGGATCCTTGGTGATTAGCATGTTGTGCTACAAAAGCTTCGATCGCGGTGATAAATGCTGCCAGCGAAGCTTTCATGTCGGCAGCGCCGCGCCCGTACAGTCGGCCATCTCGAATGGTTGGTGTAAACGGATCACTGTCCCATTGTTCCAGCGGGCCGGTAGGCACGACATCGGTATGTCCGGCGAAACACAGCACGGGTGCGACGCTGCCATGGCGCGCCCAAAGATTGTCGACGTCGCCAAAGCGCATGCTTTCAATGTGAAAACCGAGTTTCTCCAGGCGACTGATCAAAATTTCCTGGCATCCGCTATCGGATGGTGTCAGTGAACGAAGGGAGATAAGTTGTTGCGCAAGCGCGAGAGTGTCATTGGACATAATTGTTTTCCTGAATGTAAGAACTTAAATGACCTGCTGAAGATTGAGAACTTTCATCAATGATGATACTAATTAGAGGTTCGCTTTGTCCGCGAAAAAACTGATTATATCTGACGATACGGTACAAATGATGTACTAGCAAACTGTTTTTCCGGAACCAATGACTTGTTTGGGTCATCTTCAAAACTGGTAATCAGGGTTGTCGGCAGCTTGAAATACTTGCCGCAGGCTGTTCATAAATAATCAAGCATTTCAATACAATGAGAGGAAAATACTATGACAAAAATTATCGGGATTGCGGGAAGTCTACGGAACGGTTCTTTCAATAGTGCATTGTTACGCGCTGCTAGCGAACTAGCGCCTCAGGGTGTTGCGCTTGAAATAGCTACACTCAAGGGCATTCCGCTTTACGATGGTGATATGGAGATTATCGAAGGAATTCCCCCGGCAGTCATTACGTTGCAAGAACAAATTGCCGGGGCTGATGGATTATTGCTGGCTACTCCGGAATACAACAATTCCATGCCGGGGGTATTCAAAAATGCGCTCGACTGGCTGTCGCGGCCACCCAGCGAGGTTGTACGGATTTTCGGAAATCGTCCGGTTGCGGTGATTGGTGCAACACCCGGTGGATTCGGTACAGTATTATCCCAAAATGCCTGGTTGCCCGTGCTACGGACATTAGGCACGCGCCCATGGTTCGGTGGACGGCTACTGGTATCTCGGGCGCATCAAGTCTTCAACGAATCCGGTGAAATGACGGACGCCGCGGTGCGTAAACAGCTCGAGGATTTTCTCGCCGGATTTGTCGAGTTCATTCAAGCCGGTAATAAATCATAGCATTCAAGTATTGAAGCTCTGATGAGGCCGTGCGATTTTATTTTATAGTTCTTTAGCTGGGATTTTGGGCGCCACATAGTGTGTGACCACGGGTTCAGTGTTGATAACGAGTAAGGCGTGCAGTTCTTTCTGTAAGATGCGATCCGCATCGGTTACGCGTTCATGCTGACGCAGGTGTTCGAGCCAGGATTCGATGCTGAAGAATTCAATGAAGTGATTGGGATGCTCGGTATGTTCAAATATACCCCAAGCGAAAGCACCATCCCGGCAACGGCGTTTGCCGAGTTTGCGGATCATGGTTAAGAAATCATTGATGCTGTCGCTGCGAACTTGGTATTGAATCGTCACCAGAACCGGACCGCGGTCATGCGTCACTGCGTCATGCACCATCGGTACTGGCCAATGCATCGAGGGGGTAAGGTTGATTTTCTCGATACCGCCGATGCGCCAGCGCCAGGTGAGCGCCACGGCTATCACTGCGCCAGCTGCTGCGATGATCAGCGCTTCTGAAATACTTGTCATTTCGGCGACTTTGCCCCACAACAGACTGCCGAGTGCCATGGAACCCATGATGATCGCCATAAAGACGGCGAGTCCGCGTGACCGCACCCAATTAGGGAGCGCCATTTGTGCTGCCACTTGAAGCGACGATAAGACAGTGATCCATGCGATACCACTGACGGCCATCGCCAAACATAAGGGAATCAGTTGATGGAATGTCGCCAATGCGACCATGGTGCTTGCATACACTATAGTTGCCAATGCGACCAATCGATCGCGTGAAATCTTTTCACGAAGCTGCGGTAATACGAGCGCACCGACGACCGCACCGGCGCCGATGCAGCCCACTAAGATGCCGAATGTTTGCGGCCCGCTGTTTGCCAGGCTCTTGACCAATATTGGCAATAAGGCCCAGGCAGCGCTCGCAAATAGAAAAAATCCCAATCCTCGCATGACTGCGGCCTGGAGGTCAGGCGCGTGACGCGCGAAACGAAAGCCGGTACGTAGCGCGCTAAAGAATCGTTCGCTCGGTAACTCACTGAGTGGTGCCTCGCGCCGCCAGCGCATCAAGGCGATAATGACCAGGAAGTACGACAGCGCATTCAGAACAAACACCGCACCCATTCCGGCATAGGATATGATTATCCCGGCCAGCGCCGGACCAAGCGTACGTGCCACGTTGATCCCGAGCCCGTTCAACGCGATAGCGGATTGTAACTCGGCGCGTGGTACCAGTTCCGGTGTTATCGCCGCCCACGCCGGCATCATCATTGCTGACCCAATTCCCATCGCGAACGTCAAAGCGATCAGACTCCATGCCGAGGTGATACCGGTCAGTGTCAGAAATCCCAGTAGTCCGGCGATCAGTGCCAGCCATACCTGCACCACGATCAGATAGATGCGCCGATCGACGATGTCAGCCAAGGCACCCGCCGGCATGGCCAATAGAAAAATGGGTAAAGTGGTGGCGGTTTGGATCAGTGCTACCATCACCGGTGTGGGTGACAACGAGGTCATTAACCAACTGGCACCAACATCATGCATCCAGGTTCCGATGTTTGATGCAAGAGTTGCCACCCATAACATACGAAAAACGGGAATTCTGAGCGGAGACCATGCCGTCATCGCGTTGACCGAATCGTTCAACCTTTCACCTGCGTTCTAGCGGAAGACGAAGCCGGTACAATCCGATAACACGCCTGACAAGGAGGTTCCTGGTCAAATGCGCGCAATCGGCGCTTGCCGATATTGGGGATGGATTGCAATCAATGACATGATCGTCACTTTGCCGGATTGTCAGTATCAGTTTGATTACCTCCGGGCAAAAAACGCTTTCTGATGGTCATCATTTTGATATTGTCCTATCCATAAAACAATTCGATATGCCATGCTACTATTAAAATCATAGTTAGAATCAGAAATGGGATGGGTATTGAGAAATGAGTGTATGAATTACACAACAATATTTCCATCAAACTTCGGCATTAATATAGGGATTTAAGTGATTATCATGTAAATTTGAGAGTGCGAGCCTTCAAGCAGATGCTGCATTCTCACGTCTGATTAAACTGTTGCGCAATTGGTATGGACTGTGCTTAACTTGGCCCGGGCTTAACTCATTACGAGGAAAATCACCATGCTCCTGTTTCTCTTTTACGTCACCCTGTTCTTAGTTGCAATTATCGGTTTGGTTCTGGCAGTACCTATCATCCGTCGTCATCTGGTTTCCAATCAAATACTGAAAATTTTTCGCAAAATGCTGCCGCAGATTTCTCAAACGGAGCAGGAAGCGTTGGATGCCGGTACGGTTTGGTGGGAAGGCGATTTATTCAGCGGCAAGCCGGATTGGAAAAAAATGCTGGCCTATCCTAAACCGCAACTCACGGCGGAGGAACAGGCTTTTCTCGACGGTCCGGTGGAGCAATTATGTGTCATGCTCGACGAATGGAAGATTACGCATGAGTTGAAGGACTTGCCGCCGGAAGTGTGGCAGTTTATCAAGGAAAATGGATTTTTTGGTCTGATCATTCCCAAGCAGTATGGTGGTTATGGGTTTTCCGCTCTGGCACATTCCAGCGTGGTGATGAAGATCGGCTCACGTAGCGGCACGGCGGCGGTGACGGTGATGGTGCCTAACTCACTTGGGCCGGCTGAGTTGCTGTTGCATTATGGCACTGAGAAACAGAAAGAATATTATTTGCCGCGTCTTGCCAAAGGTCTGGAAGTGCCTTGTTTTGCGTTGACCTCACCGGAAGCAGGATCCGATGCCGGCGCGATGCCGGACTTTGGTATCGTCTGTCGTGGTGAATATGACGGTCAACAGGACGTGCTGGGCATGCGCGTGACCTGGGAGAAGCGTTATATTACCCTGGGGCCGGTTGCAACTATCCTGGGACTCGCGTTCAAACTGTATGATCCCGAGCGGTTACTCGGCGGGGAAGAGGATCTGGGTATCACCCTGGCATTGATCCCTACCACGACGCCGGGCGTTAATATCGGGCGGCGTCATTATCCGCTCAATGCTGCATTCCAGAATGGCCCCAATTCGGGCAAAGACGTGTTCATTCCGATGGATTGGATTATTGGCGGGCAAGAGGGCGTCGGGCAGGGGTGGCGCATGTTGATGAATTGCCTGGCGGCAGGGCGCGCCATTTCGTTGCCCGCTACCAGTGTGGGAGCAGCAAAATTGGCGGCACGCACCAGCGGCGCTTATAGCCGTGTGCGCACGCAATTCAAGACACCGATCGGTTATTTTGAAGGTATCGAGGAAGCCTTGGCACGTATCGGCGGTAATACTTACATGATGGATGCCGCACGTGTCATGACCGCGGGCGCTGTCGACCTGGGTGAAAAACCTTCGGTGGTTTCAGCGATCGTCAAATATCACCTGACTGAGCGGGGGCGTCAGGCGGTGAATGATGCGATGGATATTCATGGCGGCAAAGGCATTTGCATCGGCCCGAGAAACTATCTGGGGCGCACTTATCAGCAGATCCCCGTCAGTATCACCGTGGAAGGCGCGAATATTCTGACGCGCAACATGATCATTTTTGGTCAGGGCGCGATCCGTTGTCATCCTTATCTGTTAAAAGAAGTCAACGCAACGCATGACACAAACCCGGATCGTGCATCACGGACATTTGATGAAGCACTGGTCGGGCATGTGAAATTTACCCTGCGTAATACTGCAAACGGCCTGGTGTATGCGCTGGCGGGTAACTATATCAAAGACAATGCGCCGGAAAACTGTGCGCCGGAAACGGCTGTTTATTATCGCCAACTGGCACGTTTTTCCGCCAGCTTTGCCTGTATCGCCGACATTGGGCTCATGGTACTGGGCGGTTCGCTGAAACGTAAAGAAAGATTGTCCGCCAGATTGGGCGATATGCTGAGCATGCTGTATTTGTGCTCGGCAACGCTGAAACGTTTTGAGGACGATGGCCGTCCGAGTGCTGATTTGCCGCTGCTGCATTGGTCTATGCAGGATGCCATGTATCGGTTGCAACAGGCGTTTGATGAGTTTCTGACCAACTTCCCGGGACATTGGGTGTTTGTGTGTTTACTCAAAGCCTTGGTTTTTCCACTCGGTAAACGCTGTAAACCGCCGACTGATGCACTGGCACACGAGGTTGCCCGGCTCATGATGGAACCGGGCGCTGTACGTGACCGATTGACCGCCGGTATTTTTGTGCCCACCGCCGATCACGAGCCGATGGCGGAGCTGGAGCAAGCCTTGCACTGTGTGATCGAGGGTGGAGCGGTTGAAGCCAGGTTGCGGGAAGCGACGAAGTTACGACAAATTACTGCCAGAGGTGATGAGAAAATCGCACAAGCATTGCAGCTTAAAGTGATTACCGCCGCGGAAGCCGATTTGCTGAATAAAATGAGAACGCTGCGCAGCCGGGTGGTTAAGGTGGATGATTTTTCACCTGATTTGGGTAGGTAAGCAAAGAATCCAAGTGAAATTAGAGCGGAAACTATTGACTGAGATCTGCGAATAAAAGGGAAAGCTATGCAAGTTGAGCAAGTCGAACAAGATAGAATGTCCAGTATCATTCCGGTGGAACAGGCAAAAACACTGGATGGTCTTTTTGCTGAACGTGTACAACGCTCGGCACAGAAAGTGGCCTATCGCTATTACAATTCAATTTGCGAGGAATGGGGAAGCTATACCTGGGAGCAGATGAATCAATTGGTTGCCCGTTGGCAGGCAGCACTGGCAAAAGAATCACTGGTTCCTGGCGACCGGGTGGCGGTAATGATGAGGAATTGCCCGGAATGGGTGATGTTCGAGCAGGCGGCACTGGGTCTTGGACTGGTAGTCATTCCTTTATACACCGACGATCGTGTTGAAAATGCCGCGTATGTCATCGACGACGCCGGCGTTAGGTTGTTGTTGCTTGAGCACTCAGGACAATGGCAGGAGTTTGTTGCGATCCGCGATCAGATTCAAGGATTGCAGCGCGTGGTTCTGCTGAAATCATTTGAACAGAGTGATATGAACTTACGCGACGGCGTTGTGGTCTCGGCTTGGGACTGGCTGCCTGCCCATGCCGGTGAAGTTAAGCATGTCAACAGTGATCCACACAGCCTGGCGACCATCATTTACACCTCAGGTACATCAGGTCGACCCAAAGGGGTCATGCTGAGTCATCACAATATATTGAGTAACGCTTTTGGCTGCTTGCAAGTGGTGCCGGTTTCGCCCGATGATCTGCTGCTGTCCTTTTTGCCGCTGTCACATACTTTTGAGCGTACCTCGGGTTACTATGTGCCGATGATGTGCGGCGCCACCATTGCTTATGCGCGCTCGATTCCGCAATTAGGAGAAGATTTGCGGACAATCCGGCCGACATTGATGATCTCGGTGCCGCGCATCTATGAACGGGTGTATGCGGGCATCCATGCAAAACTTGCCGAAGGCTCCGGTTTTGCGCGCTGGTTATTCAATTTTGCGGTTGATGTGGGTTACAGTCGATTCGAGTGCCAACAGGGAAGGGGATATCAGCAACTGTCACATGTGCTGTGGCCATTATTAAAAAAACTGGTGGCTGATAAAGTGATGGATAAACTGGGTGGTCGGCTACGCTTTGTGATGAGTGGCGGCGCCGCGTTGTCGACTGAAGTTTCGCGTATTTTCATCGGCCTGGGATTGCCCATTCTGCAAGGATACGGCATGACGGAAAGCAGTCCGGTCGCTTGCGCCAACAGACTGGAAGATAATGTGCCCGCCAGTGTCGGTTTGCCGATTCCCGGCGTGGAAGTCAAACTGGGCGAGAACAATGCGTTGCTGATTCGTGGACCGAATGTGATGCTGGGTTACTGGAATAATCCTGAAGCCACCAAAGCAGCGATTTCAGCGGATGGCTGGCTGAATTCCGGTGATATTGCATCCATTGATGCACAAGGGCATGTCACCATCACTGGGCGGTTGAAAGAAATTATCGTACTGTCTACCGGCGAAAAAGTACCCCCGGCGGATATGGAGGCAGCAATTCTGCGTGATCCATTATTTGAACAGGTGATGCTGATCGGTGAAGCGCGTTCCTATTTGAGCGTGTTAGCCGTGTTAAATCCCGCACGACAGCAAGAATTCATGGCGCATTACGGCGTGGATGACAATCCAGCGAATGAGCAGCAAAGACAACAGATTGAAGAAATCTTACTGGAAAAAATTACTCGCCAGACGAGCGAATTTCCCGGTTATGCCAAAATACGCCGCGTTGCAATTAGTCAGGAGCCTTGGAGCGTTGAGAACGGTTTACTGACGCCGACATTGAAGTTAAAGCGAACCAAGGTGATGGAAAAATATCAGGCGGAAATTGATAGGCTTTATGCAGGACATTAAGCAGTCATTCAATATCCATATTTGTCATTCCGAGCGTAGCAAGGAATCTTTGGGAATCAATTTGTAGATTTCTCGCTGTGCTCGAAATGACAATTATTTCAGCGGCTTCCTAAATTCATATCCATATCAAAACCCGCGAAATTGTCAGAAAAGTCTTCCAGGCGTCATCTTTCCGGCGTAGTATTTATTCTATTATTCTGGAAAATAACAGCAAAGTAGATATTTCTTTCAAGTAAATTTATTGATCAACCTTTTTGCAGGAGTCCTAGATCATGGCAACAGCAATTAATTTATCCAGCCTCGACGGCAGCAATGGTTTTCGCCTGGATGGGACGGCGGCAGATGATTTCTCGGGCAGACCGGTCAGCAGTGCAGGCGATGTCAATGGCGACGGGCTTGACGATGTGATTGTCGGTGCTCGCAGTGCTGACTCGAATGGCTATTATTCCGGCTCCAGTTACGTAGTGTTTGGCCAGGCTGCCGGTTTTAGCGCCACGCTGAATTTAACCAGCCTCGATGGCAGCAATGGTTTCCGCCTGGATGGGGCGGCATTTGATGGCTCGGGCTATTCTGTCAGCAATGCAGGTGATGTCAATGGCGACGGTTTTGATGATGTGATTATCGGTGCTCCCGGTGTCGATCCGAACGGCAATTTGTCCGGCTCCAGTTACGTAGTGTTTGGCCAGGCTTCCGGTTTTAACGCCACACTGAATCTAGCCAGCCTCGATGGCAGCAATGGTTTCCGCCTGGATGGGGCGGCGGCAT
>NZ_JAMWZS010000056.1 GCF_024282095.1 Nitrosomonas sp.
GCGCTTTCAACCGCTTAGACAACCCATTAACACCAAAAAAATGTTTACCCGCCCTGCCCCCCCCGTGCAAAAAAATAATTACTGGTATTATTGCCGTAATCCTGAAGGATATTATCCCTATGTCAAACAATGCTCAGGAGAATGGATAAAAGTGCCCCCACAACCTTCTTAACATTGTATTTGCTAAGAAAAAACGATGATCCTACGTTGCGATATCGATCATATGGCCAGCAACGATGAGATGATAAGAAGAGCACAAGAACACGAGGTGGCTGATTCCTTTAAATACTGCCAGTGTCGTGATGCGGGACGTTCTGACGTCAATGCTAATTTTACATCACAGCATATCCATCGCAGGCACATACGTTAGTCCCAGCGCTTGCGCCACTGCCTCATGCGTCAATCGTCCGCGATAAATATTCAGGCCACTGCGCAAATGCACATCATCCATCAGTGCTTTTTGGTAACCTTTATTAGCCAATGCGAGTACAAACGGCAAGGTAGCGTTATTGAGTGCAAATGTGGAAGTACGCGCGACTGCGCCGGGCATGTTGGAAACACAATAATGCACTACGCCATCCACGGTAAAAATAGGGTCGGCCAGCGTCGTAGGTTTGGAGGTGGCGAAGCAACCGCCTTGATCAATCGCAACGTCAACCAGCACAGCACCACGATTCATCCGACCGACCAATTCACGACTGACCAGCTTAGGTGCCGCCGCTCCTGGAATCAGCACCGCGCCAATGACCAGATCCGCTGTTGCGACATACTCTTCCAACGCATCCACCGTCGAGAAAACAGTGTTAATTCTTGAGCCATATTGAAAATCCAGCTGCTGTAAGCGATGAATGGATTTATCCAATACCGTGACATGGGCTTCTACCCCCATGGCTACACGCGCAGCATTAGTACCGACAACACCGCCGCCAATAACCACGACACGCGCGGCAGGCACACCGGATACACCGCCGAGCAGCATGCCGCGACCTCCCTGATCCAATTCCAGCGCGTGAGCACCTGCCTGAATCGCCATGCGGCCGGCCACTTCGCTCATTGGCGCCAGCAGCGGCAAGCCTCCGTAGCTGTCGGTCACCGTTTCGTAAGCAATAGCAATACAACCGGAATCCATCAAACCCTTGGCTTGCACAGGATCAGGCGCAAGATGCAGATAAGTGAATAACACCTGTCCTTCGCGTAACAATGGAATCTCGGATGGCTGCGGCTCTTTTACTTTGACGATGAAATCAGCGCTGGCATAAATCTCCTGCGGTGTTTCAACGATCTCTGCACCTGCGCTCAGATATTTATCATCGCCTAAATCAATCTGAAGTCCGGCGTCTTTTTGCACCATCACGTGATGACCATGCGCAACCAATTCACGCACTGCTGTAGGCGTCAGCCCTACACGGGATTCATGAATTTTAATCTCCTTAGGCACGCCAATACGCATCTGATTCTCCATTCCTATCCGTTAAATAATCCCGCCATTCACGCCAATGTCCTGCCCCGTCACCCAACAGGCTTCGTCACTGACCAGAAACAATACCACTTTGGCGATATCGCTTGCTGCGCCAATCCGCCCCAATGCAGCCATAGCCGCCATGCGCTCGATATCCGCCGCGGTTTTCCCCGTACGAAACAGCTCTGTATCGACCGGACCCGGTGAAACCGTATTGGCGGTGATCCCTCGTTTGCCCATTTCACGGGCAAAAATTCTCGTCAATTGTTCCACAGCAGCTTTGGTTGCGGCATACGCACCGTATTTGGGCAACATTAGCCGCGTCACCGTACTGGAAATATTCACCACGCGCCCATGATCCGCAAGCTTTGTCGCTGCTTCACGTAACGTGTAAAAAACGCTTTTGAAATTCACATCGACAATACGATTGAATTCATCATCCTGAATGTCTGCTATTTCCTTAAACAGCAGGATTCCGGCATTATTCACGAGAATATCAATCTGCTTGAAATAGCCGGAAGTAGTATCAAATAGCTGCCGCACCGCGACCGGATCGCTGATATCGGCCTGCACTGCCACACACTGTCCACCTGCGTCCGAAATTGCCGTGCATACTTTGTCGGCTGCCGGTTTATTCTGCACATAATTGATGACTACTTTTGCTCCGGCGTTGGCGAGAGTAAGCGCAATCTCCGCGCCGATTCCCCGTGACGATCCGGTAACGATGGCGACTTTTCCGTGCAGAGGTTGCATTGCTAAAACCTTGGCAGGGAAAAACGCTGACCAGGTTTATTGCGCCACGCCATGGCTTTTAAGTAATTTCACGATACTTTGATGATCTCTTTTTTCCGCCCAATTGAGCGCATTATCACCCTGCTCATTTTTAATACTGGGATCTGCACCGCTGTTAAGCAGTAATGACACCGCATCAGCATGGTTTCCCCTGACCGCCATCATCAATGGCGTGGTGCCGTTATCCGAAGTCGAATTAATATCGGCGTCACTGGTCAAGAGTAATCGAATAGTGTCGGAATGTCCGTTGGAAGCCGCATACAGCAAAGGATTCCAACCACTATGATTAATTTTCGCACCTTTGGCATAGAGTAGCCGCACCATTTCGGTCTGACCGTGGTAACTGGCCAGCATGACGACCGTTTCACCATATTTGTTGCGGATATCCAGTTTGGCCCCCGCATCCATCAGCAACTCAGCAAGTTTCAAATCCTTAGTCTGCGCAGCCATCATCAATGGCGTGTATCCCTCGCTATTCGGCATATCCGGATTAGCGCCTTTTTTAAGTAGCTCGGATACCTGATATAAATTTCCCTTTTCTATCGCACCAATTAAATCCTCTTGAATACCGGCGAAAACAGTAAGCGGTAAGTAAAAAAACGCTATGACAATAATCAGCAAAAGACGGAATTTAATTCGCATATAGCCCATTCTTGGATACTCTAAAACAGTTAAAAAAATTATCCGTGGTCGCTGCTGCAATCTCTTCTAATTCGGCGCCACGTAAGCGCGCAATCTCTTCAGCCACGTGACGCACAAATGCAGGCTGGTTTAATTTACCGCGAAACGGCACCGGTGCAAGATAGGGCGAATCTGTCTCGATCAGCATTCTATCCAGCCGGATATTCTTGGCGACTTCTTTCAAGGTCGCGGCATTTTTGAACGTCACGATGCCTGAGAAAGAAATATAAAAATTCATTGCAATCGCTTGTTGTGCCACTTCCCAGCTTTCGGTAAAGCAATGCATCACACCGCCCACTTGATCAGCGCCCTCTTCCTGCATAATCCGTAATGTATCCGCAGCGGCTGAGCGCGTATGGATGATCAGCGGCTTATTTGCTTTTCGCGCTGCGCGGATGTGCTGGCGGAAGCGCTCCCGCTGCCATTCCAGATCACCTTGCAAACGAAAATAATCCAGCCCGGTTTCACCAATGGCAATGACTTTGGCGTGATCCGCCAGCCCGGCAAGTTGGTCCGCATGCGGTTCGATCTGGTCTTCATAGTCAGGATGCACCCCGACTGAAGCAAACAAATTCTCATGGGCTTCCGCTAATGCCCGGACGCGAGGAAAATCAGGCAAGTTAACGCTTACACACAATGCATGTGTCACTTGATTTTCCTGCATGTTATGCAGCAATCCATCCAGATCTTTGGCAAGATCGGGAAAATCAAGATGACAATGTGAATCAATGAACATAGTTATTAAGTCTTCAAAAAATTATAGCGTTCCACGCAATGCATCCGCCCAGCAATTCGGCGTTTCAAATAAACGCACTCGTTCTAATTGCAGATGATTGCCATAAATATCCTGATACGCATCGTCTAACATATCAAAAGCAATCAAGGCGAGATTTTCCGCCGTGGGCTGAACATTCAGTACAACCGTTTTATGGTCTTCAATCGACTGCAAAAATTGCAGCACTTTGGTATCACCCGCATACACCAGAAATGCGTGATCCCATTGATCCACCAATACAGATTTTGCAATTCGCTTCACTTCGGAGAAATCCATCACCATGCCTTGCTGCGCAACACCTTCATCAGCGATAATGGTACCAGATAGCGTAATTTCGATCATATAACGGTGACCATGCAGATGACGGCACTGGCTATTATGCGTTGAGATACGATGCCCCGCATCAAATTCCAGCTTGCGTGTAATTAACATACGTACTATTTCTATAACGCCAAAATAAATAAATGGGATTGTAACATTGCCATCAAATTCTGACCGATTGAAAACGACTGATCACAGCCGCGATAGTGCCGGATTGACATATGTTTATCCGGTAATATCGCGCCGCGCGGGCGGTGTTTCCATTGGCATCAATCTTAATCCTAACAATGCCTGTAACTGGCGCTGTGTTTATTGCCAAGTGCCTGAGCTTAAACGCGGTTCCGCACCGCGCATCGACCTGGACAAACTCGAAATTGAACTGCGATCTTTCCTGCATGAATTAGTAAATGGTGATTTCATGCACCGGCATGTACCACCGGAAGCGAGAAAAATTCACGATATCGCTTTATCAGGCAATGGCGAACCGACCAGTGCTAGAGAATTTGAACAAGTCATCGAATTGATTGGCAGCATAATACAAGACTTCGATGCGCTAAAAAATTTGAAGCTGGTATTGATCACAAACGGCAGCTTGATTCATCGTCAATCCGTACAAGCGGGATTACAACGCATGGCGCAGTTGAATGGCGAAGTGTGGTTCAAGTTTGATCGCGCATTAGCTGAAGAAAGACAACGCATCAATAACACGACAATCAGCTTAAAAAAAATTCGCCATCACCTGCAAATCGCGACATCGCTTTGCCCCACCTGGTTACAAACCTGTGTATTCCAAATTAATGGGAAACCGCCCAGTGAAGCAGAAATCGATGCGTATCTCAGTTTCATCAGAAGCCTGAAAAATGATGGGGTACTGCTACAAGGTGTTTTACTCTATGGAATTGCACGCCCGTCATTACAACCCGAAGCACCACAGCTTTCTCAAGTCAGCGAATCCTGGTTGATTGCTTATAGTGAAAAAATCAAGGCACTCGGATTGCCCGTTAAAACGTACTGCTAACAGGCCTTTGAAAAACTATCTGCATTGCCGCTACGGTGCTAAAAACAGGCTCAAAATACTCATTGATTACGCATAAACTGCGTTTTGTCGTTTGTTTTTGCCTACTATCGACTGCCTCGAAAGCATTTTCCAACGGCCTGCTAATACTGCTTCCGTTAAGTCTTTTGCTGAAGTTCTTGATAAGCGGCACACGTAGTTTCTGTGTAACAAATTTACAACAAAATGTGCTTTCTTGATATTTATCAACGCGAGCCTTTTATATAACTGATATTAAATGCATTTGATATTCAACATATTAGGAAATCAAACTGAAGCCAAAATAATTAGGGCAAAAGCATTTAATCAACGCTTTAAGATAAATTGTTATCGCATATAATATGCGACCTAGATCGTTTAGGAAAAACAATACCATACCATTAAAAACGTTTTGCGCCATGTAATTAATATCGTATTAATCCAGATAACAGGAGTTTCGTAATGAATTCATCAAGCATTTTTTCTTTCTCAGCAAAATCCTTTGCTGAATTAAAAGTGCATTGCGTCAAAAGCATACAACATTGGTTACAATGTATGTGTTGCTGTATTGGAATCATGTGCTTGGCTTTTCAAGCGCATGCAACCAACCCGGCCCCGGCAAAACCAGCCGACACGAACGCACCAGCTGCTACAGCGCCGGCAGCGCCGGCAGCTCCTGCCGCTCCTGCCGCTGCAGCAACCAGCCCCGCCAGCGGCACTGTTGACATGTCCAAAGTACCCTTTGTCTCAGCACCCTCGCGCCCCGGTTTATTTATGCTGCCCCCAACCACACCCGGTTATTATTCATTCTGGGACATGGTTACAGGCAACAAACGTGAGAAACCTCCTGTTGCGCCATACGCGCCGTTTGCGCTTTTAACCACCCCGGCGTACGACATTGATTTTCGCTATTTGGCTACGCCAGGACATGAAAAGGACATCTTTGACCCCGTTAAGCGCATACAGTTAGGCGACGATTGGTTACTTTCTTTTGGAGGTAGTTTCTGGTATCGCTATACGCATGAAACGGATAGTCGTTTAAATACAGCCGATATTAATAATGACTTTCATCTGTTGCGCACCCGCTTCCATGCAGATTTGTGGTACCGGGACAAAGTGCGTCTATTCGCGGAGTTACTCGATGCGCGCGCATTTGGTGCCGAACTGCCTCCGCTGATAACGGATAGGAACCATGCCGATTTGCTCAATCTGTTTACCGATATCAAGCTGGGTAATATCAATAACGGCCCTGCTTATATTCGTGTCGGCCGTCAGGAATTAATGTACGGTTCGCAACGATTGATCTCCACGCTGGATTGGGTCAATACACGTAGAACTTTCCAGGGTGTCAAAGCCTTCTGGCGTACGCCGGAGTGGGATGTTGATGCATTCTGGACGCGTCCGATGGTTATCGAAAAAGGTAATGTTGATAATTGGGATACACAACAAAACTTCTTTGGCTTATGGGCTACTCACAAACCCAAACCCGGTCACTTAATCGATCTTTATTTCCTCAGTCTGGAAAACGACCGGAATCTTACGCCAGCCAATGTAGCGCGCGGAAATATTCTGCAGGGTGATTCCCATGTCCATACGCTCGGTGGCCGTCTTGCCGGGAATTTTGACAATCTCCTATACGAACTGGAAGGTATGTATCAATTCGGGCGGCGCTCCAATCTGGATATCTCCGCCTTTGCCGTGGCTACCGGTGTAGGCTATCGCTTACCACTGCCGATGAATCCGCAAGGCTGGATACGCTATGATTTTGCTTCCGGCGATGGCAGCTCTGCCGATGGCAGAAGCAATACATTTAATCAGCTGTTCCCATTCGGCCACTATTATATGGGTTTCCTTGATCGTGTAGGCCGCCAGAACGTTCATGACATCAATGCACAATTTACCTTGCATCCCATGCCATGGATCACCTTTATTTCACAATACCACCGATTCTACCTGGCGAACGAACGCGATTATTTATATAACGCGGCTGGCTTGGCGACATTCCGGGATGCCACCGGTCAATCGGGCAGTCATATTGGGGATGAAGTAGATTTCCGACTAAATCTGCACGTAAATCGGCATCAAGATGTATTGGTTGGATACTCAAAAATGTGGAGCGGCGACTTCCTGAAGGCACAAGCTCCGGGAGTCTCTCCAGATCTCTTCTATGTTCAATACAATATTCGTTTCTAGTCTTAATCCGAATTAGACAATCGGCAACACAACGGCAGCATTATTCGGCTGCCGTTGTTGTTTCAACTTAAGTAATGCAGTATTTTCTTTGAATCCGCATTTTTCAAGAACCACTGCTAATTGAGAATGAAATCCCGCACAATTTTTATCTGATCGGCATCCATTAACATCGGCGCATGGCCGATACCCGGCAATTCAACAATTTTGGCTTTTGCACCACGCACTTGCATTTGTGCAGCTGTATCAGCAGACAAAATATCCGATGCCATGCCACGCAGTACCAAAGTAGGCACATTTAACTGATCCCACTGTTTCCATAAATCGATATCTTTAATTTCGCGTTCTTTAAAACTTATTGATATTCTGGGATCATAGCGAAAGCCGTAGGATCCATCGGCATATTCAAGAACGCTATAGATAGCCATATGATCCCATTGTTCTTCAGTCAATGGACCAAAAGAAACAGATATCGCTTTCATGTATTGCTTAAATTCTTCAAAGCTATTGAAATGAATATCTTTACCAACATAATCGGCAATTCGCTTCAGCGCAACCGCAGGAATCAATGGCCCGATATCACTCATCACCAATTTATTGATGGGCACCGGAATATTCGGTTGAATCGCCAGAACCATCCCGATCAAACCGCCCAGCGAAATACCCACCCAATCCAGCGTGATTGCCGTACGGTATTGCGCTTGAATATGGGCAATCAAGGATATCGCATCGGAAAGATAGACCGGGTAGTAATCATAATCATGTGCATGTTCCAACCAGTCACTTTGGCCACGTCCCACGATATCTACACAAATTACCCGGCAATCTGATTGCAGTGCACGCGCCAGATAATCAAAATCACGGCAATTGCGTGTTAATCCATGAACGCATATCACGATATGCGGATTCTGTGGATCTCCCCAATCGGTATAAGCAATCGCGTGTGGTTTTTTTTGCTGTCCATCACTGGATGGCGTAGGTACAAGTAATCGTTTTACAGATATTTCCATAATTTATGTTATGTTTGTTCTTATTTCAATGATGCGTACATTGATTGTAATACCAACGCTCATAGATTTTGAAGAAGCATTATTTTTTATCTTGTGCATGTAAGATAGGCAGGTAAAAATCCTTATCCTTAAAGTTAACTATGGCATTAACTAAGTATTAAGTTCCGTAACTATATCTTAAATATATGTAAAATATGAAATTGTCAGAGCTTTATTGGCATCGCATCACGCCATTACATATTCTTTTATGGCCATTCAGTGTGTTATATGGATGCTTTCTAACACTAAAAAAATTATGCTATTGGCTGGATATTCTACCTTCCGTTAAGCTACCAGTTCCTGTTATTGTGGTCGACAGTATCAGTATCGATGATGGTGGCAAAACGCCTCTCATCATCTGGCTTATTGATTATCTACTTCAGCAGGGTTACCACCCCGGCATCATTACACGTGGCAATTATGATAACCCTGGCTTACCCGTTGCTGTAACTTCTACTAGCGATCCCAATATCGTAGGAGGAAAAACATTTTTATTAGCGCAACGTTGCAGGGAAATCTGCCCCATCTGGGTTGGAAATGACAGAATCGCAGTTGCTCAAGCGCTCCTGGATGCGCATCCAACCTGCAATATCCTCATCTGTAATGATGGGATGCAGTATTACCGCCTTGAACGCGACCTCGAAATTGCTGCCGTCGATTTTACCGAGCAAAGTTTCGGCAATGGCCTAGTACTACCTGCCGGCCCTCTCCGAACACCTCTTCGATATCTAAGAAAAATCGATATTATCGTCACCAATGGCAAACAGAATCATTATGTAGATACTAGCCAGTGGGGCAAAACCTACCCAATGAAGCTCGTCAACGAAACTGCTTACAATGTGCTCAATCCGGAAATGCGCCAACCGATTTCAGACTTGAAAGACAAACAACTGCACGCAATTGCGGGTGGAGATAACGTGCGGTGGTTTTTTGATTTTATACAGAAGACAGGGCTAAATGCAGAATTACATACTTTCTCAGAAAATCACCAATTCGTTGCGCAAGATATTAATTTTGCTGACGCCGATGTCATACTCATGCCTGAGGAAAATGCATTGCAGTGTTATCATTTTGCAAACGATACGCTGTGGGCATTACCGACAGCAACCTGGATAAGCAGTGAATTACAGGCTATCGTGCTAAAAAAACTGCAACAGCATTGATGATGAGGACACCCTGAATCAATCCATCTAGCGTCTTATGAGACATCTTCCTTCAGAATCTTATTTTTCTGCTGTTCAAACTCATGCTCCGTCAACGCACCTTTGTCTTTTAATTCCTGCAATCGCTCTAATGCTGCTATTTGGAGGACATCTGCCGCCGGAACGACTGCCCCATTAGTGGTAGCAGGCGATGCTTGTACAAATCCCAGAAGTTTTCCTATCTTAAAAAACACTATTTTTATGAATCGCCATAATTTAGGCAACAGCCAAATTGAGACACCAAGAAAAATAACCAACAAAATTAGAAAAATCTCCGGATGCTTCAAGGCAGTCCAAAGTCCAGAAAGCACCAAGACATCTCCAGTAAGAGACGCCGACCAATTAGTAAACGGTTCTGGTGATGTGTTAAGAAAAAGACGGGTGCCTGCCTTGGTAGCATGGCTTGTTGCAGCAATACCGCCGCCAAGAATTCCGGCGGCGATCTCTAAAGCAGGTGTCACATCGCCGACTGTGCCGGCTGCCAGCATAGCGCCCGCCGGAATACGAATAAACGTATGAATGGAATCCCACACAGAATCCATTCCAGGTATCTTATCGATAAAAAATTCTATGAAATACATGACACCGGCGGCACCAATCACTAATGGATCTTGCAGTACCGACAATTCCTCGGGTAAGGCAATATGACCTGTTGAACCACCCCAGCCAAGCACTAATAAAACCGCGTACAGATTAATCCCGCTTGCCCACGCAGTACCCATCATTAAAGCAACTGTTGCTAATAAGGCTTCATAAGTTTCCATTCCGCATGATCCCAAGAAATTACTATTAAAAATAGCCTTCGCCAGCCATCAGGCAAAACCAATCATCGCTACTATCGCCACCCCGGCTTGCTTGAGTTGATACTGTGCTTAAATAGTATTCTCTCTCCACTACGCCTTGTGGAATAACAAAATACTTTAAACCGGCTTATCCATATCGATAAAGCACAACAGATTAGAATTATTAACAATCCTAATGATAAGAAAGTTTACATGATTCTTGCAAATCAGTTTATAAACTAAGATTTATTAAGAATCAGCTATTTTAGAATATAACTTAGAGATTTTCGATGAATAGACCTGAATTTACGACATTGATGATGTTATGGAAATGAAGCCTCTCAGAGGCTTCACCAATACAACAAATTCACATTTATAAAATGTAAGACCTTGACTGATAGCATCAAACTATATTTACCTACTACCAGTCAATTGCTCGTAACAAGGATTAATCAGGATGAAGATACTATATAAATCTACAACCCAACAAATCTATTTTGAAAGCTGCTAGTTAATGCAGGAATCATAGGAACTGGGACAGGCTGGGTTCAACCCACCAGCAGCATTGCTGGTTTGAGCCTTCTGACCCAACATCTCCAGGACTTTATTAAAATAAACTGGAGTCCGTGTCCAGAAAATATAATTGACTTGCAATTTATCCCGTGCAAATACTAAAAGCTCATTGGCGGTTGGCTTAGTACCTGTATCATCGTGCCGGGTATTCTCATAATTTGGTTTCTCTACTTGAATCGTCAGAGGCATAGCGTTTGCGTTCTTGGAATAATGCGTATAAACGCCTGCCGGAGAATCCGCTGTTCCCTTAAAGAGCAGTCCTGGTTCGTCAAGAAAAACATCCGGACAACCCAGCGCCCCTCCCGTCGTTTTCAGTTGTTTGACAAATGGCTCAACAATTCCACGCGGATAGTTTGTAAATTGGAATGTCATCGTATTCGGAAAGCTATTACGCGCCACCCGATTAATACTAAGTAAATTGTTATAGTATTCATCGACCTGACCATCTGTTATTGGCGTCATTGGTTGTCCCATGGCGGTTTCTGTCAAACCAAAGCCTTCAAAGTTAGGCTTTGAATTGTAGCGATTTCCCAATACCCGCACTAGTGCAGCCAAACGATCATGCACCTGTTGATCCCACAATTTAATGTTGTACCCTTTAATAGTTTTGCTTCCTGAACTACTGAAAGCAAATTCCCCACCCGCGTATGCTGGTGCTTTTAAGTAGTTTGGTACAAGATCTAAATCAGGATCGAACGATTTGGTTTCCAGTAGGATGATCAATCTTTTCTTCCGTTTGGTTAATTCCGCAAGGTGGTGATCTATGGAACTAAAATCATACACACCCTCTTTTGGCTCTAGCTCTGGCCATTTATAACGAATCGTCACCCCACGCAGTGCTGAAGTATTACTCAGTTCGCGATACACTTTCCCCATATAAAACGAGCTATCCTTACCTGGATTCACAAGTGTAACGTAATGACCAGGATGCCATTTGACTGGAGCAGCTTCGACATCGATGATATACATTCCCCAAGCAATCAAAACCACACTGATTGTAAATAGTGATTTGATTAAAGCAGCACTCGTTTGCCTAAGTGCGGGAAAAAGCATGATGCCAACCTTAGGTTGAATAATATTCTCAATCTGCATACAAAAAAACTCCCTTTTATATTTAAGGAATCCCTGAATATTGCTAAGCGAAGTAAAGTGTAAGGCGGACGAAACGCAGGAAACAAGATGGATAAATGATTTTACAAGTACTACCTAACACAGAGTACAGCACAAATCGCTAGCGTTAATACTTATTGCTTATTCAGGGCTTCTTTAGAATACTCATTAAAATAAATGAGAATTATTCCCCACGAACGAGGCAAAAATATACGTGGGAAATAATTCCATGTCAATAAGTTTATGACGCCAGCAAAAATTTGCACGTCCCTGCAAAAGCCGTATAAGTCCGCATATTTATTTTATAACCACATGATAAATAAATAATTTTAATAACATTAACTGTATTATCCTAAGCTGGCTTTACTCTCAATTCCGATAAAAATATAAATCAGTAGATAAAGTAAAGGCATATAAAAAGTGATCAGCAAGCATTAGTCGTCAATCAATCGTATGCTAAGCCTGCTTCAATTGTATGAGTTTCCCCGATTACTCACAGTTTTCTTGTAAAAATAGCGACAAAAGTATGTAATCATTGCTGTAGAGAGGTTTTTCATTTGGAAAAAGTGTTGTTTAAAATA
>NZ_JAMWZS010000057.1 GCF_024282095.1 Nitrosomonas sp.
GGCAACACACTGATGCAGTGGTTGCATATCAGTAAATATCCGCCCAGCTTGGCTTACGTCGCACTGGAACTGGGTTTAATGGCGATTCTTTTGGCGTTGCTGGTGCGTCTGGAGTCCGTCAAAAGCATGATCCATCGCAATGGCCCCGTCTTGGTCTTCGGGCAAACCGCATTGTTTTTTTACCTCGCTCATTTCTGTGTGCTGGCGGCATTGCGCCTCGTGCTGGAACGCGGTGGCCTTGAGCAGACTTACTGGGTCACTTTACTGGTACTGGTGATTCTGTATCCCATCTGCCGCATTTACCGTTCGTTGAAATGGCGTTATCCGCAAAGCCTTCTGCGCTTTCTGTAAGATAATCATAGGCCTGTGAGTCTATGTAAAACCCTTGCTCCATTCAGTTTTTATTCATGTTGATCTGTGTAAATTGATGCCATCAGGAATTAACCTGGATCGAATAACTGAAGGAGATACATCATGGAAACCAAAAAAACAATCTTGACCGGCCTTTTATCAACTTTGTTATTGGCATTCGTCTTGGCTGCACCTACTTTGGCACAGGCAGGCAGAGGTCATCATGGACATGGCCATCATCATCACCACCACCATCACGGTCACCACCATGGCCATCATCATAAGCATCATTATATTGGCGGTGGTTATAACTACATATATAACCAACCGCGCGGCTATTACCGTCCATACTATCCGCAGCCACAATATAATTACAATTACTATCCAGCCCCGGTTTATGGCCTTCCGCCTCAGATGATGATGGGCATTAGTACCGGAGATGCGAGCTTTATGTTACGCTTCTAAATCGGAATGCTGGTAACAGGTAGGTAGTTTGATCTATTTGTTACCGGTTCGACGCATACATCCAGTACTCAGGACTGTTAGATGATGAATAGATGGCGGGAAATTTTAGTGGTTGTGGTGGTATTGATCGGCCCGATCACGCAAGCATTAGCCAGTGGGCAGCATAACGCTGCCAACTATTATCGTACCAATAGCACCCCTTCTGCCGGCATCACCGAACAAAAAGCCATTACCATTGCGCAACAGCATGTCAAAGGTAAAGTGCTGGCAATTAACCATTCTGACGATGTCTATCGCATTAAAATTCTCAGCCAGCAAGGCACAATACATATTATTCTGATCAATGCGCTGGATGGGACAATTATATCGACCCATTAACAGCCTGTTAATTGAGATGTCATGCAGACCCGCATCCCCTTTATTTTGAATTTTCAAGAATACTGAATTATGCGCATCCTAGTGATCGAAGATGAAATCAAATTACAGAACCAGATTCGCCAGCAATTGGAAGCGGCCGGTTATATGGTCGATACGTGCAGTGACGGCAATGAAGGATTGTTTTTTGCCACGGAATACCCGTTGGATGCTGCCATTATTGATATCGGATTGCCCGGAAAATCAGGGTTGGAAATTATCAAGGTACTGCGCGAAAAAGGAAGCTTGTTACCCATTTTGATCTTAACCGCCAGAAGCAGTTGGCAAGACAAGGTTCAGGGGCTTGAAATGGGTGCGGATGATTATCTGACCAAACCGTTTCAGATGGAAGAGCTGCAAGCCAGGGTCAAAGCGCTGTTGCGCCGTTCGACCGGCATTCCACAGACGGTATTGAAATGCGGTCCCATAACTCTGGACGTCACTTCCCAATCCGTCGCCGTCAATGGAGAAGCGATAGAGCTGACATCGTTTGAATACCGCTTATTGGAAGAATTGGTGCGTCATCATGGCGAGATTCTTTCCAAGCATACATTGGCCGATTATCTGTATCCGCATGACGAAGATCGCGACAGCAATGTATTGGAAGTCATGGTTGGCCGCTTGCGCCGCAAACTCGATCCCGACGGCACCATTAATCCGATTGAAACCATGCGTGGTCGGGGTTATCGTTTTACCCTGACGTGCAATAAATCTTCATGATGTCGTTAAATCAGCGCATCTTATTCAGCGCAACGCTGGTTCTGTTGATCTTTATCGTTACAATTGCATTAACGCTGGATCGTGCATTTTATGACAGTGCGCGGGTAGGGGTGAAGGATCGTCTGTTTGCCAAGCTGCTCATGATCATGGGAGACACGGAAGTAGAAGAATCCGGCGCACTGGATGTGTCGACCAATCTGCTCGATGCAGAACTCGGTCACGTGAATTCGGATACCTATGCATTCGTTATTGATCATACCAATACCATTGCTTGGCGATCGACTTCATCGCTCAATGAACAAATCCCGACGGTGGCTCTGCTGGAAAAAGGTAAGAAGCAATTTGCGCAAATCATGATTGACGATGAGCCCTATTTTATTTACAGCTACGGAGTTGCTTGGGAGACACCATCCGGGGACTACCCGCTGACTTTCTCGGTCATTACGGATACCGCATTGTTTGAAGCGCAGATAGAACGTTATCGCGAAAATCTGTGGGGCTGGCTCAGTGTGATGACTGTTTTGTTATTGGTCACGCAAATGGGAGTGCTGCGCTGGGGGCTGCAACCGCTGCGCAAAGTTTCTGCTGAATTGGTAGCGATAGAATCCGGCCGGCAAGAAAATCTGAAAGGGGATTATCCCAGTGAATTAAAACTGTTAACTGACAGTATCAATTCTTTGATCAGTCACGAACACAAGCAACAGAAACGCTATCGCAACGGCTTGGCAGATCTGGCGCACAGCCTTAAAACACCGCTCGCCGTGCTCCAAGGCGCGGTGAATAGCGAAGACGATGAACAATCCCGGCGTAAAACCATTCATGAACAGATTGACCGCATCGATAACATTATCCAATATCAGCTACGCCGTGCCGCTACCGCCGGCAGTTCGCCCGGCATGGGGCTGATCACGTTACGTCCGATGGTGGACCGAATGGTGGCTACCGTTGCAAAAGCGTATCGCAACAAGCACCCGGAAATAACCGTCGACATCGACGATGCCATCGGCTTGCGCATTGACGAAGGTGATTTGATGGAATTGCTCGGTAACTTGGTCGACAACGCTTTTAAATGGTGCCGCCAGAGCATTCATCTGTTTGCGGACTATCAGGAAAATTGGATAATCATCCAAGTCAAAGACGACGGACCTGGAATCCCATCACATGAAATCGCCAGAATCCTGGAGCGCGGGGTGCGCGCCGATCAATCCACGCCGGGTCACGGCATAGGCTTGGCGATTGTGCGCGACATCACCCAGGTGTATGGTGGAGAATTGTCGATTGAGAATAATCCAAGTGGCGGTGCCTGCGTTACCCTGCGTTTGAAGAAGAGCAAATAACCTACCTGCATCGTACATTCCAATCCACTTTTCAGGCCCTCATCAGCGTCCACATACCAATGATGATAAATCCCGCTCCGGCGATATATTGCAGGTGTTTCGCACTGATATAGTCGGAAATGACGCTGCCCGCCAAGACACCAAGCGCTGAAGTGGCGATCAACGCCAATGATGCGCCGATAAATACCGTCCATTTGCTGACTTCCTTGTCGGCAGCAAACAGCATGGTCGCCAATTGGGTTTTGTCACCCAGTTCAGCAATAAATACCGTGGCAAAAACGGTCAATAATATTCTGTAATCCATTTTTATATCCTGAAAGTCGATTGTGTATTCATGCGGTTCGATTCAAAGCGCTGGTCATATAGAAATCATGCATCTTTTTACAAAAAACAGTGATAATAAATGACTATCAGCGTGTTTCTCGTAAAAAAATCTATGGGGTTGCTGGGAAACAACCTGATACCCAAGATTAACCCGTTCATGTAAAAGGAAAACTCATGATTAAAGCATATGCAGCGTTTGAGTCGGGTGGCAAGCTCCAGCCTTTTGAATACGATCCCGGACCGTTGGGTGAGCACGATGTTGAGATAGCCATCGAGCACTGCGGCATTTGCCACAGCGATCTGAGCATGCTGTACAACAACTGGGGAATCACGCAATATCCATTTGTACCAGGGCACGAGATCATCGGTACGATCGTAGCCAAGGGCGCGCATGTCAATAATCTTGCCGCGGGACAACGCGTCGGCCTGGGGTGGCATTCCGGTTATTGTATGACTTGCCACAGTTGCATGTCCGGCGACCATAATCTGTGTGCACAATCGGAATCCACGATCGTGGGCCGTCACGGCGGTTTTGCCGACAAAGTGCGTGCCAATGCCGCCAGCGTTGTGGCATTGCCGGATAGCCTCAATGCGCAAAGTGCGGGACCTCTTTTCTGTGGTGGCATCACGGTTTTCAATCCGCTGCTGCAATTCAACGTGCCGCCTACTGCCAAAGTAGCCGTCATCGGTATCGGTGGCTTGGGACATATTGCATTGCAGTTTTTAAAAGCGTGGGGTTGTCGGGTAACCGCATTTACATCCAGCGATGACAAAAAGAAAGAGGCGCTGGCGTTGGGCGCGCACGATGTGCTGGATACGAAAAATCCAACTGAACTGGCCGCTGCGGCTAATCGCTTTGATCTGATTCTAACGACCGTCAATGTGAAACTTGACTGGAACGCCTATATCGCAACCTTATGTCCTAAAGGTCGTCTGCATTTCCTGGGAGTGCCGCTTGAGTCATTGGATATCAATGTGTTTCCGCTGATTGCCAGCCAATGTTCGGTGTCAGGTTCGCCCGTCGGCAGCCCCGCCGGTATAGCAACCATGCTGCGTTTTGCCGAGCAACATAAGATCGAACCCGTCATTGAAGTGTTTCGTTTTGATCAAGTGAATGAAGCACTCACCAGACTGGCGAGCGGCAAAGCGAAATACCGCGTTGTTTTGAGTAATCAGTAACAGACTTGTCTTGAATAAATGGTTGCATAAGGCAGGCGTAACACAGCAAACGGTATCAAGTCATTAGCTCGGTAGGTTTTCGAGTGTTGCGTGGTTCTGCCGTCACGATTTTAATGGCTAGCGAAGCAGATAATTTGATTTGATCATAATCACCCTGACGGGAACTTTTCCGCACTGATTCACTCACTATTTTAGTAAGCTTTGTATGCCGGTTGACATTCAAAGACGCAATCGTTGCCCAATGCCTTTATAATACTGGGTAGCATTCAATCCACCAGTTATCCGATTCGCTCGGTAACTATCTAATTAAATCAAAAAAATCAAATCTTAATACTTTTAAAAAGTAGAATAAAAACCTCTTGCCTTAAATGATGGGGAGGTTTCATCACTGGAAAGCTCATTTTATGATTCATATATCACGCAAAAAAGAAATTCGTTCGCATACTTCCCTACGAGGTTTGGCAGCTTTGATAGTTGTCTTTGTTCATTTCCGATCCTTTTTTCATCCATCGATAGACCCCGATGAGTTTACATTTTTTCTGTATAAAGGTTATCTTTGGGTAGATTTCTTCTTTATTCTCAGCGGCTTTGTAATGGCGTATGTTTATGACATCGAACATCCCAAGCGCTATAGCATACGCGACACGATGCATTATCTGATTGCTCGAATTGCTCGAATATATCCATTGCATCTGATATCGCTTGTGGCAACACTGCTATTTTTTATTATGGTTGCACTGATCAACTGGGGGTTGGGAGAAGAACCCTGTTGTGTGTTCGATGATTCCTTGCGAAATGCTGAATCATTAATAGCCAATCTATTGCTCGTTCACGCATGGGGTATGTTTGACTGGGTAACATGGAATTTCCCCTCATGGTCTCTGAGTGCGGAACTTTTCTGCTATTTGATCTTTGCTGTGCTGCTGACCATAAATGGCGATAACCGTAAACTGGCTTTGGTTGTGCTGTCATGCACTGCAGTGCTTTTCTATTGTCTATCCCTTGCTACGAGTAGCGATGTCGATGAGAACTTTCGGCTGTCCACCATACGTGCTACATCAGCTTTCACAATCGGTATGCTGTTGTTCTTGGGGCGTGAGGCGGTTTCTGCTGTTCCAGAAAGAAGTTTGACGTGTATTCAGATTGCCGCGTGTATTGCACTTTTCTTTACACTACACTTTGGCTTAGCAGATATTTTATCGATTGGTTTGATGGCCTTGATCGTTCTGGTGACCTGGGAAGACCGTGGTTATTTATGCAATTGTCTCGACACGCGCTATATCCATACGATTGGGCTATTGTCGTTTTCTATTTATATGTGGCATTACCTGGTCAAGTTCATTGCCAAGCAGGATTGGGAGGGTTTCACCGGGTTACCGCTGCAAAGTAGCGCAACGGGATCGGTCCTGTTTATTGCCTGTATGATCGGTTTAGTCATTCCGATCGCAATCGGGAGCTATCGACATCTGGAAATGCCCACGCGCAAATGGATCAGTTTACGATTGAATGGCTTACTTGAAACCAAGTATCCGCCAAACTGGCAGTTGGCATTGATACCTAGTGAAAGAAAAAGATGAACATATCTTCTCGGTAATTTACCAAATACCAAGAAGCATCCTGAGTTCTAAGAGTTGTCCGGCGATGAATGGTGTCTGATGGCGCATAAAATTTAGCCGACGCGTACCCTAAACTTTCAGTACGTAACTCACAACCACCGGCTTTATCCGGTGGTTGTTTAGTGCCTTTCATGACAGTAACAAATCAATGCGCGTTTGTCGTGTCAGCTTCTTTTCTGCGGCGCGCTACAAAACCCAACAAACCAAGCCCTGCCAACAGCATGGCATAGGTTTCTGGTTCTGGCACTGGCAGGGCAGTAATGACCAAATGCCCGCCCAAATTATCGAATGTGATATCGCCTTTTATTTCGTTGCTGTCCGGTAAACCTGCAAAGCTGAGATTCAAACTATCCAATCCAGTGATGCTATCAGCAAGCAAGAAATTCCAGTGATCTCCCACGGCAGGGTGAAAATCGTTATTGAAGACGAACAGAACATCGCCTCCGGTAAAATCGGCATTGCCGTTAATGGTCAACACATCATAAAGCCCGGTTCCCGTTCCATCAATATCGAACCTAAGGTTGCCGCTGCTATGAAAGTCACCATTGAAGGTTAAAGTTCCTGTTTGATCAAGATTACTAAATCCTCTTTCATCTTCGGCAGGATCAACGGTTGCTCCGCTCGCGATAGTCGTCTCACCTGTAAAAGAACCAATCCCGGACACTATCCCAGCATTGATCTGGAAAGATGATTGACTGATACTGCCATTATTTTCCATAGTACAATACCCCGGTGGGCAATTAGCAGGTCCCTGAATATATATGCCAGAACCGTTGATTATCCCGGAATTATTTCCTAGTCCCCATTCTGCAAGACCACCATATCCTGTACCACCATACAATAGCGTGCCATTATTGGTCAGAGTGCTACCGGCATTGTTATAGAATTCTCTACCGAAACTGATACTTAAAGTGCCGTTATTAATTAGAGTGCCAAAATTGGTTATGCCGTAGCCAGCGTTTATGATGCCACCGGGATTATTGTTTACTGTGCCAAAGTTCGCAAACGAATAAAATTCAAAAAAGCCGCTATTGTTTATAATGCCATCGGATTCATTTCTCAAGGCTTGATCAAAGTTGTCATGTAGTGCGCCGTTATTGTTTATGGTGCCGCTATTGAATACGGCTCCGCTGAAAAGATTAAAGGTACCACCCGCATCAATGTTCAGATTGCCACCCAATGCATTAACCAGTTGCCCACTTTTCAAGGTACCGCTGCTTCCTATGTGCAGGATGCCAAAATTAGTGAAATTGGAAGCTTCGGCATCGCTATCCAACACATTGATTGTATTGCCAACTGGATTTGGATTCGGAGCAATCTGATAGGCTTCCGCAAGGATGGGTGAGCTTGCGAGGGCGATACTGGTTAGTAGCGTAGAAATCTTTGTCATGTTCATGATGTTTCCTTTTACTGATGTCTGTAGATTCAAATTCAAAATGGTTTTAAGGAGTCATGGGTTGTTCGTTTATAGACTTTTTAGCAGGCCGTTGAGAAACTGTCTGCGTTGCCGCTACGGTGTTAAAAGCAGGCTCAAGATGCTCAGTGATTACGCATAAACTGCACTTTCTCGCCTGTTTTTGCCTGGCATCGGCTGCCTAGAAAACTTTTTTCGGCAGTCTTGTTAGGGTTACTTGCCGCATTTTGTTTACAGAATAAAAACTGTCGGTTTGATAAGTGGGCAACTGCTTAAGGAGTTTTTGTATAAACCGCATTTACTTTTCCGAACATGGTGATGGATCTTTGCTCATCAGAAACATTGGTTTCTCGCTACGCTCGAAATGGTGGCTACTTGAAAAACCCCTTCATGGATAGTCTCCGAACTATCAGTTGTCATGGAATAGCTTCTGTAACTTTTACAGACTACTGAAATTTTTAGTGGGGTAGCTTGAGGTAAATCAACAAAACTTTGAATCTATTAACAGTATTCAAATTTTTCTGACGGTGTTGCTGATTAGATTTACCATAAGAAGGCGCTGGCTTTTTTCCCCGCGACCTGGCCTTCAAATACCAGCCTGGCATTCGTTTGGGAAAGCCCAAAACAAACGTGCAGTGGCAATAAATGTTCCTCTCTGGGATGGCAATAGCGCGCAAAAGGGGCTAGATCCCAGTGGGTGAGCCTGGTTTCACGTTCTTGCACCGAGAGTTCCGGGTTGGTGCAGGTATCGATCAGCCAGTGTTCGAAAGCTGCGTTTTTTGGATCAGATGCATCGGCGGTTTGCGAGAAAAAGGCTCTGAGGTTGTGAAATGAAAAACCGGAGCCGATGATCAGTACGTTTTCCTGTCTTAATTCCATCAGGGCTTTGCCAATGGCGATATGCGCTGCGGCACTGAGATTATTCAGCAGCGATAACTGAATGCAGGGAATGGTGGCATCCGGGAACATGATTTTCAGCGGTACGTACAAGCCATGATCAAAACCGCGCTGGTTGTCGAGTTTGGCTGCGATTCCGCCTTGTTGCAACCAGTGGTGTACTTTCTTGGCGAGAACCGGGTCGCCGGGTGCGGGATATTGGATTTGATACGCCGCAGCGGGGAAGCCGCGGTAATCGTAGAGCAATGCGGGTGCTGTGCCACTGGTAATGGTCACGACAGTTTCTTCCCAATGCGCGCTGATTACTACGATGGCCGAGGGTTTGCCGAGCGTTGGCACCAAATCTTTCAGGAAACCGACCATATCCTGGTGGCTTGTATCGCCAAGCAGCGGCAAGGGACCCGCGCCGTGCGGGATGAATAACACAGGACTCAGCTGGGCAGTCGGGTGTTGATTCATTGTCTCCATGGTTTGGTATCTTACAGAATCAGGGTTTTTATCATCAATCCAATCATGGCACTGGCAGCAATCACGTGAATGACACCGAGTTTGAATTTAAACAATGCAATGGCGGCAGCCAACGAAATCAACGCCGAAATCCAGTCGAATGTGCCGTCGAAGCCCGCAGGCCATAGTACGTGGTAGCCGAAAAATAGCGCCAGATTTAGAATCACACCCACGACAGCGGCGGTGATCGCCGTCAGCGGTGCGGTGAATTTCAGGTCATTGTGCGTGGATTCCACCAGCGGGCCACCTGCCAGGATAAAAATGAACGACGGTAGAAACGTGAACCAGGTGACCAAACAAGCGGCGACAGTTCCGGCCAGCACTACCGATTCCGCACCGAAAACGGCTTTAACATAGCCGCCTACAAAGCCGACGAATGCGACTACCATGATCAGCGGACCGGGTGTTGTTTCACCCAATGCCAGACCGTCGATCATTTGCTCGGGGGTGAGCCAGTTATAGTACTCCACCGCGCCTTGATACATATAAGGTAGAACCGCGTAGGCGCCGCCAAAAGTGACCAGTGCTGCCTTGGTGAAGAACCAGCTCATTTGTGTCAGCGTGTGTTCCCAGCCATAGGTGGTGGCGAGCAATCCCATCGGAATGGCCCATAGCAGCGCGCCAATCACCGCAATGAGTGCCAATCGTGACCAGCGGTGCTGTGCATGCTCCGGTGTCGGCGTGTCGTCGTCAATCAATGCTACGCCGAAGGATTCTTGAGCTTTGCCATGACCGCCGCCGGCTCTGAATTTGTCCGGTGCAATACGGCCACCCACAAAACCAATCAGCGCGGCTGCAATGACGATGATTGGAAATGGCACGTGCAGTGCGAAAATCGCCACAAACGATGCCGCCGCAATGGCCCACAGCACATTGTTTTTCAACGCCCGGGAACCAATGCGGTGAGCTGCTTGCACCACGATGGCTGTCACCGCCGGTTTGATGCCATAAAATAAGCCCGCGACAAAGGGTACATCGCCAAAGGAGATATAGACCCATGACAACACGATCAGTATGGCCAGCGAAGGCAGTACGAATAGTGCACCAGCGACAATGCCACCCCAAGTTCGATGCATCAGCCAGCCGATATAAGTAGCGAGCTGTTGCGCTTCCGGCCCGGGTAGTACCATGCAGTAATTGAGTGCATGCAAAAAGCGTTTTTCAGAAATCCAGCGGCGGTTGACCACCAATTCCTGGTGCATGATTGAAATTTGCCCCGCTGGTCCGCCAAAGCTGATAAATCCCAGTTTGAGCCAAAATAAAAATGCCTGCCAGAAACTGACGGAAGGCGCCACGGTAGTGGTCGATTCAAGCGGAGAAGTTTCAGGTTGACTCATGGTTCGCGGCTCCTTGTTCGAAATTTTTCAGCAAACCGTCAAACACGGAACTTGCTGTTTTTAAAAGTTGATCATCATCGATAATGGCGTGACATAATCCTGCCAGCACGCTTTCAATGCCGGCGGCTTCGGGCAGTTGTATGCCGCCGACATCCAGGTAATGCACCAAGGTGCCGAGTCGTTTCAGTCCGATTTGCTCCAATCCGAAACTCTCCAACAGTACTTCAAACGTAACGCGATGGTCGATATGCGTAAATTTCGCACCATCGAAATCAAATCCCAGTGCACCAGAAGGGCAATCTGACGGTGATTTCAGCCACAGAAATTTGGCTTTTTTATCGATAAAACTGCGTATTAACCAGGCACTGGCCAAACGATCCACCCAAGGGCGACGGCGGGTTGCCCACAGGCGACCTTGAAAATCACTGATCTGCAGACGGTTGATCTTGCGGCGGCTGATCGCACGCGGTTCATCGGGTGTCAGCGCTTGTGCGGTGGCCAGCTCCAATTCTTGCAATGCGGTATCAACTTGCTGCTGATGATTATCGGGGAAAAAATCAATGGCGATCAGGCTGGTAAATGCTTTGCGTAATTTGCGCGCTTGCTTGAGTTTCTCCTGTGCCGTATCGCTGTTTAACCCATTGCACGCATCGATAATTTCGGTCAGCAGTTTGGTGTAATCTTCGCTGCGATCAAATAAGTGTATGAGTTCGGTTTTGTCAGGTTCATCGACATGCAGCACATAGGCAGTGCCGCCGCTTAACTGTACGTCGGCAGCGATCGTGTTCAGCGTGTTGCGGCAAGATTCCTGATCTGGCATTAAATACACGCCATCCCGCAATACTGCGGCACCGGAAGCTTTTAAGGTGCGCCATGAGCGCATACGCACGGTGGCGTTTTCAGTAGGTAACGATAGAATCAGCGCAATCAGTTTCATAGTGTAGAGATTAGAACATATTTGTATTAATGTCTACAATGTATGTAATGAGTATTGTATAAGTCTTTTGTATCAAATGATTAAGATGATTACAGTCGTGGAATCACTATTGCTTATTGTTGATAATAAGCAATTCACCTGATGCAAGCGATCATCCGCAGTATGATATTCTATCCGTGCAGGGGGATATTATTTTAAAAACGAATTGGAGGGCCTTTAACATGAAACACCATATGAAACAGCTGATCATGTCTGTTTGTACATGCTTACTACTGAGTAACACTCATTTTGCTGCGGCTGATACCGCCAGTGATACTGAAATTCTGCTGAACTGGGCTGAGAATACCTATCCGCAATACTTTCCAACCCACCAGGTCACACAGACTATTGATCCTTGGATATACAGATTTTATCCTGAAACAGGGATTTATGCCGGTGTGAACAAGACCGACAATAACGTCTATGCGCTGGGAGGACCATGGGGAGATACGCCAACATTAATCGACACACTGCCTAATTTGGTTGCTCTTGCAGGCTCCGGCAACAGCAGCATTCCCGCTTGCAATACCGCGAATGCACCGGCTGGAATGCACTATACGCAGAATGGCAATGTCGTTAATATCACCACGGATGGATGTATTCCACTGCCAACCAGCAACAACGTGTGTCAAGCGCCCCAACAAACGGCAGAAACAGGGATTTCTGTATTGACTAGCAGCAATGTAACATCATCCGCGATCTTGGGAATTACCATCGATATTCCTAATATTCCGAATCCATTTGAGTCTTTTGCCAATAATTTCTCCAACAGCAAACATTGCACGGTCAACGTGCCTGCAGAAGGAGCTAACCTGATTATAAACTCCGATGTCTGTTATGACATGACTGCACAATTTGGCAGTGAATTTGAAAATATTC
>NZ_JAMWZS010000058.1 GCF_024282095.1 Nitrosomonas sp.
TCTTATTCTCTCCGCAAGTTCCTACCCTATTCCCCTTGCTCTCACCTAGACTACTTAGTCAATCCTTTACTGTCAAGAATTTTTAAAAAATACAGAGTAAGATAACATTTAAACCATCTACTTGTTCTTTACTTTCTAAACTGTACTATTAATTGAGATATTTGACTCTAATCCAAGTCCATACATTCGTCCTTGATTTTTGCGCTTACTATGAAACGATAATCCTGTACCCGCAGGAACAAGTCTACCGACAATAACGTTTTCTTTAAGTCCACGCAGATCATCCTTTTTACCCATGATTGCAGCTTCTGTTAAGACACGGGTTGTTTCTTGGAATGATGCAGCAGATATAAATGAATCTGTCGATAATGATGCCTTTGTAATACCAAGAAGCATAAATTCATAAGTGGCCGGCATTTTTTTCTCAGCAATCAAACGCTCATTCTCAATTAATAAGTCAGCACGCTCAACCTGTTCACCAGGTATAAATATTGAATCTCCAGCACTCATTATTTGAACTCGCCTCAGCATTTGACGAACTATGACTTCAATATGCTTATCATTTATCCTAACACCTTGTAGACGATATACATCCTGTACTTCATCGGTAATATAACGCGCTAACGCCTCAACGCCTTGCAAACGTAATATATCACGTGGATCAGCAGGTCCATCAACAATAATCTCACCTTTATTAACAACTTGACCATCATGTGCCATCACATGTTTATCCTTAGGTATTAAATATTCATGTACGATACCCTCTAAATCAGTTATGACAAGTCGTTGCTTACCTTTGGTATCCTTACCGAACGATACAATACCAGTTACTTCCGCTAACATGCCCGCATCTTTTGGCGATCTCGCTTCAAAAAGCTCGGCTACACGCGGCAAACCACCCGTAATATCGCGCGTTTTCGATGTTTCTTGTGGGATTCTTGCCAAAACTTCACCAACACTAACCAATTGTCCGTCACGTACAGTAATAATACAACCAATTTGGAATGTAATACTGACTGGCTGGTTGCCACCAACCACTTTAATTTCATTTCCATCATCATCCAAGAATTTGACTAAAGGACGTAGGCCTTTTGATTGACTTACACCACGACGTTTTGGATCGATTACGACCAATGTAGACAACCCGGTTACTTCATCAATTTGCTTGGCTACTGTTACTCCTTCTTCAACATTCTCAAAACGTACCTTACCAGCATATTCTGTGATAATTGGCCGAGTATGTGGATCCCATGTTGTTAATACTTGACCAGCTTTAACGTTTTCTCCATTACGTACCAATAATGTGGCGCCATAGGATGCCTTATGTCTCTCACGTTCACGGCCATTCTCATCCTGGATAATAATCTCACCGCTTCGCGAGATTGCTATCAATTCATTTTGTGCATTCGTCACGTAGCGCATCGTAGAGGAGTAATGCACTGTTCCACTTGATTTACTTTCAACCTGACTCACCACTGCGGTTCTAGATGCCGCGCCACCAATATGGAATGTACGCATAGTTAATTGCGTACCTGGCTCACCAATAGATTGTGCCGCAATAACGCCCACCGCTTCACCCACATTAACAGGGGTGCCGCGTCCTAAATCACGACCATAGCATTTAGCGCATAACCCATAACGTGTTTCACAAGTCAGCGGTGTACGAACTTTTACTTCATCAATGCCCATAGATTCAATCAAATCAACCGCATCTTCATCCAATAATATACCTGAAGCAAAGATTACTTCCTGATTCTCTGGATTAATTACATCATTTACAACAACTCTACCAAGAATCCGTTCACGTAATGCTTCAATGATCTCGCCACCTTCTACCAGCGCTTTCATAACAACACCGTTACTTGTATTACAGTCTTCTTCCGTAACGACAAGATCTTGAGTGACATCTACTAAACGACGAGTTAAATATCCGGAATTAGCCGTTTTTAAAGCCGTATCAGCCAAACCCTTACGAGCACCATGTGTTGAAATAAAATATTGCAAAACGTTCAAACCTTCACGGAAGTTCGCAGTAATCGGTGTTTCAATAATCGAACCGTCAGGTTTTGCCATTAATCCACGCATACCTGATAACTGACGTATTTGCGCTGCCGAACCTCGCGCACCCGAGTCGGCCATCATATAAATTGAATTAAACGATTCTTGCGTCAATGGCTTACCATCTTCATCCAACTGAATTTTACCAGTGGCTTGCTCATACACAGACTCTACACCAAGTTGATTCATCATCGCTTTCGCAACTTGATCACCCGCACGTCCCCAGATATCCACAACCTTGTTATAGCGCTCGCCTTGCGTTACCAAACCTGAGGTATACTGCCCTTCGATTTCTTTTACTTCACTTTCCGCAGCAGCAATAATGTCGCCCTTCTGAGTCGGAATTAGCATATCATCCGCGCAAATTGAAATTCCTGCTCGTGTCGCATAGGTAAAACCTGCATACATCAGTTTATCTGCAAAAATAACAGCTTCTCGCAGCCCACAACGCCTAAAACTAGCATTGATCAGTTTTGAAATTTCTTTTTTCTTAAGGGTCTTATTTAATAGCGAGAAAGGTAATCCCGGTGGAAAAATCTCAAATAACAAGGCGCGACCTACTGTTGTCTCGTAACGAGTAATTTTTTCACATCGCTCGTCATCAGCATTGGTATCATATTCCTTGATTCTTACAGTAATTCTTGCGTTTAGCTCTACGTTTCGGCTTTCATAAGCACGGGATACTTCGCCGACATTCTGAAATAACATGCCTTCACCGCGCGCACCTACTTTCTCACGCGTCGTATAGTAAAGCCCAAGTACAATATCTTGGGATGGCACAATAATTGGCTCTCCATTGGCTGGAGATAGCACGTTGTTGGTTGACATCATCAACGTTCGGCATTCCATTTGTGCTTCTAGTGAAAGCGGTACATGTACCGCCATTTGGTCGCCGTCAAAGTCGGCATTAAATGCTGCACACACTAATGGATGCAATTGAATTGCTTTACCTTCAATTAATACCGGCTCAAAAGCTTGAATACCCAGACGATGCAGAGTTGGCGCTCGATTCAACATGACTGGATGTTCACGAATTACATCTTCAAGTATATCCCATACCACTGCGCTTTCATTTTCCACTTCGCGCTTGGCTGCCTTTATGGTACTTGCAATCCCCATTAGCTCTAGCTTATTAAAAATAAATGGCTTAAATAACTCAAGTGCCATTTTTTTCGGTAATCCACATTGATGCAGCTTTAACTGAGGACCGACAACAATAACAGAGCGGCCCGAATAATCGACACGTTTACCCAGCAAATTCTGACGGAAACGTCCGCCTTTACCTTTGATCATATCGGCCAAGGATTTGAGTGCACGTTTATTAGCACCTGTCATCGCTTTACCACGACGACCATTGTCGAGCAATGAATCAACAGCCTCCTGCAGCATACGCTTTTCATTACGAACAATAATTTCCGGAGCTTTCAATTCGAGTAATCGCTTCAACCGATTATTGCGATTGATAACACGTCGATATAAATCATTCAGATCAGAAGTTGCAAAACGCCCTCCATCCAGAGGAACCAATGGTCGAAGATCCGGCGGCAATACTGGTAATACAGTCAGTATCATCCACTGTGGTTTAATTCCAGATTTATTAAATGCTTCAAGTAATTTAAGGCGCTTAGAGATTTTCTTGATCTTTGTTTCCGAGCCTGTACTTTCCATTTCACGTCGCAGATTCTCTATCTCAGTATTGATATCCAGATTACTTAATAGATCACGGATACCTTCTGCGCCCATGCTGGCACTAAAATCATCACCATATTCTTCTGTTTTGATTAAATAATCATCTTCCGTTAACAATTGGCAGCGTGTTAACGGCGTTAGGCCAGGATCGGTAACTACATAAGCCTCAAAATAAAGTACACGCTCGATATCGCGTAGCGTCATATCCAATACCATACCTAAACGGGAAGGTAATGATTTTAGGAACCAGATGTGCGAAACCGGGGTAGCGAGCTCAATATGCCCCATCCGTTCCCGGCGAACTTTAGATAAGGTTACCTCAACACCACATTTCTCACAGATGACACCACGATGTTTGAGGCGTTTATATTTTCCGCACAGACATTCATAGTCCTTTACTGGACCAAAAATCTTGGCGCAAAATAATCCATCTCGCTCCGGTTTAAATGTACGATAATTAATCGTTTCGGGTTTCTTTACTTCACCATAAGACCATGAGCGAATTTTCTCTGGAGAAGCGAGACCGATTTTAATTGCATCAAACTCTTCTTTATGAGTAACTTGTTTAAATAAATCTAGCAGTGCTTTCATTTGTCACTCCTGTAACTCAGGGGGCAATAAAAATATTGGTGTAATGAAGTATTATGAATGACAGAATACAATTCAATCTGATCATCCTAACTATTCTGAATATCAATGCTGTTCCAAATCAATATCCATTCCCAGTGAGCGTATTTCTTTTACTAATACATTAAACGATTCCGGCATTCCAGCGTCAATCTTATGATCACCCTTGACAATACTCTCATACACTTTGGTACGCCCTGTGACATCGTCCGATTTAACAGTGAGCATTTCCTGCAAGGTATATGCAGCACCGTATGCCTCCAATGCCCACACCTCCATCTCTCCAAATCGTTGTCCACCAAATTGCGCTTTACCGCCTAATGGTTGTTGTGTCACTAAACTATAAGGGCCCGTTGAACGCGCATGCATCTTATCATCCACCAAATGATGCAGTTTTAGAACATGCATATAGCCAACTGTAACCGATCGATCAAAAGCTTCTCCAGTTCGACCATCATATAGCGTGATTTGCCCCGATCTTGGTAATCCTGCTAATTCCAACATGTCTTTAATTTCTTCTTCGGTCGCTCCATCAAATACAGGCGTGGCGAAAGGAACTCCCTCAGTTAAATTTCCAGCTAGCGATAGGATTTCATGATCGGATAGCGATGATATGTCTTCCTTCTTACCGCTTCCGTTATATACCTTGGCAAAAAACTCTCTGATTTCATTCGCATTCCGCTGCGCTTTCAACATTTCGTCGATTTTCTTACCAAGCCCTTTAGCTGCCCACCCCAAATGTACTTCAAGTATTTGTCCCACATTCATCCGGGAAGGGACTCCCAATGGATTCAATACTACATCAACAGGTGTCCCATCAGCCATATAGGGCATGTCTTCCAAAGGTACAATCTTTGAGATAACACCTTTATTACCATGACGCCCCGCCATTTTATCACCTGGCTGTAAACGTCTTTTAACTGCAATATAAATTTTAACCATTTTCTGCACACCGGGCGCCAGCTCATCTCCCTGTGTAAGCTTTTTCTTTTTCTCATCAAATGCAGCATCAAATGCTTTACGTTTCTGTGCCATACTTTCACGCACTTGTTCCAACTGTATGCTTGCATCTTCATCCGCCAGACGAATATCAAACCAATAGTGTGGATCAAAACTCTTCAAGTATTCAGCAGTTATTTCTTTTCCTTTGATCAGTTTATTCGGTCCTCCAGTAGCGACCTTGCCAATCAGCAAGCGTTCAAGCCGTTCAAATGCATCCTCTTCTACAATACGCATCTGATCCGCCAAGTCTTTCTTATATCGATCCAGTTCATCATCGATAATCTGCTGCGCACGCTTATCCCGTTCTATACCTTCTCGCGTAAATACCTGTACATCAATAACTGTCCCTGAAATTCCTGATGGTACTCGTAGCGAAGTATCTTTTACATCCGATGCTTTCTCACCAAAAATTGCTCTTAATAACTTCTCCTCGGGGGTTAGTTGTGTTTCACCTTTAGGGGTGACTTTACCAACCAATACATCACCGGCTTCAACTTCCGCGCCGATATAAACAATACCCGATTCGTCAAGTCGTCCCAGTTGATGTTCAGACAAATTTGGAATATCAGCCGTTATTTCTTCCGTACCAAGTTTCGTATCCCTACTGACAACTGATAATTCTTCAATATGAATTGATGTAAACCGATCCTCAGCAACAATTCGTTCTGATATCAGAATTGAATCCTCAAAGTTATAACCATTCCATGGCATAAATGCCACCAACATATTCTGCCCCAGTGCCAGTTCACCCATGTCAGTGGAAGCACCATCTGCGATCACATCATCTCTATCGATTCTGTCTCCAATCTTAACCAAAGGACGCTGATTAATATTGGTATTTTGATTAGAGCGTGTATATTTTATAAGATTATAGATATCGACGCCTACTTCACCCATTCGGGTTTCTGCATCATGTACGCGAACAACAATTCGACTCGCATCGACATAATCGACGATTCCACCACGTTTAGCGCGAACAGTAGTTCCCGAGTGTATTGCTACCACCCGCTCAATACCTGTCCCAACAAGTGGTTTCTCAGCGCGCAAGCAAGGAACCGCCTGACGTTGCATATTTGAACCCATCAACGCACGATTGGCGTCATCATGTTCTAGAAATGGGATTAAAGATGCTGCCACAGAAACAATTTGTGCCGGAGCTACATCGACATACTCAATGCGCTCAGGTGAAGACAAAGCAAATTCATTCTTGTGGCGACAAGAAACGATTTCACTGATAAACCGATTATTATCATCAAGCTCTGCATTTGCTTGAGCAATCATATAATTGCCTTCCTCAATTGCAGATAAATAATCTATTTCTTCTGTCACACAACAATCTTTCACTTTGCTATAAGGTGTTTCAATAAATCCATACTCATTGGTACGTGCATATAATGCCAGTGAATTAATCAGACCGATATTCGGTCCCTCGGGTGTCTCAATCGGACACACGCGCCCATAATGCGTTGGATGCACGTCCCGTACTTCAAATCCAGCTCTTTCTCGTGTCAATCCCCCAGGTCCCAAAGCCGAAATGCGACGCTTATGGGTAATCTCTGATAGCGGATTAGTCTGATCCATAAATTGAGATAACTGGCTGGATCCAAAAAATTCACGTGCCGCCGCTGAAACCGGCTTTGCGTTGATTAAATCATGCGGCATCAGATTTTCTGATTCTGCTTGACTCAAGCGCTCTTTCACTGCACGCTCGACACGCACCAAACCGGATCTGAATTGATTTTCCGCCAATTCACCCACTGAACGCACCCGCCGATTACCTAAATGATCAATATCATCGATTTCACCACGCCCATTGCGTAGCTCTACCAATATTTTGATAACAGCAATAATATCTTCATTCGATAGCGTCGAAGATCCTGTCAATTCAGTTCTACCGACTCTACGATTAAATTTCATTCTACCTACAACCGATAAATCATAGCGTTCTGGCGAATAGAACAAGCCAGAAAACAATACCTTAACAGCATCTTCAGTAGGCGGCTCCCCGGGTCGCATCATTCGATAAATAGCTACTTGAGCAGTCATTTCATCGATTGTTTCATCAATCTTTAATGTTTGAGAAATATAAGCGCCATAATTAAGATCATTGACATACAGTGTATTGACTTTCTTTATATTTGCTTTTTGTAGCTTAGCAATTGTCTCTTCTGTAATTTCATCATTAGCCAGTGCAACAACTTCACCGGTTTCTTTATCGATTATATTTTGTGCAAGTATTCTTCCCAATAAAAAATCTTCTGGCACATCCAGTTGATCAATCTTAGCTTCCTGCATTTCACGTATATGTTTCGCTGTAATACGTTTATCTTTCTGAACAATGACTTTTTTGCCTTTAGTCAGAATATCAAAACTAGCCACTTCGCCACGTAAACGCTCAGGGACAAGCTCGAACTGAATACTCTTTTCTGTGAAATAAAAACTATCAAATATAAAAAACTCTTTTAAAATCTGCTCTGAAGTACAACCAATCGCTTTCAATAGCGTAGTAACAGGCATTTTACGGCGGCGGTCTATCCTAAAATATAGACAATCTTTAGGATCAAACTCAAAATCAAGCCAAGAACCGCGATAGGGAATAATACGCGCAGAAAATAATAGCTTTCCAGACGAGTGGGTTTTACCCCGATCATGTTCAAAAAACACGCCAGGAGAGCGGTGTAGCTGTGAAACGATCACACGTTCTGTGCCATTGACAACAAATGATCCTGTCTCTGTCATCAAAGGAATTTCACCCATATACACTTCTTGTTCTTTAACTTCCTTTACTGTTGGCTTAGATATTTCTTTATCCATAATTGTCAGTCTTACTCTGGCACGCAGAGGAGACGCATAGGTAAGCCCACGCTGTTGACATTCCTTCACATCAAATACTGGTGCGCCAAGCTCATAACTTATAAAATCAAGACGTGCATTTTTAGTATGACTCTCGATTGGAAAGATTGAATTAAAAGCTGCCTGAAGCCCTTGATTCTGACGTTTATTGGGCGCAACATTTTCCTGCAAGAAAGCTGCATATGATTCGAGCTGAGTCGCGAGAAGAAATGGGATTGGCAATACGCTCGCACGTTTGGCAAAACTTTTACGGATACGTTTTTTCTCGGTGAATGAATAGCTCATGAATTTTCTCCGGACGAAGAAGGCAGAGGATTTAAGAGGTGAAGCTCAATAATTATCAATTGTTCATTACCTACGATGACGTATTAAGCGATCGAAATACCAAAGGCTGGTAGCCTTAATAGCTCACCAGCCCGGAAATCCTACAATTATTCTTATTTAACTTCGCAAGAAGCACCTGCTTCAATCAATTGTTTCTGGATTGCAGCAGCATCCTCTTTAGATACACCTTCTTTGACAGGTTTAGGCGCACCATCAACTAGATCTTTTGCTTCTTTCAATCCTAAACCAGTCACTGCTCTTACTACTTTAATTACATTTACCTTACTTTCACCCGCTGAAGTAAGAATCACAGTGAATTCGGTCTGTTCAGCTTCAGCCGGCGCACCACCTCCACCGCCCGGTGCAGCAACAGCAACAGCTGCCGTTGCAACGGCTGACACACCAAACTTTTCTTCCATTTCTTTAATCAATTGTGACAAATCAAGCACTGTCATGTTTGCAATTGCTTCTAATATTTGATCTTTTGTTACAGCCATTATTTTCTCCTGATTATTTTCTATATTTAGCTACGAGTTAAATAGAAGTCTTAAGAACTATTTGTTATCACGTACCATGGCCAAACCACGAACAAATCTAGCCGGTACTTCATTAAGTGTTTGAACAAATTTAGCAATCGGCGCTTGCATTGTTCCTAATAATTTAGCTAACAATTCTTCACGACTTGGTAATGCAGCAAGCGCAGTAATTTCATCCCGTGACATTACATGCTCACCCATTGCACCAACTTTAATCACGAACTTCTCATTGTTCTTAGAAAATTCATGCAGCACTTTCGCAGCCGCAACTGGATCAGCGCTAATCCCATATACAAGTGGTCCTACCATATGCTTAGCCAATTCCGCATAAGGTGTACCAGCAATGGCACGCCGAACTAATGAATTTTTTATAACACGAAAATAAATTCCTGATTCACGAGTTTTTGCTCTTAGTTGCGTCATGTGACCAACTTCCATCCCTCGATACTCTGCAATGATAATAGCTTGGGCGTTTGCTACTTGGGCGCTCACTTCCGCTACGATTGCTTTTTTCTCTTCAAGATTAAGACTCAAGGTTCATTCTCCATCAGTAAAAATAGTACTTGGTACAGTAAATCTAATTCCCAAATACTAAAAACCGGCGACCTTAAACCAGGAAAAAATAAACTCCTGTTTTGGGTACACCATCTACGCTGGGCGCTCAGAAAATCTGAAATTCAAACCACTCTGACTTCTGCGGCAGTTTTCCTATAGTCAAACATTTAAGTATCACCCAATAATCTGGCCATCTTTATGAGAGCATAGCCAGTTATTTTTTGATCACCCCAGCGATCTTTGACAATCCACCCAATACCCACATATACAGACACTGAGTGGCCCAAAGTTCTTTATTGTTGCGTTATACTCATTTGATCTACTCGCACTCCAATGCCCATAGTACTCGAGACAGATATTCTTCTCAGATAAACACCTTTTGAAGAGGCAGGTTTAGATTTGTTCAGGGCCTCAATTAATGCCATCAAATTCTGTTTTAAAGCTTCCACGCCAAATGATGCTCGCCCGATCGTGCAATGAATAATGCCAGTTTTATCAGCTCTAAATTGCACTTGTCCAGCCTTCGCATTCTTAACGGCACCCGCAATATCCGTTGTAACCGTACCAACTTTCGGATTGGGCATTAAACTACGCGGCCCCAGAATCTGACCCAACTGACCAACTATCCGCATAGCATCTGGGCTTGCTATTGCGATATCGAAATTGATATTACCCGCTTTAACTTCGGCGGCCAAATCCTCAAAACCCACAATATCTGCCCCTGCCTCTTGAGCTTCTTTAGCTTTATCACCTTGCGCAAACACTGCAACACGAACCGTTTTCCCAGTGCCTGCTGGCAAAACAACCGATCCACGCACAGCCTGATCTGATTTCTTTGCATCAATCCCCAAATTGACCGCCACATCAACAGATTCATCAAACTTAGCTGTCGCTGCCTCTTTTACAAGCTCCAGTGCTTCTTCAATCTGATATATTTTATTACGGTCAACTTTTCCTGCAATAGCTTGATAACGATTTGATGAACGTGCCATTTTATATACCCTCTACCTCTATACCCATACTTCTTGCACTGCCGGCAATAGTACGCACAGCAGCATCCAAACTCGCTGCAGTTAAATCCGGCATCTTTGTCTTTGCAATTTCTTCTGCTTGACTACGACTTAATCTTCCTACTTTGTCTAAATGCGGTCTCGGACTTCCTTTACCAACCCCTGCAGCCTTCTTGATTAACACTGATGCTGGCGTCGTTTTCATTACAAATGTGAAGCTCTTATCAGCATAAGCCGTGATTATCACTGGCACTGGCAACCCCGGCTCTATCTTTTGTGTCGCCGCATTGAATGCTTTACAAAATTCCATGATATTTAACTGGCGCTGACCTAGTGCAGGACCAATGGGAGGACTCGGATTAGCCTTACCAGCCGGCACTTGCAGTTTAATATATCCAGTAATTTTCTTTGCCACTATGCTCTCCTATTGGGTGCAAACGAGTAGTTATCCACTCTCCCCGATTCACTATTAATAATATTTTTTCCAACTAAATCTAATTCTTCATCTGTAAAAATATTTACAGATACATTTCAGTAAATATTTTTTAGGACTTTTCGACTTGATTAAAATCTAATTCGACTGGTGTTGGTCGTCCAAATATCGAGACTGAAACTCTGAGTTTGCTTTTATCGTAGTTAACATCTTCCACATTGCCATGAAAATCGGTAAATGGGCCATCTTTAACCCTTACGGCCTCACCCATTTCAAACAATATCTTCGGTTTCGGCTTCTCTACTCCCTCTTGAATCTGATGCAGTATGTTATCCACTTCCTTCTGACTTATTGGCGTAGGTCTCATCACTGAACCACCAACAAACCCAGTAACTTTATCTGTGTTTTTAACTAGATGCCATGTCTCATCCGACATTTCCATTTCGACCAACACATAACCAGGAAAGAATTTTCGTTCACTAATATTCTTTTGGCCGCTTTTCATTTCGATTACTTCTTCGACTGGCACCAAAATTTGACCAAACTTATCTTGCATACCAGCTCGCTCAATACGATCCTTCAATGCACGCTGTACACTTTTCTCGTATCCTGAATAAGCGTGAACCACATACCATTTCTTACTCATTCTTTCCTCTGTGATATTTGATCAAACATTCTGACCCATCATAAGCTTAACGAGTGACATCAGAGCAGCATCAATAAACCACAAAAATAAGGCCATTGCAATCACGAAAGCAAATACCACTCCTGATGTTTGGAGCGCTTCTTTTCGATTTGGCCAAACTACTTTTTTTGTTTCTTCAGTAGATTCCTTACAAAACCCGTAAAATTCTTGTCCTTGAGTTGTGAATTTCGCAACAATTGCAGCCAGCAGGAATCCAATTAATATCGATAATAGACGAATAACCATTGCGCTTTCACTTAAATAAATGAAACCCACAATACCGGCCATTATGAATATAAATACAAGTCCAAGCTTCAGTTTATTCACGTTCAACCAATCCTTTATGCTTTATGATTTAATGTTACAGTGACAATTTGCTTCCTAGGGTCTCAGTCAAGATTGGGCTTTGCATTTAAGGACATTCCACCAATGATCACACCTTGCATCTAAGATTTATAAACACCCAACTATTCTTTTTATTTCCAGTTGTTATGATTAGATTAGATAAAAAACAATTTCAATTTATTTTGGCAGGCCAGGAGGGCATCGAACCCCCAACCTTCGGTTTTGGAGACCGACGCTCTGCCAATTGAGCTACTGGCCTT
>NZ_JAMWZS010000006.1 GCF_024282095.1 Nitrosomonas sp.
ATAATGCAACCCCTTATGAAATACTCAACGCTTATTTTAATCAACCTCTCTGTAAACAACCCTGAGATTTCTTACAAATCAAAGCGTAAATTAGTGCCAAATAGCGCGCTTTTTGTTACAGGGACAGTGAGAAAGACTAATAGAAATTTTATGTGCTTAAAAACTGCATCATAAAAATTAGTGGAATCAGTCAAAAGATTAAGTGTGTTATTTAACTATTAAATAAATTTATTTAGATATTAAATTATATTTTACAATATATTAGTACCTAAGCTGCAGGAGATTGAATCATGCTATCAGAAGATGCGATCAGAGATCATCAAACGGTGACTTCGGAAGGTCAACCGACAGAAGCTTTGATGGTTGGTGTAAAGAAAAAAGAAGTGCCCAATATTATTACAGGAAACGGTATCACTACCGAATTGTGGCGACCGGACTGGGATGTGGGACCCGATCAAATACGGCATATGATTCACGTTATATTGCGAGGTAAATCTATCAGCGCTTGGCATATGCATGATTTTCAAGTTGACACTTTCTTTGTGACCAATGGATCAATTAAATTGGCTCTATTTGATGATCGCGCTGATTCAGCGACAAGAGGTCAAATCAATGTCTTTCATCTCAGCCGTATGCGTCCCACATTAATCACTATTCCTCCCGGTATCTGGCATGGTTTGCAAAACTTAGATCATACCGAAAGTAGTTTTATTAATTATTTTAACAATCCTTATATTCACGCTGAACCGGATGAATGGCGATTACCCTTTGACACCGACAAAATCCCCTATCAGTTTAAGTAAATTATTAAAAACCGCATAATCCTTCAAATAGACTGTTCAACCATCACTACGTGAGTCGTCATGCGACTGTTCGCTCCACCGCGATTCTCCCAACGGCAAGAGGTTGAATTTCGTGCCAAAAATATCTATTCTTTCCACCGCCGTTTGAATCACCAAGTCATGTCATAGCTGGAGATGATCATGCAGATCTTCATGGGCAGGTGTCAGCGCATAAATCTGTCGGCGCAAAATACTTGGCCCATCATATCTATCAAAGCGGCCGCATCGATCAAGGTAATCAAGCCGCATAGTCTGGATATGGTCATCGTGGACAGAGCACACCGTGCAGGAGAAAGTTATTGCCTATCCGACTGACAGCAAACTGCTGAATAGAGGGCGGCAACAACTGGTGCAACTGGTAGCAGAAACTGGTTGCAAGGCACAGCACAGGCGATGCCTTTCATGCCATGCTCTGTGGCTGCGGACACAACCTGCGGATGATGCTGAGGAAGCCGCGACTTCTTCTCGCCCTAATTCTCAGTGCGACTGCATCGGCTACCAGTGAATGAATATGGAACCACTCAGTGACTTAGGCTTGCCTTTCCATGAAAATCGAATTGTTCAGGGTAGACTAAGTAGATCGTCTTTTTGTATCTGGAAAATTAAATGATATGTGGGTACACTTTGTCACCGGCGGTACCTTTTTATGTGACCTAGATAACTGAATTATGGAAGATTACAAGGGAATTGCCTCTTTCTTGCATGCATACTAGAGCTGAGGCACTCATTTCATGAGCTATGGCAGCGACTTTGTTCTCACGTTATTTACCAATAATCCAGAGCTGGCTCGGGCCGGCAATGCGGCTGGCATTAATCGCATTGGCCTTGATCTGGAACGAATGGGTAAAGAATATCGTCAGGAGGCCAAGAAAGCATGGATTTCAGATCACCAGATATTCGAACTTGAAGCTGTTCGCGATCAATTGACGCAATCAGCACTATTTGCCCGTACTAATCCCATTTATGCCGGTTCACGCGATGAAATCAATTATTTGATTGACCAAGGGGTAACCGTGTTGATGTTGCCGATGTTTCGCACGGTTAAAGAAGCAGCCACTTTCATTGAATTTGTTGATGGTCGTGCATTTGTTTCTTTATTGGTTGAAACGGCGGCAGCTGCCATACGCCTGCATGAGATTATCAAACTGCCAGGCATTGGTGAAATCCATTTCGGCTTGAACGATATGTATCTGGATATGAAGCTAGCCAATCATTTCGAGGTATTAACCTCGGGTTTTCTGGATAGACTGACCGATATCGCATCGACGGCTGGCGTGCCTTATGGTTTTGCCGGCATTGGCCGACCTAACGACAGCCGTTTGCCGATACCCAGCGATTTAATCTATGCCCAATATCCACGGCTTGGCGCAACACGCGCACTGGTTGCGCGCGTATTCTACACTCCTGATTTTCACGCACTGAATCTCGCACATGAAGTGAATGCCGCACGTGATATGCTGGATCATTGGCATCAAGCCGGAACGGATCAGCAAGCTGCCGCTTTGGAGCTATTACGTACTAAAGTAGCTGAATGGGTTGCTTGAGTCCCCTATATTGTATCTAGCAAACCATCCGTAATGACCGGTGCGCAACTTACTTTCTACGACACCTCGCGTGCCTATTATGCAGGATATTATCTGCAGGGCTTCGATGAGTTAGCAAAAAACGGGAAACTGCAAATCAGAGTTGCCCACGCGCTTCCGGCACGTCTGAAATCAGCCATTCAGGACGCTGATTGGCAGCATTTATTGTTTGCAATGGCGCTTTTTAGATTTCAGCAAGGCGGTTACGAATGGTATTTTTGCATAGATACGCATGATTCCAACTCGGTCGATGTTACCCATCATACCGGTGGGTATCATTTGCCACTGCTGCATAGCGTTGATGTCTACTTTAAGGTTAACTATAACCCGGATCAAATCGAATCCACACCAGTACTTAAAGATTCTAGTGAGAAAATTTTCAGCATCTCACAGTTTTTCCCAATACGACCGAGCGCGTTTCTGTCACTTAGCCGCAGAATGTTGTTGACTCCGAGACTGTTTGGATTTAAACCGGGCATCAATTATAACGCGCCTTATAAGAATCATTTTACAGATGCCAAATTTCGCTTGCGTGATCTGAAAAATTATCAGCCACTTGAGCAAATCCTGGCTTATCGAGCGACTCCAAAGGATATCGACATTTTCTTTGTAACCAGTTTTCGTCATAATTCTCGTCATGTAGAGGTTATGGAGCATCGTGACCAAGTTATCAAGAAGCTTTCTAGTATAGCTTCACTTAAAACAGCTACAGGTTTCTCAAGCGAAAAAGCGTTACCGGAGAAATATGCCAAGGTGATTTATCCACGCCTGAACCAAGTTGACTATCTTGAAACTCTGGCGCGTGCTAAGGTCGTTATTTATACACAAGGTATTGCCGGTTGCTTATCTTCCAAATTCGGCTTAGCTATGGCGCTCGGGGTCGCTGTTATCGGTGAACCCTTAGGAAATAACCCGGACCTGTTAATCGCAAATCCACATTTAAAAGAGCAGTTCTCCTACTCAGACCCGGATGAAATTGTTGGGCGCGCAGTCGATCTGGTAACAAACCCGGAACAAGCTCGCAGACTGGGTGCCCTGAATGCACACATGTTCGACAATCAATTGGCTCCCTGCCCCACTGCGGAATACATACTCCAAGTACTACAAAAATTCCAATTTTCCGATTCTCAATATTCATGTTAGTGAAAATTAGAATAGTTGAGATGAACTGGCGACAATGGCGCACTTGAAAGCTATTGTGTAATAACTAACCGCCCAAAATAGAAAATGACACTGAAAATCGACATTCTGACTTCCCATTATTTCCAAACGATTTTGATTGATTATTTGCTTGAGAAGCTCAGTTCCATGATGTGGCATAGGAATATTGTAGTACTATTTCCATTTGGATATTTATTGCCTATAACAAGGAACATGCCGTGAGAATTACTGCGCTACTTTTAATTATTTTTGGTTTACTGGGTTTACTGACTTCATGCGCTCATACGAATCCTCCTCCGATGGATATGCAGGAAGCTATTCAAAGAGCGACAACGCGTTGTGATCATGAAGCGCTGGCTAAACATTATGAAGAAACTGCCAGAGAATTGCAGTCAAAGGTAAAAAAACATAAGAAAATGCTTGAATCCTATGGATCAGTTACTTTTAACTATGGGAAAGAGGGACTAGCATTGCAGTCCCAGTCTAAAAACTTAATTAACTTATATGAACAAGCTGTAAAAGCTAATATGGATATGGCGAATTCTCATCAAACCATGGCCGCAGAGATTAAATAATCAGCTCAGTTCAGTTTTTCTGTAGATTCCTCTTGTTGCTTCTTCCACTTGTCATAGCATTCAAGACCGCAGTAATACATGATGTAATCAGTAGCCTTCACGCTCGAAGCTTCAGATATCGGTATTTCTTTAAGGCATACCTCACAAGTAACCTTTTCGGGTTCAATGAGCTTATTTTGTTCAATCATTTCAGCACCTCCTTGAGAGTTGAGATCAAGTGTGTTGAATGGGATTATAAGTGACACTCCAGTAAATACAAGTGCTTAAACTGCCAAACGACTGCCCCAGTCCGTGAAGTGAAATATCTGTCCCAATGAGTGTTCGTTGCTTCTAGTCAACGATCTTTGGTCGCTCATCAATGCTGATCCGGTTGCGAATGGCGTTGCGCTATTCTTGTCAATTTCCATAATTAAATCATAAATATCTCATCAATTCTTTTGTTGATGTACATCAAGCGACATCGCAGCAAATTATTTTAGAATTAAGAAAATAACAGATTAATTAAATCGATAATGACACTCAGAATTTTAATCATAAATTAAATGGGCATTCGACATGAAAAACAACGCTGATTTATCCAGTTCTGCAGCAATCCAAGGTGCAGCGCCTTCCGGTTTAGTCTTTTGGAATCGATTTGAAGCTGAAGGTGATGTCCTTCCGAGCGAGGTCGGTCCGGATGTGCAACTTGCAGATCGTTTTATTAATAGCTGGGACTATGCAGAAATCGTTCCCGGCAAGTTTGGCAATGGCCTGTGGGTTGATCGGGATGCCAATGATTATGACAGTATGGTTGGCGGCAATTTTTTTGGAACCAGTCTGCAAGACATGGCTTTAACGCCGCAGCGAGGCGCCATTGAGTTTTGGTTTACGTTTAAGTATGACGCCAGCACGGAGGATGCCGCTTTTTTCTTTATGAATGCCAATCAATTGGCTGGCGACTTTGGCGGCTCGGATATCAACACGAACGTTGTGATTAATGCAGGCTGGAGTGGATGGTCAAGTAATGGCAAATCATTTTACATCTATATGGATAATGTATCTGACAGCCAGCCACTAGCACTAATACAGACACCGGATTTCTCAGCGGCACCGGGAGGCAGTTTGGATTTTGTGGACGGCACAACCTATCACATGGCCTATGTGTGGGATAGCAATGGCATAGATTCCACTTCGGATACCATGAGAATGTATGTCGACGGCGTCAAGGTCGCTTCTGGCAATCCGGTTTTACCGACAGGGAGCTTCGATCCTTATTTATACGTGGGCACTGTTCCAAATCCATTTCCGGATCGAACGGGCTTTTATGATTCGGTGGTTGGCGTTACCGACAATCTCAAGATCTGGAATTATGGCAAATCCGATTTCTCCGATAGATTTGTGGAAGGCGTTGGTCCTCAGGAAGATATTGTTGGCACTGCTGGGGATGATGATCTTACCGGTACAAGCGGACCGGATATTATCAAAGGCTTGGCGGGCTCAGATACGGTTCAAGGACTCGCCGGGGCAGACACTATTTCCGCCGGACTTGGCAATGATCTTGTCAGTGCGGATGATGGTGATGACGAGGTCACAGGGGATAGTGGAGACGACAGCCTCCTGGGCGGCGCGGGCAATGACACGCTTAACGGTGGCATAGGCCAGGATCGCTTGCTTGGACAGGCAGGCAACGACAATCTGTTGGGCGGGAATGGCGCCGACCGGCTCAATGGTGGCGATGGTGATGATTCACTCAAAGGCGGAGTCGGCAATGATATATTGTTCGGCGAAGCGGGCGACGACACGATCAGCGGGGGAGGCGGCAACGATGTCGCTAATGGCGGTACGGGCAATGATAGCCTATCGGGCTATTTGGGGTCCGATACCCTAATTGGCAGCGTTGGCAATGACGTGCTTGCCGGTGGCGCAGGTAACGACACGTTGACCGGTGTTGAGCCATCGGCTGCCGGAAGTGGTGTTGGTTTTGGCGCAGGTGAAGTGGATACCTTGCGCGGTGGTTTGGGTAGCGACACATTTGTGCTTGGCAGCACCAGCCGAGTCTACTACAGCGATGGTGATCCTCTGACCAGCGGTGATTCAGATTATGCGCGGATTAAAGACTTCAACGCCAGCGAAGATGTGATCCGATTGCACGGCTCACAAGCGTTATACAGCCTGGATATCTACACTGTCAGTGCGGGCGCCTTCGAAGCTGCCTTGATTTATGATCCTGGTATTGCGGAGCGAGCCGAAATCATTGGTATCTTGCAGCATGTTCCTTCCGATCTCAGCCTGACCAGCGCTGCTTTCAGCTATGTTTAACAAAGTGTGGGTTGGAGGGCGGTTTATGCGAAGGAACGAATATGTTTCTTGCATTAATCCAAACAACGCCAGCATGCAAACCAGCATTGGCAGCACTTCCCCAATTCCAAAACTCGAGACCTACGCGATGCTGCTCGCAGGGCTTGGTTTGTTGGGTTTTGTAGCGCGTCGTAGAAAAGGCACCGCTGTCGCTGTGTAAATCAGATTTACATTTTTAGCGATAAATTTTTTTGGAGGAAATAAACATGATAGAAAATCTTTCTTTTGGTATGAAACTAAAATTGTTGGTACCTACTTGCATGAGGGCATGGGGTCTCGTTCATACAAGTCACATTGTGCGGCTGTCGATCTTTGGGCTCGCTATGTTGTTGCTGGGTTTTCCGGTGTATGCAACCAATGAGTATTTATTGGCCAGCGATCGCGAGGGTCGTAATATTTTGCGTTATGACGCAGAAACAGGTGCTTTTGTCGATGTTCTGGTAAGTGCCGGATCTGGAAATATGAATGTTCCCTTTGGTATGGCCATTGGTCCAGACGGGGATTTGTATGTTAGCTCTGGTTTCACTGAGATTTTCCCCACACATGATGCGCGTGTGTTGAAGTTTGACAGTGAGACAGGAAAATTTCTCGGGACATTTGGAACTGCCTCGGCAACCTCCTCACTAGGTTTTATGGCCTTCGGACCTGATGGGAACCTCTATGTGGGTGATGTTAGTAACGCCACGGTACTTCGCTTTGATGGAAAGACTGGAGAGTCGATGGGAGTTTTTGCCACCGGTCTTCCAGGAGAAGGTTACTTTGGGCTAGATTGGGGGCCTGACGGCAACCTATACGTGGGATCGTTTCAGGATCACATTGATCGTTTTGATGGTGTGACCGGTGCGTCGTTAGGCATTCTATCAACGCCAGAGGCAAGTTCAGCAGGCTCTGTTACCTTTGGGCCTGATGGTATGTTGTATGTCAGCGACTATTTCGGTAGTCAAGTACTTGTTTATGATATCGTTACTGGGGAATTGGTTAAATCACTTCATCAGGGATTGAGCGGTCCCAATAGTGTGGTATTTACCGAAGATGGCGATCTTTTAGTAGCTAGCTATTTTAATAATCGGATTGTCAAATTTGAGGCTGAATCCAGCACTGGAACAATATTTGCTGGTGGCCATCCTCTTCATGGACCAAGAGGGTTGCTGCTAGTGCCGGCAATACCGGTACCTGAACCTTCAACCTACGCGATGTTACTCGCAGGTCTTGGTTTGCTGGGTTTTGTAGTACGCCGTAGAAAAGAAGAAATGGCCACTTGATTCAAATGTGCATGCCATCAATTGCGGGAGCCGAGGCTCCCGTTTTTGTTGCGCGGAAAGAATCCGGGCAACTGCTGCGAACTTAACATCACCTGTGTGATGTAGTATAGAATTAAAACACAACTTTATTTTATAGAGCGATGTTGCTGTCAAAAATCAAATTAGAAGGAACCGGCATGTCTCGAGCACTTTTTGTTTTTATATTTTTTGTGATTACGCTTCAAGGTTGTGCCACCTCCAGAGAGGTGTTTCTTGCCGATGGGACTAAAGGGCATAACGTCAATTGTAGCGGCTCCGGATTGAACTATAGCAATTGCCTTGAGAAAGCGGGCGAGATCTGTGGTGCGCGCGGGTATCACATACTCAATCAGCAAGGTGATGCGGTTCCTTTGTCCGCAGCAATCCGTGAGTTTAGCGCAAGCGCGCGGACAGCGTCAGTCGGATATTTGGCGCAGTCGGGTTCGATCGTCACGCGTAATCTGTTTATCAAATGCAAGTAGCCGGGTAACGTGAATCTGAGTTAGTACAATCATGGGCATTTTCCCGATTAAGCTTGCATCCGCAAGGAATCCAATGGGGTGGCTGCAATGATTCTTTCTGCTTACGTGCAAGCTGCGAAACCTGATGTCATTCAGGTGTGGGTTGGCTTGTTCGGCACTGTTGATCCGCCGCCTGTGAATTTTCGCATGAATGGCATGCAGGCGATTCCACTCGAAGTACCTGTCATTGCAGCGATTCATGATCAAGAAACCGATGCCGCAGGCAAACCGCTCAATCATCGCGGGATTTTCCGGTTTGCGGTGCCGCAAGCGGATACGTTATATCGGATCGACATTGAAGCCGGCAGTGAGCGGTATGAGTTGTTAACGAGAAGCTTGCCGGATGCGATACCGCCAAAATTGGATGGTAGTTTCAACCTGTTGCTGTGTTCATGCTATTACCAGCCTGAAGATAAGGATGGTTTGCTGGGAACGATCGTTGCGCAGATTAAAATCCAGCCGCATTTGATTGTCATGGCGGGAGATCAAGTGTATCTGGATCTTCCGTCATTTGAGGATTTGCCTGAAACCGATCCGGAAATATCCCAGCGCTTGGGTAAAAAGTACCGGCGCAATTGGTTGTCTACGACACTGAATATTCCCGGCCTTGAACCAGTGCTCGCACGTGCGCCGGTGGTTTGCATTCCGGATGACCATGAATTCTGGAACAATTACCCTTTTTCACAAAGGCAGCTTCCGAATACCTGGAGTGCGGAGGGACGGGATCTGTGGGCCGCTGCTGCAAAGGCACTGTATGAAGACTATCAAGGTTGCCTGGATGCGGCGGGTGTGCTGCGCATCGACATCCAGCCGCTGAAAATGCTGTTTGTTGATATGCGCTGTGGTCGTGACCGTAATCGTGACCGTGATGAATCATTTCATTACTTGGCGCGCAGCGATGACACGCTGGCTGCGATCACCCGCTGGGTGGATGATCTGACTGCCGCCAAAGCGGATCATCAGCCGGCAATCGGCGTATTGTCGTCAGGGCAAGCGCTGTTCGTTGATCAGCCAAATGAATCGGATGGACGCAACATTGATGCCGAGATGAGCAATTACGCCGAGATGGATAAAGTGCACGAGCAGCTCGATCGCCTCGCCGATGCGGGCATTCCGGTACTGTATTTGACCGGTGACGTGCACTGGGGGCGTGTTGCCACGGCGCGAGACCTGCAGAGTGATCGCACGCTGATGTATGAAATCATTTCTTCCCCTGCACGATTGTTTCGCACGCCATTGCTGGATTCAGCGCATGAAGCATTGAATAGCCTTAAAAGTATGTTTGGCAACAGCGATACCTGGCCGCGTCATAGCAAACCGCTGAAAACACCCGATCGTTTCGGCAGAAATCGCCGTTTTGCCTTGAAAAGCGAGTTTGAACAGGCTGGCGATCATGTGGCGGTGGTATCGTTTACGCAAGCCGGAGCTGGTGTGGAGTTTCAAGTCAGCTACTATGCCATTCACAAGGACAAATCAATCGCGCAATCCAGAACGACCGGAAATTACCGGCTGCTATCCATTTAAATAGGAGCATTCCATGCTGAGGCAAATCCGATCCAAAGATAAATCACCCAATTCAAATGTTACCAAGCTCAAACGCTCAAAAAATGAAGGGAATGTTGCGTGGTGTGAACGGGCGATGCAAGCAATACGTGCTGCTGACAAAAAGAATACTTATATCCTGTTACTCGGCGGATCCGATACCATGGCTTTCCGGCTTCGTGCCGCTCAGTCGCATTTGCGTGAAGATATGCTGCCTTCGTTCTGGTCGGAGGCGATGTTGCTTGCGCTGAAGGATGACAATCCGCTTGAATCCGCAGACGCCATTTATGTGCCGCTGATTCAACCCGAGGGGCCGGCTTTTTCTCCGCGGAACAACGGCGTCGTGGCGCGGCCATTGCGAGACTTTGACAATCCTGATCGTTATCCCAATATTGCGTTGATCGCACTGCCGGTAGCACAATCCATCGTCTTGGATTACGTCGAAAAATTCCGCAAATCACGCTCGACGCTGGATGCACTGGAGCATGTCGTGCGCTGGTTGGCGTATGCCTGGGGAGCCGGGAACACTGCAAATCCGTTGTATGAAAATTACGGATTGCCTTCGGCCTGCATGCTGGAAACTGTATTTGCGGCAGTAAACCTGGATATTACGCCAGGCCTCGAGTCGCGCGTTTCCTGTCCGGAAGCCATTTGGGTGGCGGCACGTTTCTGGCAGAGCTACTTCAAGGAATTTAAAAGCGGCAATGAGCTTGCAGGGCGTTATTGGACGCCCCATGAGTATTTGATTGATGAACCGAAGAAAAATATGCAGGGTTGATTGCCGGCGGAAGGCTCTTTGGATTATTCATCGCAAGGAATTCGCTCATCTGAAACTACAAAGAACTTGCTCAATCGATACAAACAATCTTTGCAATATGCCGGAAAATCGAATGGGGCGAAAAACCGAACCAGTCTTGAGATTCTTCATGGTGCGCGCCAACGACGGCACCGGAAGCTTTTTTATCGGGGTACAGCAGCAGGGTGATCGATCGCGCTTTTTCATGAGCGCAATCAAATTCATACAACGATTTAGCTGCATGATATCCACCTTTTTGCCTGTTGTCGTAGCTGGATAATATCCAGATTTTTCTGAATTGCGCGTTTTTTTGCAAAGTCTGCGGATCAAAATAATGAGTCTCACCTGGTTTCGCCGCAGCATCCACCGCAACCCACTCAGCTTGTGCAGCTGTGGCAGCTATTAGCAAAAGAAATACCGATAAATATTTTTGCATCATTCGTCACTATAATAATTGGCTCGGTTAATCTGTTTTTCTTTTCCCGGAATTTCCAAGCGGTTGATAATTGGCATCGGTTTGCTATTTTCCTGCAGAGTGTTACAAAAGTGCATCATTTTGCTATGAAATAGTTCCAACTGCTGGTGTTTTCAACTATTCTTAGCAACCATTCGGTCTAGTGTACGGTTCGCTTTTGAGCGTTCAATGGAACTACACGACGACATGCCTGTTATACATTTATTATATGGGATAGCAGTATATTTTTTACATGCATTTCTTACAATTGTTGATCGCGAGGATTGCCTGTGTTGAAGAAATTTCCAATGGATAGTGGCAGCAATCGATAGCGTTATGAATATCCTTATCTGGAGTTAATTATGGAAGAACTGAATCAAGCCTGGGTCATGTTAAAGCTTGGCGGAGTTATTATCGTGCCGCTGTCTTTGCTGGCAGTGGTCGCTTTGGCAATTATGCTTGAAAAAGCATTTATCTATTGGCGTTACGCGCGTCTTTCCAGCGATTTGTTAAATCTGGTGGAAACCTATGGTTTCAAATGGAATGATCTGGAAAAAATACTTTCCGGGCTGGACAAGCGCCATTATTACAAGCGTTTCTTTGAAGTGGTGATTTCCAACCGGCATAAACCGGCATGGTGGACGGAATCCCGCGCTGCCGATGAAGCGCAGATCATTGAAGAATCCCTGTCGCGCCGACTCTGGGCTTTGGAAACCATCGTCACGGCTGCGCCGCTGCTTGGATTGGTGGGAACCGTGGTCGGTATGATGCGCGCTTTCCAGGTGATTGGCAGCGAAGGTGTTGTTAACCCCACGGCGGTCACAGGCGGTGTTGCAGAGGCATTGATTGCAACCGTGGTAGGCTTGGCGATTGCCCTGGTGGCATTGTTTGGATTCAATTATTTTTCCCGTTTGCAATCGTTGACATTGGATGAAATGGAACGCCTGGGTACGCGGCTGATCGATAACATCCGCCTGGATCAACAGGATAATACCCATGAAGCTCCGTAAATCGCGCACAATCCACAAAGGCAAAATTGAGATCATCCCGATGATCGACGTGATGTTTTTCTTGTTGGCAACATTTATGCTGGCTTCTTTATCGATGCAAAATCTGGATTCATTGCAGGTCAATCTGCCCGAAGGTGAGGCCGAGAAGCTCAGCGCTGAAAAGCCTGTGACACTGACGCTGACCAAGGACAGTAAAATCTATATCAATCAGACGGCTGTCACGCTGGATACGCTGGCGAATACTCTCAAACCGTTACTCGCCGATTCCAAACAGAAATTGATTGTGTCCGCTGATAGCGAAGCACCGCAGGGCGTTGTCGTGCAAGCCATGTTGCGTGCCCGATCTGCTGGTGCGCAGCATTTTCTGATTGCAGTGAAACATAAATAGCGCAGCAAACATGGCGAGCTCCAGATCGACAGAAATTCGCCTATGGTGGCCGTTGCCACTGGCTGCGCTCGTCTGGTTGCTGATTATCTGGGGAGTGGGTTTTTTGTTGTCATCACCGGAAGTAGAGCCACTCACGCCGCCGCCTCCAATTGCCGCCAGCTTCATCGATTTAAACGAGACAGAAAATGCAAAAAACTCACTGCCTGCTGCTTCGCAAAGTGCTCCAACGCCACCTCAGGAGCAACCTAAAGCTGTAGAAGAAGTAAAGCCGGCACCCAAATTACCGCCGCTTCCTGCACAGAGTCCGCCTTCGCGCACGCAACCCAAACCCAAGGCCGTTGAGAAACCGAGTAAACCTACGCCAACCCAGCCCGCCAAAGAAAAAATAGTCACCAAAGTGCCGCCTAAGGCTGCTCCGGATGCGCCGACGGATTTGTCCGAATATATTAATCAGGCCAAGGCGCGCCGTCGCGCGGAAGGTCTTTTTGATAACGAGGACAGCGCCGCCGCAAGCGCCGCTGCGCCACAACCCTCTGCCGATGAGATTCGTATGGCGAATGTCAGAAGGAATCTGCAGACTCCTGGTACCAGCGGTATTTTCCAAATTCTCCGTATCGGCCCGCGCACCGCGGAATTCTCATTCCGCGCCTGGACAACGGGCCAAAGCAACCCCCGATTACAAACGATTCAAGTCGATGCCGGGCCGGATGGCGATGTTGAGCGTGCTATCATTCGCCGCATGATCGAGTTGATTCGTCAATATTACAAAGAGGATTTCAACTGGGAATCCCATCGCCTTCACCGCGTCGTCGTGTTGTCTGCGCGCGAAAAAGACTCTGCGGGACTGGAAGATTTCTTGATGCGTGAGTTTTTTGTTAACCCTGTACGTTAGCAAAACTCCATTCAAGAAATTCTTTCAAAAAGTCGTTAGCGCTATTAGTAGGATAATTCCTGTGACATCTTTTTGCTACACTGTAAGTTATCTGATAAATAATAAATTTCTCAATTTCTCAGTTGATATTTTTTCATGACGGCAAGCAATACAACCATCGAAGTTATTGTAGACGACTTACAATTGGGCATGTATGTCAGCGATCTTGATCGGCCCTGGCTTGGAACACCTTATCTTATTCAGGGTATCCTCATCCAATCCCAGAATGATATTGATGTACTTAAGCGCTATTGCACGCGCGTTTATGTGGACATTGCCAGAAGTGAATCATGTGTTGCTCAGCAATATACCCCGCATGCATCATTGGGTGTTTCACAGGATATTGCGAATCAGCATAAGCCACAGCGATCCAATGAAGCCGAATCTCTTGGCGCACTGCTGCATCGAGTAACAACTTATGCGGATACTTGTACAGCGGAACAAGAGATTCCTGCAGCTACGAAAGCATATAACATTGCATCCACTTTGTTCAGTGACATCAATATCAACATCGAACGCAATACCAAGTTTGATATTCGCGCGGCGCAGGAAGTGGTCGATACATTATGCGAAAGTATTATACGCAACCCTGATGCGGCGCTTTTGCTGGCACAGCTCAAAACCACCGGAAAGGAGCTCTACGACAGTGCCATTAAAAACTCGGTTCACTTGCTGGCTTTCGGTCGTCATCTCGGCCTTCCACATAAGGAATTGTCGCTGCTTGGTCTGGGTGGGCTGTTGATGGATATCGGAAAACAACGTTTGCCGAAAGAAATACAAACAAAGCCAAGCTTATTTCTCAAACCAAATGAACGCAAGCTAATGAAGCAGCATATTTTTTATGGAGAAGAGATTGTCACGCAATTAAGTGATGCACCGGAGGAAGTAGTCAAAATTGTTTTGCAGCATCACGAACGTGAAAATGGCAGCGGGTACCCACATGGACTGCACGCCAATCAGCTACACCCCTATGGACGCATGGCGGCTATTGTTGATTGTTACGAGGAACTGATCTGGGGGCAATCGGGCATGCCGGGTATGAGGCCATTCCATGCATTCAAGGAGCTTCGGGATAATGCGCAGAACGGCCTCAGTTACGCATTGGTAGAGCAGTTCGCGCATTGTATCGGTATGTTCCCGGTAGGCAGTCTGGTGGAACTCAACACAGGCGAAATTGCAATTGTATTGGCACATAACCGTACGCAACGATTTCTCCCGCGCATCATGATCATCTGCGACGCAAAGAAAAAACCGTATGATGCTCCCCTGACATTAGATTTGAGATTAGCTGGCACCAACCCGGCCGGCGTCCAATATGCGATTGTCAATGATCTGCCCCAAGGTGCTTACGGGATTGATGCCAAAAAGTATTATTTATAAATTACCCAGACCGGTTGCTTACCCCTATGACTGTGCTTGCTTATCAGGATTTCTTGCAAACAGCATCACAAAAATTGTGTGATTCGCACAACAACAGTCGGCGCAATGCCTTACTGATAGTGAATTTTGAACGATTAGCAGAGCTTGATGGTGTGCTTGGGTTTGCTATGGTCGACGATATCATTCGGAAAATATCCTGGCAGCTCAAAGATGAACTGAATTCGGAAGACTTGGTTGGGGTAACCGGGCGCTATCAAATCAGCTGTTTGTTAATCGACCTACTCACAGATGCGCACGCAATGCTGGCCGCGCATAAGATTTTGAGAATGCTGGCGCGCCCGTTTGTATTGGGCAGGCGAAGTATAATCCTGGCAGCGCGCATTGGGGTGGCGGTCAGTAATCGAAATGATCACACGCTCAATCAACTGATGAGTAATGCGAGCTTGGCGATACGCCAGGCAAGACTGCAACAAGAGCCTGTCAGGCTTTTCGTTGCAGAAAAGGAAGATCCGCTACTGTTGCAGATAGATCTCTGGTCAGATTTGGGAAATGCGATCGAAACGCGGGAATTATATCTGGGCTATCAACCACAGATTAATACTGTTAGCGGAAAGATTGAATCCACTGAAGCGTTACTACGCTGGAACCATCCAACCCGCGGGCCTATCCGAACCGACAAATTGATCCAGGTTGCTGAAGGCACAGAACTGATGTCTAAACTCACCTTATGGGTTTTTCATACGGCGTTGAGAGAATGCTCCGAATACCGCAAAGCCGGATTGGATGCGGGCGTTTCGATCAATTTCTCTGCGGATGATCTGCGTGATCCGGAGCTGCTCGAACTTGTTTTGCAGGGATTAAGCCTCTGGAGCGTACCGCCCGGCCATGTGACCATTGAATTGACCGAAACGGCCGTCATGGAAGATCATTCAGGTACGCTGGATACCTTGCACAAGCTGAAGGATGCGGGTTTAAGGCTTGCAATGGACGATTTCGGCACAGGCTATTCCTCAATGGCACGAATGCTGGATCTTCCCCTGGATGAAGTCAAAATCGACATGGTATTTGTCAAACACATGACAACCCGGCATACGCATGATCGCATTGTTGACTCCATGATCAATCTTGCGCATCGGCTTAATTTATCGGTAATAGCGGAAGGTGTAGAGGATTTCGCCACTTACGAACGTTTGCGTGCGCTGGGCTGCGACATGATTCAAGGTTACTTTATCGGCAAAGCCATGCCGTTGCCGGAGCTGATTGACGCTGTAGTCAATCAATCTCCCAAATTCTTGAAAATGACACTGCAGGACCCTGCTGATAATTAATGCCATTTATCACTGCCACGTCTTGTGTTGCACGCTGAAAACCACACACTCTGCCTCGTCTAATTGAAGCTTCCAAGTTAAATGATCTGCCAAAGTGCGTTTGCTGTATCCGCTTCCGCACTATAATAATGGTTTTTTAAAGCCGCAGACTTTTATGACCGCGATTAAACCGCTTCCCGAGTTATTGATCAACCAGATCGCCGCTGGCGAGGTGGTCGAACGTCCTGCCTCGGCATTGAAGGAAATTCTGGAAAATAGCGTGGATGCGGGCGCAAGGAAAATTACCGTGCAACTTCAACAAGGTGGCGTCAAACAGATTCGTGTTGCCGATGATGGAACAGGCATTGCCAAAGATGAGTTGCTGTTGGCGCTGACACGTCACAGCACCAGTAAAATCAGCACATTGGAAGATTTGCACAGCATTACCAGCCTGGGTTTCCGGGGCGAAGCATTGGCCAGTATCGCCGCAGTGTCAAAGCTCACATTAACCAGTTGTCAGACCGGGCAAAGCCACGCGTGGCAGATACAAGTGGATGGCAAAGCTGTTTCGCAACCGATGCCTTCGTCACTGACGCTGGGGACGATTCTGGATGTCGATGACTTGTATTTCAACATTCCCGCCAGGCGTAAATTTCTAAAATCGGAAACCACCGAGTTCGCGCACTGTGACGAAGCATTCAAGCGTATTGCGTTATCCCAGCCCGGCGTTGAATTTGTTTTGCAGCATAACGGAAAAGTGCGCCGCCAGTTACGTGCGGGCAACGCAGCACAGCGAATCGCGGCAGTGCTGGGTGAAGAATTCAGCCAAACGGCAGTATCGCTTGACGAGCAGTCGGCAGACATGCGCCTGCATGGCATGGTGGCACTGCCGGCATATGCCCGTTCATCGCGGGATGCACAGTATTTCTTCGTCAATAACCGTTTTGTCAATGACAGGCTGATTGCGCATGCATTGCGTGAAGCCTATCGTGATGTACTGCATTTGGATCGGCATCCGGCGTTTGTGTTATTTCTGGAAATCGATCCGGAAAATGTCGATGTGAATGTGCACCCGACCAAAACGGAAGTCCGTTTCCGTGAATCCCGTGCATTGCATCAATTCATTTTTCATGCGATCAATAAAGCGTTAGCCTTGCCTAATCAGGAAGTAAAAACTGATGAATCGGTGCAAACAACCCGATCATTCCCCGCTTACCCGAGAAGCAATCAAGCAAGACCGGATATTGCGTCGCAACCGGCCAGTTTTTATCGCACCTTGTTTGGTACGCAAGCCAATGCATACCCGGTAGAGCCCGCGAACACAGCGCCTGTGACACAGGTGGCGGTGAAATTTGATCAACCTGTTGCGGTGGAGCAAGAGCAGGATGTTCACCCACTCGGTTTTGCGTTGGGGCAACTGCATGGTGTTTATATTCTGGCGCAAAATGCTCGCGGTTTGGTGGTTGTGGATATGCATGCCGCGCATGAGCGGATTATGTACGAAAAACTCAAGCAGGCGCTTGATCGCCATGAAATACCGATGCAATCGCTATTAATTCCGGTTATTTTTCATGCCGACAGCTTGGAAGTCGCGGTGGTGGAAGAAAATCAGGCAACGTTGGCGCAACTGGGCTTTGAGATTGCCGTACTTTCGCCCGCTGCACTGGCAGTGCGCGCACTGCCGACCGCCCTCCAGGATGCCGATATTGTGCAGCTGGCTCACGATATTCTGCGTGAGATCCGTGAGTATGGTGCGAGTCAGGTGTTAACCGCCAAGCGCAATGAAATACTGGCTACTATGGCTTGTCATGGCGCAATCCGCGCCAATCGCAAACTCACCCTCGAAGAGATGAATGCGCTGCTGCGCGACATGGAAATCACCGAACGGGCGGATCAATGCAACCACGGCAGACCCACTTGGTTTGAAACCAGCCTGGCCGATCTGGACAAATTGTTTATGCGCGGCAAGTAAATTCTGGCCGGAGCATCAGTCTCAAAATGCTATAGTCCCGGGATTTCTTTATTCCTCCGCGCTTATTAGCAAGGTAATTCCAGTCAGCCAAGTTTTTTTGTGGTCTAGCACAATTAACGTTAAGCTATGACAAATGAAATGCGGGAATACCTGAATTCAGTAACAACTTAAATATTTTTTACGCAATTAAAGTAAGAAAGGGTTAATGCGATGAATATGGATAAAGTACCGGGCGATCCTCAGAATGCGGCGAATCAAACTGATCCGTTTCGTGAGGTGGATGCGCATGGTGGGGATGTAAAGTCTGTATCTGATGATCCCGGCTTGCTTGACCGATTGATAGCATTTATTCCCAAGCAGATAAAAACCAACTGGTTCTGGATCGTTGCTTATGGCTTTAATCTTGTGTATTTCATATTTTCCCTGGTCAGAGCCAATCAAGGGGATGATGCCGCATTCACCATTCCCATACTGCCGGGAGTCATTTTTACGTGCATCATTTTCATACAGATCTACGCTGATCCGATCGACCCTATTCCAACGGATGGATTGGATCTGGATAGCAGAAAGAAGGTAGAAGAGAAGAGATCGCAGCAAAGATATAAATGGATGCTATTTGCTTACAGCTTTATGCTGTTGTCACTGATGTTAACTTTTTATCCATTTATTAAACCTTTTCACGACAAATCAACCGAAACGCTCCGTGATCGACCGATTGCTGTATTTATTGGCTGTTCCTTGGATAGTACAAACAAAAACTTAAGTTGTGTGAAATCAAAAACTGATAGCGAAGGGAAAAAACAAGAGAATGAACAAGTCGCTGGAACGTGGGCTATCAATATCGGTGGTTATGTCAACAAATGCGAAGAGGATAAAAATGGCAAGGTAATTGCCTGCCAAGTCAGTGATGGTCTGCTTGTTCCACTTTATTTCATTATTCTTGCGCTGATGGGCGGTAGTATCAGCCTGACCAGGCGGCTACCGGAATTGCAGAAGCAGGTGAGTGCGGAACATATCGCGACAGAACGGCAGCCTAAATTGACGCAGTACGAGTATCGTGAATATCTGATCTTCCAGATCGTACAATTTATTTCAGCGCCTTTCTTAGCCATTCTTGCGTATTATCTGATTGAGCCCAGTAATACGACCAATTCAGTGGCGTTGGCTTTTACAGCCGGATTTGCATCTGAAACGATTTTGTTGATGATTCGATCCATTGCAAACAAGATTACTCCGGAAAACAGTGCCTTGCTGCAATATGGTGCGGTTGTCGGTGTCATTACCCTGAGTGATAAAAGCACAGGTATTGGGAAGCCCGCTGAGAAAGTCGAAGTATCATTATCTGAATCGCCGCAAATTCATTCAATCACGGATGAGCGAGGATTTTATATGCTCGGTAATGTACCGGTTGGCGAGCACAGCATCAGTATTAAATTCACAACCACAGTAAACGAAAAAGAGGAAGAAAGATTGAAAAAAGATACGATAAAAATTGAACGCGCTCAGGCTATTGTCAAAAAAAATGTAACAATCGAATGACCAACGCACAGCCTGTTAACCGAGTCTCAGACAACCGTCTTGCTGACAAGATCGAACATATATCATGAAAAAACTACTGTTTACTTTAACGCTGACCCTTATCAGTACTGGCGCGATGGCGGAATGGACCAAAGTGGGCGAAAGTGATAGTAAGGGTGGCTACACTGCGTATGCGGATCTGGCTTCGATTCGCAAGACAGGCAGTAGAGCTAAGATGTGGGCTTTATTTGACTATCGGACCGTACAGAAAGCTGCAGGCGTTGAATTTTTATCCGAAAAAATCCGGCGCGAATACGAGTGCAAAGAAAAACAGATGCGAAAACTGGCTTTTTCGTTATTCAGTTGGAATATGGAGGATGGTGACCTTATTCGCTCGTACAGCCAACCGCAGAAATGGGAATCCATACAACCAGGCAGCGTGGATGAAGCAGAATGGAAAGTAGCCTGTAATGAATAATTAATCCTTGCAATACTCAAACCTATTTTATTGACGCATGATCGCGGTATTATCAGGCAGGACCAACATGAGTGGAGTCTCATGTTGATCCTGCTTTTCACCGCACAAACATCTCGTTTTGTAGGAAAATAGAAATCAAATTGTATAGCTTGATGTTGTTTGGAACAGCCGCTATATGCGGCCCTCATTGTTTTTATTTGCCGCTGATGGGTTATGGGCTTGTGGCAAATTACTTCTTAATCAATTCAGATCAGCGATTGAGTAATTCTGCCTTTTTATATGACTTACCCAGAAACACATGAACGCCTAATTCCTTGGCGATTTTCTGATGTTTTTCAGCAGTTCATGATGAGATGATGATCGGGGTTTTGGTTGTTCACGGGTTGGCGCGCACCTGTTTGATGAGTTCAGAGCCGTTCATTAAATCGACCAATATCACATCCGGCATGATTCCCTGGCGTATTGGGATGGCTGCGGCACCGTTCTTCGCAATCTGCCAATCAGCACATTGCAGCCTTTGTGTTCCAACAAGCACCGCATTTTCTCCCGAGAATCGCGATTAACTGAGAGCGATTGCTCCCCACGGCGGTGAGCCAGCGGGCGCAACGTTAATCAACTTCTCATTGACGAATTCACCGAAGCCCAACTCCGATAATTCGCGACCGAAGCCTGAATTTTTGACACCGCCGAACGGAAGCTCGGCGGATGTCCATACCGGCTGATTGATGAAGGCCATTCCGCTGTCGATCTTTGCTGCGATCCTGCGACCACGCTCAACATCGGCGCTAAATACCGAGGCACCAAGACCGAATGGCGTTGCGTTCGCCAGGCGAATAGCTTCCTCTTCGTTTTCGACAGCATAGAAAGCGGCAACTGGGCCAAACAGTTCCTGTGTGTAGATTGCATTGCTCTTATTGATGCCGGTGAGTATGGTCGGCTCCAAGTAGAAGCCGGGACGATCAATTCTTCTGCCGCCGAGCACAATCTTTCCTCCGTCCCTTTTGGCCAGTGCAATTTGATTAAGCAGAATATTCAACGTCTTCTCGGAGGACAGAGGACCTAAGGTAGTTCCTGGGTCTTGGGGATCGCCAACTTTCAGAGAGGTCATGCGCTGCACGAAGCCATCAAGGAATATCTTGCCGCGTTTCTTGCCAATGACAATGATGCGCTTCGATCCGACGCAGCATTGGCCAGTGGTGAACATTCGTCCGAATAAGGCGCTATCGAGTGTGGATTCCATCGGCGCGTCCTCGAGTACAATCAGTGGATCACTGCCGCCCATTTCCAGCACCGATTTTTTGAGGTTACGGCCAGCACGTTCTGCAACTGCCGCACCTGCGCGCTCGCTGCCGGTTATGGTGACGCCACGGACGCGCGGATCTTCAATTATTCTCTCAATCTGCTGGATGCTGGCAAAGATGTTGGTGTAAACACCTGTTGGTGCACCGGCTTCTTCAAAAAGGCGGGCAAACGCCAGCGCCGATTGGGGTACGTTCTCTGCATGCTTCAGCAGCAGTACGTTGCCGACCATTAACTGCGGTCCCGCTACCCTTGCAATCTGGTAGTAGGGAAAATTCCACGGTTCGATGCCGAGCAGGACACCGATCGGTTCGATATGCAGTTCCGCGCCGCAAGATTCGGTAAGTATTTTTGGTTTAAGATAGTTCTCAGCTTTTTGGGCATAGTAGTCCAGAATATTGGCGCAGAGATTAACCTCTGCGCGCGCTTCGTTGATGAGTTTGCCCATCTCCAATGTCAGGTAATGAGCGTACTCTTCGCTTTTCTTGCGAAGGATGGCGGCTGCAGTTGAAACGATTCTGGCGCGTTCAGTGATTAGACAATGGCGCCAATCGGTCTTGAAAGCCTTATGTGCATTTGCAAGTGCGCTCTCCAGATCTTGGTCGGATATGTCTGCATAGGTCTTGATCAGCTTACCTGTTGTTGGGTTGATCGTTTGATAAGTCATACTGTTCTCCAAAGTCTGAAAATGAAATTGGCTGGCTCCGACTGGAGTCAGCCAAGCCGTAATCTAACGGTCTGATAATCCCGGCGTGAGCATGAGACTGACAGGAAGTTTTTCCGCCAAGGTATAGGAGCTTGCCTTGTTTTCCTTAACCCATCTCTTCTCAGCTACGGACTCAAAAGGCGGTGGAATTTCCCCTTGAAGCGACCAAAGATCGAAAGGTGTTTCGTCAATAGAAACTTCCCAGTCATATCCTCTATCCTTTACGTAAGGGGCAATGATTTCATCAATTTTTCTCATCCACCATTCTCTGATGACCGGCCCTGGTAATGTCCTGGCAATCTGGTCGATCTTGAAACGAATAAACTTGTTGTGCGGCTCACCACCTACAAAGCAGGAGTCCTTGGCTACTTCTTCAAAAATGGTTACCACATAGAACCTTGGGATGGGGATGCCCGCATACAAACCCGTAATTCGTTCGGATAGAATTTTTTTGTCTTCTGCAGTAAATGATCCAGCAGGATGATAAATTTTCCATAAAGGCATGGTGCTTCTCCTATAAAAACAAACTATTCAAATATATGTACTGAACTGACTTGCAATAAGCAAGTAACATAAGTGTAATCAAGTCAATTGTAAAATGCAAGTAACTATTTTTTGCATCCAAATCCTATTTGGAAAGCGCCGCAAGAATTGCCCAGGAGAGGAAATGACGGTGCTGTACAAAATTCCAAGCTGCTAGGCTGGTGCCTGAACGAGCAGCACATTGGGTTGAAGTCCTGATCGTTATTCATTTCGATTATGCAAAACGTGTCGCGAAATAAGCTCGCGCATGTGGTGCAGTGGTTTAGCAGAACGCTAGGATTTGCAGGTGGTGCAGAAGGAGAAAATGCAATCAATCATTTGTTGATACTTCATGGAGTGGCGGGTTAGTTGAGGAACAGCGCCATCAATTAATTTAAGCTATCGTTTAATCAATCCCGACAAATGCTTTAACAATTCATCCTCTTTATAAGGCTTACCCAGAAACACATTAACGCCTAAATCCTTGGCGATTTTTTGATGTTTTTCTGCGGTTCGTGATGAGATGACGATGATCGGAGTTTTGGCCGTTTGCGCATTGGCGCGCACATTTTTGATGAGTTCAAAGCCGTTCATTTTAGGCATTTCCAAATCGACCAGCATGACGTCCGGAATGGTTTCCTGAAGTATTTCCATCGCTTCCGCACCATTCTTGGCGATCAGCACGTCACAGCCTTCACGTTCCAACAGGCGGCAGGTGACTTTGCGTACCGTCAATGAATCGTCCACCACCATGATGGTGGGTGTTTGCGTCGATCTCTTTTGAGTGGTGGTTGTTAATTGGGCAACAGGTGTGCTGAAAACCTTTTGTACGTCGTTGCGTTGCAGCAGTTTGACCGGATTCAGGATCAGAATGATTTCGCCGTCGCCGGTGATGGTGGCGCCTTCGACACCGGGTGCCTGTGCGAGCTGCGCACCGGTATTTTTGATCACTACTTCGACGTTGCTGATCAATGCATCCACATGGATGGCAAGATATTGGGTGCCGCTATGCAGGAACAGCACTTGGCTGTGTTTGGTGATTTCCGGAATATGATCAGATTCGCCTAGCAGATGGGATAGATGGGAGAATGGATAGGTTTTTCCATTAAATGCAATGCGATGATCTTGATAGGCTTTCTTTAGCGTGCTCGGATCCAGCTCGGAGTGATGCTCGACAATGAAAGCAGGGATTGCATAGACTTGTTTTGCAGCGCGTACCATCAGTGTTTGCGCCACAGACAGCATGAGTGGCAGACAGATCGTAAAGGTTGTGCCTTGGTTGGCAACGGAATTGACACTGATGCGGCCACCCAGCATGGCAATTTCATTCTTGACGATATCCAGACCAATGCCGCGGCCGGCAATTCCCGTGATGGAATCCATCGTTGATAGACCTGGCATGAAGATGCATGACATGACTTTGTCGTCATCAAGCGCTGCATTGTCCTGAATCAAACCGAGCCGTTGCGCTTCTTCGCGGATGCGCGGCAGATTCAGGCCGCCGCCGTCGTCACTGAGGGTGATGATCACTTCATTGTTTTCCTGGCGCAACTGGATGGTTACTTGTCCGGTTTCAGGTTTTCCTGTCTGTTGCCTTTGTGCCGGTTCCTCGATGCCATGAGCGATGGCATTACGTAACAGATGCTCCAACGGCGGATTAATTTTTTCCAACACATTGCGGTCGATTTCAAGGTCCGCGCCTTGGATTTCCAGATTGGCTTTTTTACCCATATCTTCCGCCACTTGCCGGGCGATACGGTAATAGCGTTCGGCATAATTGCTAAAGGGTATGGTGCGGATCTGCAACAGGGATTGCTGGAGCTGGCGATTGATCACGGATTGTTGTGCAGCGGCTTCTTCGGCGGCATGATGCGTGGTACGCAGGTTTTTTTGCACCGTGATGATGTCGTCAACACTTTCAGCCATCAATCGCGTCAATTCCTGGAAGCGCGTGAAACGATCAAACTCAAGCGGATCCAGTGAATGTTCGTCATGCTGTTGCGCGAGATGCGATTGCATGTGTGTTTCCGCCTGAATTTCAACTTCGCGCAACTGGTCGTGCAGGCGGTGGGTGCTTTCAGCAAGATCCTGCAATGATTGCTTGAAATTGTTGAGCTGCGCTTCAATTTTTGAACGCAGGATACTGGCTTCGCCGGAATCGTTGACCAGACGATCAATCAATTCGGCATTAATGCGTACAATGGTTTTGGCCTGCAGCGACTCTGGTTTGTCAGATGTTGGTGCGACTGTATCAACCGCCGTATCCATTGCAGTCTGTTCGGTTGTCGCTGGAAGTGTTGTATTGTCTTGTAGTTGCTCAATCTTGCCACTGATGATGTCAAACTCGGTTTCCAGTTGATCCAGTGCGGAATCGGAAATATCGTGTTCGCGGAAAGCCGATTCGACATGACTTTCCATGCCATGAATCAATTCACCCAATTGCAAGGCGCCTACCATGTGGGCGCTGCCTTTCAACGTATGCAGCAGCCGCAGTAACGCGTGATGGATATCCTCATCGTGTGGCAACATGCGCCAGCCACGCAATTTGCCGCCGATTTGTGGAATGATGTCTTGTGTTTCTTCAAGAAATACCGGGAGTAATTCTTGATTGATCGCATCTTGCGCACCCACGACAGGTTGTACAAGCGGTATGGATTCTGCGGTGACTACAGTTGGCGGTGATTCTGTCGCCGCTGCCGGTTGTTCAGGCAGGGCATCAAATGATGCTGCAATGGCAGTTTCTTGGGCGATCTCTGCTTGCGGTTGCGTGACTGCATGTACAGTTTCTTTCTCAAGAATCAGTTGTCGTGCCAATTGCAACAATTCATCGGCATCAATCTGCGCGGTGCCATGTTCACGCAGGTTTTTGCACCACTGTTCATAGGCCCGGTGTGCATGGGCGATTAGCGCGATGAGTTGTGTGGAAACAGGCCTGTTTTCAGTGAGCCAGTGATCAAGAACCTGCTCCACGCGCCAGGCCACTTCGCTCATGTCATCCAGTCTGACCATGCGGCCACTGCCTTTGAGCGTGTGAAAGGCGCGCCGCAAGTCAGCAAGCGCGTGTGGATCTGCAGGATTGGCTTGATAGCTGTGTAGATTACTGTCGATGTTTGCCAGCACTTCGTCAGCTTCTTCCAGGAAAATATCGAGCAGTTCCGGATCGATTGCCGTATCTGCCACTTCGATGGGTTGTGCAGCGGTTTTTACCGTTTCGGCAGGCTCAGCATAGATTGCTGGTGTCGGTAGCGGCGCGCTTCCGGGGATCATTGCGATTTGGAATAGCGTGATGGCTTCTTCGATAATCTGGTAGCTGTCCGGTTGTCCGCTTCTAAGCGCTTCGATGAAGAAAGCCAGGCTGCTTAACCCATCCACCAGCAGGATTTGTTCGGTTTCGGCAATTTCATAGTCGGGTTCCAGCAGTTTCTCCAACAGACTCCAACAGAGATCCAATAACGTATTGGCGCGTTCCAGATCCAGCATGACCAGTGCGCCGGAAACTTGCTTGTGTAAAGCTGAAAGCGCAGATAGCTCGGAACGTTGGGAAGGCTCAAAAAAGAATTTGTCGAGGATATGTTCAATTTGCTTCAAGTTGGTCAGAATTTCTTGCGCAACTTGTGCCAATAATTCTTTTTCCTGTGTCCTGCTGTCGATTGCGTTGAACGCCGGCGTACTCGATAGCTCACTGCCTTGATGCTCTACCGTGATTTGATGCAGACGGGAAGCGAGCGTGTCGATCTGCTGTGGTAAATCCGACGGTAAATTGTGAAAGTCATCGATGATACTTTCAATCAGCAATAACGCCGTGGCCATTTCCATTGCCAGCTCTTCGCTCGTATCCTGGGGGTGATCATGTAAATAAGCAACGGTATTGCCGATGACATCGATCAATCGTCCTAACGGCGCACATTCGGTTTGCTGCGCCAGATGCCCGAGCCAGTCGGTGTATTCCAGCAATGAAACCAGGCTTTCCTGATGCCCCGCACAAAACTCACGCCAGATATCGTTGGTTTGCATCAGCGTGCTACGCAACCTGTCCAGGACGGGCTGCAAGGTTTCCGCTTGTTCCAGCGTCAGCGTGTCTGTATCTGTTGCCTGCCCCGGCCACACATAGCTATGCTTGATGTCGGTGATGCGTTGGCTGGCTGATTCGCTATGGGCGATGTGGTAGAGCAATTCGCGCATGAGCGTTGCGGTATTGCCAGGCGTTCCGGCGGCAAGATGGCGGATGGTTTGTTCAATTTTTCCGCATAGGCGACGGATGGAAAGATCAATTTGATCGCTTTCCTGTTGCAGCAGATCTTCCAGAAAACCGGCGGCTACCCACCAGAACGCGCGTTCTTCGGTGGCTCCGGGAAATTCTTCAATGCGATTGACCGCATCAGCCATTTGTTGCAGGCCATCTTTATTCGATGGATCACGCAGCCACTTGAGCAAGCCGGCCTGAAATGCAGCACCCATCTGCTTGGCCACAATTTTCGCCGCGACAGCATCGATATGCGTTGCTTCAGCCTTTAATGCCGGGCTGACGGTTAACCGGGGGAAGAATAGATCGCTTTCGGGCGCATTCTCGAATCCATAGACTTGCATCAAGCCGCGATAAGCCGGAAACAGGCGCAGCGGATTTTCTTCTTTACCGTCGATAAGCTCATTCAGATAGTAGAGTAATGCTTTATTGGATTGCTTCAGTGCATCGCAAATCTGCGGATTGGGTGCTATTTTTTTGACAAGAAGCGCATCGACCAATTGCTCCATTTTGTCGCTAACGACGGTAATGCTGTTCAAACCCAGCATTTCAAACAAGCCGTCCATCTGATGAATGTAGTTTTTGCAGTCTTTGACCGGATTCAATTGATCCGGATGCTGGCTATAAGCGTCTAAATTTTGATCAATCAAAGAGAAGACTTGATAAATCCCTTCCTTGATGCCGATAATCGAAGAAATGTTAAGTTTTGGTTGAGCGCTCATTGTTGAATACTATCAATCAATAGTCAGATTGAAAATAGCATCAGACTTTAAAATTAGCTACCGAAGCTTTTAACTCGGATGCGAAGCCTGTGATTTGTTTGACGGATGTTGTGGTTTGCCGGGTTCCTTCGGTGTTTTGCCGGGTAATATGAAGAATTTCTTCCATGTTGGCGACAACCTGATGTGCTGAACGCGTTTGGACGTTAGTGGCATCGAAAATATTGGTAACCAATTGCGCCAGTTGTTTTGACACTCCCTCGATTTCTTCCAAAGCCCGCCCGGCTGCATCGGAGCGTTTGGCGCCCTGCGTCACACCCAGCGTACTTCTTTCCATCGCGGCAATGGCATCTTGTGTATCACCCTGGATGGTAATGATTAGCTCACTGATTTGTTTGCTCGCTTCCGCAGATTTCTCGGCCAGACGCTGCACCTCCTGCGCAATGACAGTAAAGCCGCGTCCTGCTTCACCGGCGGCGGTGGCCTGGAGCGCTGCATTTAACGCCAGTACATTGGTTTGCTCGGTGATATCGGTGATCAACGCAACGATCTCGCCGATTTCCTGTGAGCTTTCGCCCAGGCGTTTGATGCGCTTGGAAGTATCCTGTATGAAGGTGCGGATTTCATTCATGCCGGCGATCGATTCGCGTACGGCAAGCGTGCCTTTTTCCGCGGTCGCCAGCGATTGTTTGGCGACTTTGGCGGATTCTGTCGCCATATCCGATACTTCGGTGATGGATTCGGTCATGCCCAATACGGCGATGGTGGTTTCCTCAATTTTTGCGGATTGTTGTTGTGCGGCGGTTAATAAGCCGGATGACACATGTTGCGCTTGGTTGGATGCGCTGACAACCAGTGCGCTTGCCTGATTCACCTGTTCTACCAGGGTATGTAATTCTTCGATGGTGCAATTGATGGCATCGGCAATAGCGCCGGTCATATGATGGGTGATGTCGGTGCGCACGGTCAGATCGCCATCGGCGATTCTCTTCATGTCATTGAGCAGCGTTTGAATGGCCTTGCGCGCTGCTTCAATTTCATTTCGACTCACTAATTCTTGTTTGCGCACGTTCTGGCGTAATGATCTGGCGAAAAAGATGGCGGCAATGATCAATCCTGCGCTCAAGGTATAAATCAGGCTATTGAGCAAAGATACCGTGTGCGATGCCTGCGCTTGGATTGCATGGTCAAATTCTTTGATCATATCCAGCGTCGCGTCATTGTTGTCTATGATCTGATGAACAGCCGATTGAGCCGCCATGGCCGGCGCAATTTCTTTTTCAATGATATTCAGATGATCATCGAATTTTCTCATCAACGCGTACACGTGCGATAGTAGATCCTGGATGGCCTCATCTTTGTCCGAGGCTGATCCCAGTCCATTACTACCTTGGCTGAGGATTTGCATAATGGTTGAGATTTGTGCGTGATCCTGCGCGAGTTTCGCAGAGATTTCGGCCGGTAATAGTTCGTTAGGAAAAATGGCATGAATATTTCTTGACACGCTGCGTGCATGCATTCTGATGCTTTCCAGCGTTTTTATCTCATGCGACAGATTCCCGATTTCTATCATGCGGTTGATTAATTGTTCGATGCGCCTAGTTAACTGGCTATGAGTAGTACTGATTACTCGCGCACTGTTGGTCAGCTTGATCAGAGATTCTTGATGGCTCAGAATCAAATCGATTTTTTTGGCCGCAAGCTGCCAGTTGTTATGATAGACCTCCAGGTTTGAAGGCAGCGGAAGATCGGATAGCGGTGAAATTTTTTCATGACGATAGATGCCGCCCTGAAATAGCAACGTGAGGTATTGATTCAGCTGGGATTGATTGTCGTGTAATTGTGTAAACGCAATGGTATTGCCGCTGAGCGCCTGTTGCGCGGTTTTCGGCAGCTGCAAATGCTGTATCTGTAATTGTGAAATCAGCGCGGATTGCGCGGCGCTTTGCCTGGTTTCTTGTTCACTGATACTGACCGCGATCAACAGAAACAGCATGAGAAGCATCAGCACGGCGCCTGATATCCAATTATTATCTAGCAGAATGGCGTGTTTTGAGACATTCTTCTTCACCGGTAGCGTCATAACCGGCAAGTTTGTTTTGATTGCGGCGATACCCGTCGTTAGTCTAAATTTAGAAAAATGCTCTTCCATCGGTTTCTCCAGGCACAATAGCGGCTTATCTGAACTTCGAATGCTTTTGACACAATAACTTGAGTGTCGTCAGACCGTAGCATAGCCGCTATGGCTGGTAGTCAAAAACAGAATAAGACCTGGAAACAGATGTCTTTTAGGTGTTGATATTTCTAGCGGACCGCTGAATTTATGCGAGGAATAATTGATACGCGGGATTCTTGGTTTCGTCCCAGTAACGGTAACCCAATTGGTTCAGGAATGCTTTGAAAGCGGATTTTTCCTCGGGAGGAACCTGGATGCCGATCAGCACGCGGCCATAGTCAGCACCGTGATTACGATAATGAAACAGGCTGATATTCCAGTTGTGGCTCATGTTGTTGAGGAAATTCATCAGTGCGCCGGGGCGATCCGGGAATTCAAAGCGATACAGAATTTCATTGTTGACTTCATGGGCGCGTCCGCCGACTAAATGACGGACATGCAGTTTGGCCATTTCATTGTTGCTCAGGTCTTCGGTCGCCAAACCGCTTTGTCTGAGTTCGCTGATCATTTGCTGAGTTTCCTCCTGATTGCGAACCGACACGCCGACAAAAACATGCGCCACTTTCGGATCCGCATAGCGGTAGTTAAACTCAGTGATGCTTTTTGTGCCGAGCAAATTACAGAATTTCTTGAAACTGCCCGGTGCTTCCGGGATCGTCACCGACATCACCGCCTCGCGTTGCTCACCGATTTCCGCGCGCTCGGAAATATGGCGCAAGCGATCAAAATTCATATTCGCGCCGGATGCAATCGCAACCAATGTTTTATGCAGGATTCTTTCGCGTGTCACATAGGCTTTGATGCCGGCGACCGCAAGTGCTCCCGAAGGCTCCAGAATCGTGCGGGTATCCTCAAATACATCCTTGATCGCGGCGCAAATGGCATCGGTATCGACCAGAATCACTTCGTCGACCAGTTCGCGGCAGAGCCGGAAGGTTTCCTTGCCGACATACCGCACCGCCACGCCATCAGCAAATAAGCCGACTTGCGTCAATTTGACACGGCGGCCGCTTTGCAATGAACGGTACATGGCATCCGAATCGACCGGCTCGACACCGATGATCTTGATCTTTGGGTACAACCGTTTCACATAAGCCGCTATGCCGGCGATCAACCCGCCACCGCCAATCGGTACAAAGATGGCGTGAATCTGCCCCGTATGCTGGCGCAAAATTTCCATGCCGACGGTGCCTTGCCCGGCGATCACATCCGGATCATCGTAAGGATGAACAAACGTGACTTGCTCTTCTTTGGCCAGTGTGATCGCGTGCTCGTAAGCATCGTTATACGAATCGCCATGCAATGCGACTGTGGCGCCCAGCGCCATGACCGCGTTCACCTTGATTTGCGGCGTGGTGACCGGCATCACGATGGTGGCGCTACAGTTTAATTTCTTGGCGGACAGCGCAACGCCCTGTGCGTGGTTACCGGCAGAAGCGGCGATGACACCGCGGTTACGCACCGCGGGCGTCAGCTTGATCATCTTGTTATACGCACCGCGCAACTTGAATGAAAAGACCTGCTGCAAATCTTCCCGCTTCAATAACACCTGATTATGGATGCGCTCGGACAAATTGACGACATGATCCAACGGACTCTCGATCGCGACATCATAAACTTGTGCGGTCAGTATTCTTTCAAGGTAATTGTTTTTCATAACGGGAAGTAGGTAAATCCAGGCAATGGTCTCATCCGGAACTGGAAAATGGATTTTATCACGATCAGGGATGATATGAGTTTTGTTGCCAGGAAGTGAGTATTGCTGTTTCGTAGATCTAGCGTAACCGGGAGCTTCAATTAGTTGTTCTCTTTCACCGGAAATAATTGTTTACCGGAACACTGTGCGTTTTGTTTGAGCTTGGCATTGCTCAATCTGTCCCAATGCAGCAGATCCACCTTGAAAACCAGCGGCAAGGCATCGATTTCATTCCATAACCGGGTGAAGGTATTGTCGTTCATGCCGGGGGCGATGACCGCGAGATCGATATCCGATCCATCCTTGTAATTCCCTTTGGCGCGAGAGCCAAAAATCAGTACTTGATGAATATCCGGGTAACGTGCAAAAACCTGCCGGAGATCTTCGATAATCGCGGGTGACAAACCGTAGATCAATGGATTTCCTTGCGCCATGTCGCTACGTCCTGCGCCAGTTCCTTGAAAAGTAATTGTCCTTGGTTAACCAAGAAGTTATACACGGTATCGGCCAATTTCTCGTCGTAGGTGTGGCTGGTGAGGTTACGCATCTTCTGTGCTTCACTCCAGGCATTGCCATCCCTAATCAGACCCTTGCTGAGCGATTCCTGAAACACGTCGCGTGGTGTTAATACCTCAATTCCCACCATTTCCAGGCGAAGCTTGAGGATTTTCCATGCCAGTTCCCAGCAAAACTCGAATCGCTGAATGACAGAATCTCGAATAAATGAGTTAAACGGTTGTTCACAAGCTTCTGTCAAGCGCGCAGCAGCACGCACGAAAGTATCCGCGCGTTCGGTAAACCGTTGGATATCCATAGGGTGTCTCCTGTGTCAATCGGGAACAGTGCAATCGTTGGTTGCAATCAATAGAAGCCTGCGTCAATACGAGTTGCTCCGGATTTCCTCAAGATATTGTTTTCCATAGCGGGAAGTGGGTAAGTCCAAGTCACATTTTAATCCGGAACTGGAAAGGGGATTTTATCATGATCAGGGATGGCACGAGTTTTGTTGCGGCTATGGGTAATGTTTCAATTTGAATTTTTCTTTGTATACTTTACGTTTCTCTCGTCTAATATTTACGTTTATTTGTCATTATCTTTACATTTAAGTGCTGTAAGCTTTACAATTAACAGAAATAACCTTTACGTTTAATATGCCAAATGTTGATTGATGAACCCACTCGCGGCCTCCTGAAGCTTGTTTCCGATAGCGGAGGAAATGTTGCCGCCAGACTGGCCAGTAGTTTAGGTATATCGCGTCAAGCCGCCAGCGCAAGATTGCGAACCGCAATATCAAAAGGATTGATTGCGAAGCATGGTGTTGGGCGAGGTGTTGAGTATGTGCTCACTGAGACGGCTCGTGTTCATAAGGAATACGACAGGGCAGGTTTATCCGAAGATAGGGTTTGGTCTTCTCTATTTGCGCCGGTAGTAAAAGACTTGCCAGAGAATGTCCGCGATGTTTGGCGCTATGGCTTTACCGAAATGATCAACAATGCGATTGATCATTCCGGCTCAGATAAAATTACCGTTTGGGTAATGCGAAATGCCTTATATACGCAAGCTTGGGTTGCTGATGATGGGGAAGGTATCTTCAACAAAATTCAGAAAGCCCTTGACCTTTACGATCCGCGCGAAGCAATTCTGGAACTGGCAAAAGGGAAATTCACAACAGACCCGGTAAACCATTCGGGTGAAGGGATTTTCTTTTCCAGCAAAGTATTCGATCTTTTTGATATTCGATCGGGAAGTCTTCATTTTATGCATGAGGACGGATTGGATGATATGTTGATAGAGCGTCCAAAAAATGCGCCAGGAACATTGGTAGTCATGCGTCTGATGAACGACAGTACCCGCACAACAAAAGAAATTTTCGACAAATTCGCGGTACCTGAGGAGTATACGTTCGCTAAAACAATTGTTCCTGTCCGATTGGGTCAATACGAAGGTGAAAAATTGGTATCCAGATCACAGGCGAAAAGACTGATATTTCGTTTTGAGAAATTCAAAACAGTCATTCTTGATTTTACCGGGATTGAAGAAATTGGACAGGCTTTCTCTGATGAAGTATTCCGAGTATTCCAGAATGTCCATAAAGATACCAAGCTTGTGCCGGTAAATATGACGCCCGCGGTAAGGAATATGGTGTCACGAGCGAAAGCAGGATAATGGTTTGCATGTGCCGCAAATGCACCATGCGATGAACCATGGTTTCCGGATTGTCATGCTTTTATGAGACGTGAGTTTCCATACTGGATGAGATTCTTATTTCAGTCTAAAACACCCAACCAAGTTTCCAGTGCATTCAGTATCTGCTGAGCATTCTCATCGGCTTTATGTGCCTCGCGCAATGATGCAATTTGTGCCGAAAATTCGATCAAAGTAGTGCTCCTGCCGCCAATGCCTTGCGTCAAACGTTGCAAGCGCATCTGTTCCCAATGTTCCATTTCTGCTGACGTCAAGGTTTCCGGCCAATTACGGGCACGGTAGCGGAATAGCAGCTCAGGCAGCCGCTTATCATGAAAATCAATTTGCATCTTCGCCAGTTGTTGCGGTGAAGCGCGTCGTATCTGCGCCAACGACGCGGCATCCGCATTATCCAGAAAGCCGTCATACAAGGCGGCATCCACATCGCCGGACGATTCAAACATCCGACTGGTGTACGCGGTTGCTACGCGCTGAAAAAAATCCGGATGCGCACACAGTGTTTGCCAATGCCGATAACACGCGTCCATATCGAGCGCGATGCGTTCCGCGGCTTCGGCGTCCAGGGTTTTGCGCGGTGCCAGTGCCGGGCATTTGTTGATCTTCACGGATTTTACCGGCAGGCGTTGCATGCCTTCGGGCAACTCGTCGTTGCGAGTAAACAAATATTGACTCAGATCGTCCACACTGAGCGGCAGAAACATCTCTGGATCATGCCGCAGATCGTACACCAGCACGCTGTTGTTGTTTCCCGGTTCGGCGATCAATGGCATGACCAGAGAGGTGCAACCGGTTTTTGCCGGATACATGCGTGTCGTGTGCAGCACCGGATTGTGGCTGGTCAGATCAAGCTGGGCTGCCGCCTTGCGCTTGTCGCGCAGTTGCAGCAGCCAGTCGTACAGGCGTGGTTGTTGTGTGCGCAGCAACCGCGCCAACGCAATAGTGGCGCGCACGTCGGATAACGCATCATGTGCGGATTCATGCAGAATACCGTTGGCGGCGACCAGATCTTCCAGGCGGAAACTGGGCTGGCCTTCTTCATGTTGCGGCCAAACAATACCGGCGGGACGCAGGGCATACGTCATGCGCACCAGATCAATGATGTCCCAACGCGAATTGCCTTGTTGCCATTCGCGTGCATACGGATCATAAAAATTACGGTACAGCGTAAAACGCGTGACTTCATCGTCAAAACGCAGCGAATTGTAGCCGACACCGCAGGTATTCGGCTGCGCAAATTCGGCATGAATACGCGCAATAAATTCCGGTTCGGGTAACCCTTTTTCATCAGCGAGTTGCGGTGTGATGCCGGTGAGTAAGCAGGCTTCCGGGTGCGGCAGGAAATCGCGCGCTGGTTTGCAGTAAATAACCAGCGGTTCGCCGATTTCGTTCAGCGCTTCATCGGTGCGCACGCCCGCAAACTGGGCGGGACGGTCGCGTCTCGGGTCGGCGCCAAAAGTTTCGTAATCATGCCAGTAAAAGGTAATAGGCATCGTGTGTATGGATTTGAGAAATTAAGGAACTGCTGAATACTTGCTCGGCAACTGGCTCATTGCACAATTATAGTGGTATCTTACGCAAAAATTCTTAAACCCATGTAAGGAAAAAACACTATGGCACGTAAACTCATCAGCTCAGGTTCCACTTTTGAACACGAAATCGGCTACTCGCGCGCAGTGGTCGAAGGCAACTGGATTCTGGTTTCCGGCACGACCGGTTTTGATTACAGCAAAATGACCATTTCCGATGATTTATTGGAGCAGACGGAACAATGCTTCAAAAACATCGACGCGGCACTCAATCAAGCCGGATCAAGCATGAAGGATGTGGTGCGCGTCACGTATGTGTTCCCCAAAGCAGAGGATTTTGAAAAATGCTGGCCGATCATGCGCAAATATCTGGGCGATGTCAGACCGTCTGCGATGATGCTTGCGGCGGGTTTGTCCGATCCACGCATGAAGATTGAAATTCAGGTGACGGCTTATCGTGACTGAGACCTGGTGACAAGAAGAATGGGGGGTTCTGCGTTATGGCTAAGTAGAAGGGGTTTTAACATTATTCCAGTGCTGAGTAAAAAGCCTGATTAACAGGATGCCAACCATGCCACCGGCCGAATCGATGAAAAAATCGGTCACCAGGGGAGTTCGGCCATCGATATAGAGTTGTACAATTTCGGTACCGCCGGCCATCATCAGAATGACGACCGTGATCTGAACCACAGGCTGCTTTTTCAGCATTAAACCAAGAATCAACCCCAGCAAGAAAAAGAAGCACACGTGCCAGACCTTGGATAAATCCCATGGAATGATTGTTTTAAACGCAGGACTTTCTGCGTCAATTTGCGTTTCGACTTGATGCGATACCGAATCTTTCATATAACCCGGCAGGCTCGTTCCAATGACGATGGAAATAAAGGCGGAAGCCAGTAATATACGGGCGAGCGTGGATCTTTTATCTGCAAAAAGGCATGAGCCGACCAATAACAGAAAAAAAGCGCCCCATGAAATAAGAATGATGTTTCTGATCCATAGATAGGCTTGGGTTTCGCTCACAGGATAAAGCTGCATATTTCTTACCTGGAGTGAACCTGTGGATTGATTGAGTTCGGCGATCACGCGGACGCTTTGGGTTTCAGGCGTCATGTAAAAAAAATTATGGTAACTTTTCCAATCATGAGTGCCAGTCAGCGAGGTGACAATGAGTGGCAGATCCCAACGGTCCTCTTCCCCATCATTCTGCACCAATATCAGTCTTGCCAGGCTCCATGGCTTCTTGCCTGGTACCACATTGTCGCATTTGACCTCAGCGGAAAACATCAGCACGGCACCCTGTTCGATCGGTGGAAGATACTGGTGAACGCTGGCGCCGGTTCGTGGATCACTGGAAAAAAGCGTCAATTCATTGTCCACGACATCAATCCGGTCGTCTCCGGATACCTTGGCGCTCCAGTTGCCGGTCAAAAGCTCGGGTCCAACCTGTTGATAGCGATCAACCCATATTTGACAGGCAAAGGTTGCAACTACCAGGAGAATAAAGAGAAAACTATTTGTTTTGAGCAAAGGCATACAGTAGGTATTGGAATGTTTTCATGTCAGGGTTGCTATTGAGTTTGGGGGATCAGGAAATGCCGTCATCTCCCCAATGGACCCTGGTTTATCCATGTATGCCGACAGGCAAGGCGGTTCGCAACGCTCTTTAATCTAGAAATACTGAACCATTAAGGCGATATATCCAACAACAAAAATAGCCATGACAATAATGACAAGCTTTTTCATCGAATTAACTCCTTTCCGTTAAGTGCTGATTAATCATTGTTGTGTAATAGCGCATAAGTAAAGCGCATCCTGTGCTTTGCCGTCAAGTGCTATTGTTTGTCTTTGTTTGTTTGCTTGTATCATTCGGGCTCAAGTCACTGCCGCATGAGGTGAATGCGTAGTGACACAGATAGCCGACAACTCATCAATTAAATTGTATTTCTTCAGAAGTGAGGATAAAGACATATCGCATTAGAGATCTGGCAGCATGCCTTCAGAGGGGGCATATCCTGCGCGCCAGTCGGCGGCGGCGACCCTTATCTCGCAATAACCTGACAGGTAATGCTTACAAGGGTTTGAGAATATAAATTTTAAGTCAGGCAGATGGATTCAAGGAATTTATTATTACATCTCGCACCACTTGAGCGCGATAACTTGATCTGGATGGAAAGCGTAACAGTTTAAAACCAGCAGTCATGCATGCTTTTTCCACGAAATTGCTTTTAGCACGCGCTTCGCGCCGAATATTGTTTGTATCATCCAACTCTAAAACAGCAACGATCGTGAGCGTTCGTTTTTCACAAAGTATGTAATCAAAATGCTGAGGCGGAATTCTATAGATTGCGGCGCTACAACTTCGTACATTAAAAATCTCATCCGGTGTAAGCACGTCAGTAATACGCACTTTTGCAAATATCTCATAATCATTTGATAAAGATTCTTTTAGCGCGAGAAAAAAAGAATGCTCGGTGCTGGAAAGTATTCCTTCCTGAGATTCATATTTAAAATGAGAAGATTTTTTACGAAATTTCAACAACGTAAATGTCTTGCTGAAAATTGCAATTATATTCATGATGAAATACTAACCGATCAAAGAATAAGGTTATCGGCAATAAAGAAGGAGCTTAAAGGCGTTCGGAAAAATAGTGTGACCGGAATAAAGAAAGTCTGCGTTAGTTAAGCGTTAAAAACTGTTTTATAAAAAGCACATTAGATGGCTATTGAATATATAATCAATAACTCACCGATCAATTTGATAGTTTATCGATAATTACAAAATGAAAGAAGAAATTAAACAAAGATTGGAAAAGCATGAAACCTGGCAGCGTGTACTCTATATGTTATTTTTCATTTTCATCTATACGATTTCAAAATTTCTAATTATTGGTGTCATGTTATTTCAGTTCATTACTATTATTTTGACCGGTAACATTAATGAGCAATTGCTGAAATTTGGCCAGAATCTTAGTACGTATCTTTATCAAATTACAATATTTTTAACTTATAACAGTGAACAACGTCCATTCCCGTTTAGCGCATGGCCAGATGGCGCACCTAATCAGAAAGCTTATTATCTTGACGAATGAATGCAGTCAAGATTTAACTTAAAATAGGGTTTTTTTACTGTCTTTAAAGTCTTTAAAAATGGGGTACTTTGCTGGAATGTGGGTAACTTTTACTTCACACAAAGTTAGCTATTAGTCGTGTATAAAAGATTGCATGGCTTAATATGAATCCCATCCGCAAGTAGGTACGAGCATAACGCTGTGTGCTTGCTTGCTGTACCTACTTGCCTACCTGCAAAAAGCAGTATATCCGTTTTTTTTACTGGATCGTCAAGTGATAAGTAACATTCTGGGATTGCCCCGCCCGGAAATGCAGAACATGCGTTCCCCGAGGAAGTGGTGGCAACATTACCCAGAAGCCGTCAGAAACAATCGGATATCCCGTGAGAAGATTGGGATCCAATCCAAAGATATTATCCGCTGGGAATTTAACTGAGAAAACCGGGGATTGACTCCGTATGATCGGAGTTTTCGGATTAAAAATAATCGGACTTCCATCCAGAGTGGCTTCAAGATCGCCCCCAATGGATGGCGGAAGAAAGTCATTAGCGAATTGACGGTAATCAGCTTCCGTATTGTTTGGATCGTCCAATGCAGAGTTAATCCAGAAGGCGTTGGCTATTGGAAACAATATGTGCTTTCCGTGTGGGATAGTGCAATTGCGTTCAGTTGTGCCACCCGAAAAAATACCTGCTAGAAACCAAACCGCTCCTGTTTGTTTGACATCACAAAAAGCGCCACTATTATCCAACATGGGATTTGTTGCGGCGGGAATTGCAAGAGCCCACTGCCACCACTTCATTGACCACTCACCCATAGTTTTGCCAAGTACAGCGGGTGTCGCATCGGCATGGGCATGCGAAGGGGAAGTCATGGCGAATGAGATCAGTATAGCGCAGACTGTGTGCGATAGTATTCGTGAATATTTGTTAAACATAAGCATGTTAATCTCCTGTTCTTTAAGAAAAAACTTACTCATCAATTAAATATATTTTTTCAGAACAAAATGCTAAGAATTGGCAATGTCCGGTAAGATATTAACAGAACGTTGTGTGGTGATGATAATGTGTACTACTTCAAATCCACCTCGACGTGATGCTCCTGGTGATCGTCTACCAGGGGAATCATGCCTTGTGGTCGCCCTGATTCATCGACACCCACGCTATCAACCACGGTACCATCCACTGTTACATGGATTTCATGGTTGGGTTTCTCACCGTTGCATTTGATGGTGATGTGATAGAAAGTTTCGCGAAAGCGGTAGTGAATACTGTACGATTTCCAGTGCGCCGGAATACACGGGGTCATGCGCAGATGGTCTACTTCCAGTTGCAGACCGAGCAGCGTTTCCACGGTCAATCGGTACATCCAGCCTGCCGCCCCAGTGTACCAAGTCCAGCCACCCCGGCCCAGATGTGGTGCTGCACCATAAATATCCGCGCACATAACGTACGGCTCAACTTTATAACGTTCGATTTCCGCAGGTGTACGGCCGTGATTGACGGGATTGAGCATGGCGAACAATTCCCATGCACGTTCCCGGTCACCCAGCATGGCAAACGCCATCGTGGACCAAATTGCGGCATGAGTATATTGGCCGCCGTTTTCACGGATGCCGGGCACGTAGCCTTTGATATATCCGGGTTCAAGTTCGGATTTGTCGAAGGGTGGATCGAATAACTGGATCAACTGTGTATCGCGTCGTATCAGACGTTTATCCACCGCGGCCATTGCTTGGCGTGCACGCGCGGAATCACCGCCGGAAATAACCGCCCAGCTCTGACTGATCGAATCAATCTGACACTCATCATTGCTGGACGAGCCCAGAGGTGTGCCGTCATCGAAATAGGCCCTCCGATACCAGTCGCCGTCCCAGGCATTGGCCTCGATATGGTCACGCAACAACGAAGCCTGTCCGGCGCAAATATCAACAAAAATTGCATCCCCCCGACTCCGCGCCAAATCGGTAAATACCTGAAGGTTGGCGTACAAGAACCATGCTAGCCAAACGCTCTCGCCCTTGCCGTCACGACCGACGAGATTCATGCCATCGTTCCAATCGCCGCAGCCCATCAGCGGTAATTGATGCTCGCCAAAGCGCAAACCATGCTTGATGGCGCGTACGCAATGTTCATAAAGGCTTGCCGCTTCCGTCGAACGTTGTGGCTGGTCGTAATAAGCCTCCTCTTCTGGATATAACTCGCGGCCTTCCAAGAAGTGGATCGATTCGTCCAGTATGCCGGTATCGCCGGTCGCCAACACATAGCGGCAGGTTGCATACGGCAACCACAGATAATCATCGGAAAAATGGGTGCGCACGCCCTGCCCATTGGGCGGATGCCACCAGTGTTGCACGTCACCCTGAAGGAATTGCCGCTCGGCGCAACGGATTAATTGTTCGCGGGCAAGCCACGGTGTCGCATGGATCAGCGCCATGGTGTCTTGTAACTGATCGCGAAAGCCGTAGGCGCCGCCCGACTGATAATATCCGCTACGGCCCCATAATCGGCAGGATAGTGTTTGGTAAATCAGCCAGCCGTTAGTCAGAACATCCAAACCAGGATCTGGCGTCTCCACATGTACTGCGCCCAAGGCGTGGTTCCAGTATCCCCATACCCCCTCTAATGCTTGCCGTGCACCTGCGAGTCCTCCATATTGCTGGATCAGTTGTTGCGCTTCTTCAGTATCGTGGGCTGCGCCGAATATAAATACGATTTCCTGCGCTTGTCCTTCAGCCAGTTCGATTTGGGTCTGGATTGCGGCACATGGGTCCAGGCCCGCACCGGTCTTGCCCGACAAGCGTTTGCGGCGCATCGCTGCCGGGCTGGCCAGCGAGCCGTTACGACCAATGAACTCGGTACGATTTCCGGTCACCGAACGTGCCTGTTCGCTGACCTTCGCAAAAACGATCCGTTTGGCATATTCACGACCATATGCATTACGGGCATACAGCGCTCCACTATGCGCATCTATTTCAGTCACAATGTGCATCAGATTGGTGTGCCGCCATTCACCGAGTACCAGCTCCCAGTAGCCGGTGAGCGACAATCGCCGCGGGCGTTTCGAATGATTGTGCAGCTTGATCACCACGAATTTCACTGGCGCATCCATGGCAACGTAGATTTTCAGCTCCGAAGAAATATCAGTTTGATCATGCTCGAACACGCTGTATCCAAATCCATGCCGGCAAACATATCCGGACTGACCTCCGGACGGTAATGGCGTCGGTGACCAGAATTCGCCGGTTTCTTCATCGCGAATGTAGAACGTCTCACCACTGCTGTCGCTAAGCGGATCATTGTGCCAAGGGGTCAATCGGAATTCGTGTGCGTTCTCCACCCAGGTATATGCACTTCCGCACTCACTGACAACGGTGCCGATGTGCGGGCTGGCGATTACATTGACCCACGGTGCGGGCGTGCTTTTACCGGGTTCGAGGGTGATGACGTACTCGCGCCCATCGGGCGTAAAACCTCCCAAACCGTTGTAGAAAATCAGTTCGCGCGTTAACAGCGGGCTGGTTGATTTAGCGACCGGCAGCAGCCGGGGTTCCAGAAGATCCGAAATACGTTCAGCCGATACGCGGCGTTCCAATGGTTCGATTAACGTTTCGGCGGTATCGCTGAATACGATGCGCGCGACAGTCTGCAGCAAGACTCGCTCATCTTCGGTCAGCTCTTCGGTACGTCGCACGAAGACACCACCGGGTTTGTCGATGATTTGCGCTTCAGGTCCCGCGTTGATCAGTCCCATGATCTGATCGTGCAGAACCGCCCGATAGCCCGAAAAATCCTCGTTCACGATTACCAGATCAGCTGCCAATCCCTTCATCCGCCAATAGGCATGCGCTTGCAGCGCTTGTTTGATCAGGTCGATACGGTTGAGACTGCCGATTCTAATCAGTACGATCGGCAGGTCACCCGAAATGGCAAAGCGCCACAGCCCGGATTGCCCCAATTGGTTGCGTGCAATCATGCTAGGGGCAGCGCGCCGCAATGCATTGCTGTATATGACGGAACTCGCAAGGCGACCGTATACTTGGGCATCAGCTTCGGTGGCGTTGAGGTTGCGCAGTACTTCCTGACTCTGGAACCATGCCATTTCAAAAGCCCGTTCCACGAAATGCCGGTCGCAATAATTATCCAACAACCCCAAGGCCGCCTCGCGCGTACTCGCAACACCGGAGATGATCTGTAGCGTGGCCGATTCGTCCGGTAACAAGGTGATGGTGCGGCGGATCGCCACGATCGGATCGAGCACCGAACCATCTGTGTTCGACAAGTTTGACGCGCGATTACTCGCATCCAGTACCACTGGATTGGCCGCTGTTCGTCCCCGTCCGATGAATTGGGTGCGATCCGTCTCATAGGACGGCTCATCAATCACCGTACCCGGAGCCGCCAGTAAATGGAACATCCAGGGTATCTGTTCTCGCGGCGTGCGGCGCCGCCGCGTACAAAGGATCGCCTGTCGATCGCGGACAATTTCGGTTTGCACGAACAGATTGCTGAAAGCACGATGAGCTAAATCGGAATTCAGCGGCGCCAGCACCACCTCCGCATAGCTGGTTACTTCAATATGACGCGTACGGGACGATTGGTTGGTCAGTGTGACGCGGCGAATTTCCACGTTGTCTTCGGGTGAAACGCTGATTTCAGTGTGCGTTTCGATCGCATGATCACGGCGACGATATTCCGCACGTCCTTGCACGAAGATCGCCTCGTAGTGATCGGCTTTGCGCAGAGTGGGTTGATAAGCAGTGGACCAATACCGCCCGGAATCACGGTCGCGCAAGTAAATGAAAGTACCCCAGCCATCGGAGGTCGCATCCTCGCGCCAGCGGGTGACGGCCAGATCGCGCCAGCGGCTGTAACCGCCACCGGCATGTGTCGCCATGACGTGATACTGGCCATTGGATAACAAGTGTACTTCCGGTATCGGTGTGTTCGGGTCGGTAAACACGCGCATAATCGTGCCAGATTCCGGGACTGCCGGGCGCGCAGCGGCACTGACTTCCGCGGCATGGGGGTGTAATGTTGCCCCTTTTTTCGGTATACGCTCCTGCAACAACAATTTTGTCGCCTGGACCAACGGATCCGACATAAAACGGCGCTGCATCGGACAGTTAAGCAATACCTGTTCAAAAGCTAATAGGCTCATGCCTTGGTGATGCGCCATAAAGGTGCGCACAATGGCGCTGGTTTTGCCGCGCGGCACACGGGATGGCGTAAAATCGACCGCTTCGTAGAATCCATAGGCGCCGAGCAAACCGCTGGCTGCCAGCGTCTGCAAATTGCGGCACGCTTCGCGCGGCATCATCGTCAGTGCCAGTGCGCTGGCGTAAGGCGCAATGACCAGGTCATCTCCCAGCCCTCGCTTGAAACCCAATCCTGGCACACCGAATGCCCGATATTGATAGACTTGGTTGATATCGGTGGCGTTATAGCAGGACTCGGAAATGCCCCAGGGCACATCGCGTTGCCGACCGTATTCGACCTGGCGCGACACCGCAGCTTGGCAGGTTTGCTCCAACAACGTGTTGTCGTAGCCCGGCATGATCAGACGCGGCATGAGGTATTCGAACATCGAACCACTCCAGGAAATCAGGCTGACATCTCCGCCATGGCTGGTCAACAGTCGGCCTAGCGCAAACCAATGTTTTTGCGGTATTTGCCCCTGTGCGATGAGTAGAAAACTGGCTAGGCGCGCTTCGGATGCCAGCAGATCATAGCAGGATTGATCGCGGCGACGTTCGCCGACATCGTAGCCGATAGCCAGCAAATCCCGCGATGTATCGTAGAGAAATTCAAAATCCATGACGGCAAGTTTGCGGCAACGATCCGCCAGGGCATTGATGACCCTAATCCGCTCCAATGCACCTTTGGCAGCTCCAGCGGATAGCCGCGTTTGCATATCTGCGGCGTTGCTTCCGGCCAATTCCGCCAGTGTCGGGATGTGGTTGAATGGCTGAGGTTCGGGAACTAGGTATCGCAGATCATCTTGCAGTGATCGAATCTGCTGATCAAATGCCTGCGCCCAGTAATACAGCTCGCCATCGATATCGATATCCGCGGGCAGACAAGCGATCATCTCCTCGCTGATATGATGCATCTCATCCAGCAAGCTATCGATGGTCGCCAATGTGTGCGTCGGTCCGTTCACTGTGAGTGTGCGCAGATGGGCCTCAAGCGCCTCGATTTTCTTCGCAAGATCGGAGATGGGTGATACGGGTACGTGTTCGACAAGCACTCGCAAGGTATCCTGCAACCCATGAAATGCATTGGCTGACAGAATCGGCTGGTGCTTCAACTCGATCAATCCCGCTTGCAAGGTGAGCAAGCTACCGGCGAGGTTTCCGCTGTCCACAGAAGAAACATATTGCGGATGTAACGGTTTCAGTGTGCGCGTGTCGTACCAGTTGTAAAAATGACCAAGGTAGCGTTCCAGTTTTTCCATCGTCTCCAGCGTATTTTGAACCAATCGCAGGAATTCGCCGGCGGCGATGTAACCAAAATCATAGGCGGCCAGATCCGCCAGCAATGACATGCCGATATTCGTGGGTGATGTACGCGTGGCAATGGCGGGTGCCGGATATTCCTGAAAATTGTCGGGTGGCAGCCAGTTGTCCTGTGCACTGACAAATTGTGCGAAGAAGCGCCATGTACGGCGCGCTGATGCGCGCAGGAATATGCGTTGATCGCTCGTCAGCTGAGGTGCCGTGGATAAAAGCGGTTTGCTGATCCACCAGGCGACAACAGGTGATAACAACCAAGCTAACAAAACAGGTGCACAGAACAACAGTTCCGTTGGACGACTGCTTGCCAATGCCAAGCCCAGCGCTATTGCCACAGTAGGCGCAATCCACATTTCTTTCACAAAATCGACCAACGTACGGCACGCATTGCGGCGCGTATAGGATGGTAAATGCCACAGCATCAAGCCGTGTCGCGTGAACAGCATGCGCAGTCCCGAACGTAAGATGGCGCTCAGGCTGATCAGCGTGTCATAGGGCAACAGAATCAACGTCAACAAAGCGAGTGCGATGGGGTGCCCCGCTGACTTGCTGGTCAGGCTCACGTGCACTAGCCAGTCACGTTCTTCCGGTTTACGGATGAATTCGATGAGGCTTCTCAGCAGGATAGGCAAGAACACCACGCCTGCGACCAGCACAATCCACAACCATGCTGGCTCCGGGCCGAATAACCAGCCCCCGATTAGCAAGGCCAGTAATGAAGGTGACACAAGGCTGCGTCGCAGATTGTCGAATATTTTCCACATCGACAGCGCAGTCAATGGATTCGGTTGCCATTTTGCTTTCGATTCATTGGAGCCGGGTGGTCCGGGCACGCGTGGAAGCAACCAGCCGGCAAGCTGCCAATCGCCGCGTATCCACCGGTGCCGTCGGCTAGCCTCCATGGCGTAACTGGCCGGATGCTCTTCAATGAGATCGACATCGGTTACCAGTGCCGAACGCGCGTACCCGCTTTCCAGCAAGTCGTGACTGAGAATGAGATTTTCGGGGAAACGTCCATCAACGGCCTGACGAAAAGCGTCCACATCGTAAATGCCTTTTCCGACAAATGATCCTTCGCCGAAAATATCCTGGTAGACATCGGAGACTTCGCGTGAGTAGGGATCAATGCCTGACTCACCCGCGAACAATTTTGTGAACTGCGACTGGCCTGCACTGGTCAGGCTGATCGAAGCGCGCGGTTGCAGGATTGCGTAGCCTTCGACGATGCGTCCGCAATCAGCGTCGTATACCGGCCGATTGAGCGGATGGGCCATGTTACCGATCAGGGTGCGTGCCGCATCGCGGGGAAGCTGCGTGTCGGTATCCAAGGTGATGACATACTGAATCGATTCGAGTATGGATGTTTCTCCGACGATATCCGAGAACGCCGTTTTTGCGCCACCGCGCAGCAAGGCATTGAACTGCTCCAATTTGCCGCGTTTGCGCTCATACCCCATCCACACCTGTTCGTGTGGATTCCATACCCGTGGCCGGTGAAACAAATAGAAAATACACGGCCGGTCGTCAAGATAGGTGGCATTGAGCGCCTGAACGGCAGCGCGCGCATAGGCGAGTAATGCGTCGTCCTCCGGTTGCGTGCGCTGCCGCGCATCACGGAAATCCGTCAGCAAGGCAAAGAATAGATTGGGATCACGATTACCGAGATAGCGGATTTCCAGTGCTTCAAGAAGATCATCAACTTCTTGTGGTTTACTTAGCAAAGTGGGAACCACGACCATGGTGCGGTGCGCCGCCGGAATACCGTGAGAGAAATCCAGTCGCGGCAACGTACGCGGCGACAGAATGAGCGTGACCAGCATATTTACCAGCGAGACTGCCAGTGCTGAAGCACCGATGACGCCGGTAATTGCAAAAAACCAGAAGCGCCAATCTCCCGGCCCGAGACCATCGAATGAGAAAAACACGGTCGATGCCGCCAATGCGCTGAGCAACAGGATCGGACCAAGATAAAGCAACAGGTTGAAATGCCGGCTCGCACGACTGATCCGTAATTTCCACGGCAATCGGAAACCGACTGCATGTTCCAGTATTGGTCGGCCGTGATCAATCAGGTAGTATCCAACATGCGCGGTACGGTCGTCGACACCCAGCCGTTCTGCCGCAGCTTGCGCCAGCGCAATGACTTTGCGGGTTACCGCCAATTCACTGTGCAAACTGCCTCTCGCGACATCCTCGATAACATGCCGGTAGCGGTCGCGGGTGGAAAAATCCTGGTGCGTGTGCATTTTCGCTGGATCTTCACGCAATGTCTGTTCGACAGCACTGAGCAATTCAACATAGTCCCGCCAATTCATGGTATCGATAAAACGCAGGCTACCGATGCTGTTGGCGATGGAAATCTGATTGGCCGCGGCGGTTCGACCTGCCGATTCTGACAGCTGTGTTGCAGTCACTCCCTGTTCTAACAGTTTTTGTTCGACCCAGGTTTGAACGAACGCCATGGCGGACCCTTGGGCCTGCAGTCGGGCATAAAATTCCTCCACAAACGGCGCGGTCAGCGGTACATCCGCATTGGCAAACTCGGCCAGCAACTGAATCAGCTGTTTGGGCTCCTTTTCAGCCGCGGCAAGCATGCGATCCGCCCAACTGATGGCGGCGTTGAGCTCCTCGCGCCGGCGGGCGATACGCAGTGCAACACGGCGAAGATTTTCCAGTAACGCCAACTGCAGCATGATCGGAAATGCCCATAATTCGCCCAGCTTTAACGGCTCGACAGTCTGGTAGGCGGCGATGAATTGAGTGACGTTTTCCTTGTCGACACGACCATCCATGTGGGAAATCAGTTGTAAAGCCAAATCATAGATGCGGGGGAAACCGGCTGACGGGCCATCCGCTAATCGCGGCAACTGGCGGCTGTAACCGCGCGGCAAATGCCGGCGCGCCTGATTGATCTGTTGTTCGATGAGATAAAAATTATCCAGTAGCCACGCTTCAGCCGAAATAATGCGTTGTCCCGGCGCCGTTGCAACGGTCACGACGTCATATGCGGCGAGCAGAATACGTTCATTGTCCGCTAGCCGTGGCAACAACCGATCTGGCCCCGGATGTGGGTCGATCTTGTACTGCCCGGCCAACATGGCCCCTTGACGCTTCAATTGCTCGATACTGAACAACTCGGAACGCAGTAACTCGGTATCGCGAGCGTTACGAAGCACATTCCGGGTGTGTGCCGAAAATCCGAACTCTTTAATATTGATAATATTCTCCTTGTTCGAATTCATGGTGATCAGCGTAGTCACCGTTTTATGACTGGTGCTTGCGAGAAACTAATGCTGCGTGCTTACAGACTATCAGCAGGCCATTGAAAAACTATCTGCGTTGCCGCTACGGTGTTAAAAACAGGCTCAAAATGCTCATTTATCACATATAAACTGCGCTTTTTCGCCTGTTTTTGCCTCGTATCGACTGTCTCGAAAACGTTTCTCAACGGTCTGTCAGTCATCTATTGATCGCAATTTTTGTTATTTTTTTGGGAAAGGAATAGGGGTTATCAGCAAAAAATGGACAATATGCTGTATGGCTGCACTTACGTTACTCCATTTTAAGTTTTGTGATGCTTTATATCTCCTTGGCATTTCCTTGACCGGTTTTATCATGACGCTGCTTAAATCTTAGTGACAGTATTCGGCAGTGTCTGTTCGGTATCGTACACAATGAGAAAAGTAACTCAGTGCCAATGGACTTGGGATTCGATCAGAAATTTATGAATGGCGGGGAGGTAATAACCTTGGTAGGCAAGTTGTATGTTGTCAAAACAATTTGAACAGACGATCGCCTAATTGGAGTGCATTAACTTAGAACGAAATTAGTACACAGTGGAAGCAATCAGCCGATTTCCCAAGATTTTGTCTGAGACTCGGCTGCATTCGTTGTTTGGATTCCGGCAAGTGTTGCTTCCGTAGCAGCTACGTCATCAATCAAACGCGCAGATCATCCATTTATTGTTGAGTAGTTCCAGTAAGAATGCATTTTTTTATTCCAGGATTTGTCTGCCATATCCGGCCAGTGCTTCTTGTCAAATCCCGGTGCATTTTTGAGACGACTTTTATCTACGTTGAGCACAAAGTGTTTTTTTTCTGTATGGAACTTCAATCTGTACCAGGGTACTGCAAAGAATTTACTTCCTATTCCAAGGACGCCGCCAAAGGACAGTACTGCATAACACACGCTGCCGGTCGCTATATCCAGCATGATTTCTTTAATGTTACCCAGGTCGTCACCGTTTTGGTTGCAGACATTCCTTCCAATCAGCGTATCAATACCCATCGGACGAACTCCAGATGCTTTGTTGTCACCTTTGTCTTGGTGATAAATAGCATAAGTATCGAAAACTTCGTAATTCATGCAAAACTCCTGTTTAAAATGATATTGGTAAAGGATCCTAATGATATTCATTAGATCCTGACGTTACATCGTAATCGGGTCTACTGTTTAGATTAGAAATTAGACTCGCTAAGCTGACTCAGCATTTCTTATATTCAGTCTTTGAAATCAACAAAAACATACTTAATTTTTGCTTCAATCCTGGTGAATAATTCCGATCTAGCGTGCGCCAATGTTGCCGTTGTCATCGGAAAAGATGATTTCCACGCGCCGATTCAATTGGCGGCCCGCTTCAGTGCCGTTGCTGGCAACCGGGAAATCTTCACCATAACCTCGCGAATCAATCCGATTACTGCTGATACCACCATCTATCAAGGCCATTCGCACAGAATTGGCGCGTCGATCAGAAAGCTCCTGGTTATAACTGTGAGTGCCTGTGCTGTCGGTGTGGCCTTCAATTAACACCCTGCGCTGGGAGTATTGTCTGAGAAAATCGGCTACCTTTTGCACGGTGCGCATTCCACCTGATTCCAATTGCGCCATATTGGTACGAAACAACACATCATCCAGGGTAATCACCATGCCTCGTTCCGTTTTCTTAGCATTGAGTTCCTCCAGCTCCTTTTGTTGTTGAGCAATCAGTGCTTGATCAAATGCCACCTGCCGTTTGGATTCATCAGCCTCAGCCGTTCTCGCTTCCAGGAGGATTTGATCGCGTTTTCCGCCAGCATTGGTGACTGCTAGCTCAGCTGTTTTTGCTTTGGCAGTTTCTTGTGCAATTGCCACTTGTTGATTAGCCATATAGGCTAAGTGATTGACTGTGTTATCACTCTCTCTGTTGTTTAAAGCACGGTCTGCTTTTTCCAGAAAGTTGCCCGCTTCTTGCAATTCAAGTGCCGCCATATTGGTGACTTGGGAATTTGCTCGTGCGCTGTTGTAATTGCCATGCGCTTCCATCAACGATGAATTTTGCGGTATCGAACTGCAGCCAGAAACAATAGCCGCGGTAATCAGACTCATAAAAAAGTACCAGTTTTTTTGCATGATAAACTCCACTGAAAATTATTGGGTTTGACGATCTATTTCTTGGCGTAGCACGCGACTATCTTCCTGCAATGCGTCTGCTGCTTTCTGTGCCTTGGTTGAGCGTGCCAGTGTTCCAGCCAGCTTGGCATCAATCTGTGCCTGCTCTGCCAGTTCCCGGGCAAGTACATAATTTTTATCCACCATGGCACGCTCAGCAGCATCCATCTTTTCCATCGCGGACTTGAGCTGTAGCGGTGCAAATTCATTGTCACCAGCGCTGAGAGCATTATTTACTGCAGTTCTCGAAACAGCTATCTGTTCAGTAGGGGCCGGAACGCTTGCGCAGCCAGCCATAAAAATTACAGAGATGACGGTTACGCTAAGCGCTAGCGTCATTTGACGCGATTTTATGTGGTAAAAATTCTTGATCATTTTTTTATCCATTGAATTAGACTCCGAACACAATTGTTGTAATGAACATTGATTGTTCTTGTAACAATTGACTCTTTATAAGAAATTCAGAAGATGAGCCCATTTTGTCAATCAAGCGATGCTAAGGTCATCTCATGTTGATAATTAGATACCCTTCCTCAGTGGAAAACAGTTCGCTAGCGCACATAAAAATATAGGAAGGAATGGGATGGCGGTGCCAAAGCAATCAATTGGTTTTTATGGTAATCGCATGGATGCTTGCTACTCAAGGCAAATGCCGGACACTTAGCACTTCAATCAACAACAAAGATCCTGAGTATTTCCACTAGATCAGATTCATTGCATTGCGCATTGTCCAGAGGACAGATTGGAAGTGATCTGATTGTTTCAAAAATTTTTGTGGGTTTCCGGCAATCTTGGCATCGGTGACAGGTTATCCAAAATAAAAAATCCCGCCTTTTAAGCAGGATTCTACTGAAATACCACATACAGATTCTGTGAAAAGGATGTGCAATAAAACTCACAAGCACATAAACAGGGTTGTCTCAGAAACTTTAGAATTCTTCCGCATTCCTGGAGAAAATCCTTTGCTTGTGCAGAAGATGCATCTGAGGCACTGCCATTTTTCTGTGGTGCAGCGTAAAACCCAACAATCCGATAACAATCAACAACATCGCGTATTTTTCTGGTTCGGGAGCTGGGAATGCACTTATATTTCCGGAATAAGAACCCTCGCGGCCTAGGCTGGTAAGTTGGCTATGCACTACACGTGCAGGGCCATCCGCGGAGTCCGACCCCAAATAAATGAGTTCTGAATCATCACTAGCAACAGGATTATCAAGATGCAATAATGAGGAACTATCGAAAACAATGCTGTTGTTGATGGCGTCCAAACTACTGGGAGAAAGGGGAGAAGGAACCGTTTGCATCAGCGCAGCACTCGTTGCTCCCGTACCCAGACCAAGCCATAGTACTACTGAAATAGCCATTATTTGTGAATTTTTATTCATATTTCCCACCGTTAAAGTTAGTATATTTTTTAAAAATTTTAAAAAATAGTAGTCATAGATTGGATAAAGAAATATAAATTTCGGTTGATTGCTTTAACTAAGGTTTTCTATTCATACGCTTCTTTAAATACAATTAATTAGAGCTTACTCAGAATTCTTACTTGACAGCGCATAACGGATCGCTGAATTTCTGAGTAAGCTCTAATTATGTCTCTCTCATTGCAGGTAAGTCCAACACACACCTAGATAACCACAATATCTGCACTGGTCAAGCTTAACCCAATACCAACTGTAGCAATTTGGATTGCGGCAGCAGCACCATTACCATCTGCATCGTACAGCAACATGCCTGTCAATTTGTTGTAGATGATGAAATCATTAGTATCCAGCGCCTTTGTGCCCATTCTGAATTGGTTGGCAGCTAAAGTACCAGTCGTCGTTAGTGCCTTGAATACCACATTTTCCAACTGGATTGTGTCGTTCACTACACTATAGTCAGTAATCTTGTCAGTATGACCTTTTGTAGTGAATTTGAAGATATCACTACCTGGCCCGCCGGTTAGCACATTATTACCCGCTCCCCCATCAAGTGTATCGTTACCTGCTCTTGCAATGAGTGTATCTTTACCGGCTTCTCCATTTAGCTGATTATCAGCTGCATTTCCAGTGAGGACGTTAGCCTGGATGTTGCCTGTACCATTGACCGCCAATACGCCAGTCAGAGTCAGATTTTCAATACCTTCTATGAGTGAATAAGTCACTTTGCTACTTACATTATCAGTGCCATTATTAAGACTCTCAATGATGACATCGCTCACATTCTCAACAAAATAACTGTCATTACCCAATCCACCGATCAGAGTATCTGCTCCCGACCCTCCTATGAGCACGTCGTCACCAGTCTCTCCAACCAATACGTTATCCTTTGCATTGCCTGTCAATATATCATTGTAGGCACTACCAATCAGATTCTCGATGTTAATCAGAGTATCTAATCCGGCACCACCAGTATTTTGCTGGCTGCTGATAGCCAGTGAGACGGTTACAGGAGCAGTAGCGTAAGTATAGGTTACTGTATCATCACCAGACAATGTGCCGGTCAGAACATCGTTTCCTGTTGTGCTAATCAGCAATGGGGTAGCATAAAACACATTACCATTGGCATCATAGCGTTGACCGTAGACACCAAAGTCAGATCCATCCTGATTCTGAGATTCCCATGTCACCACGAAACCGCCATCAGTGAGCGCGGCTACCGAAGGATTGAGTTGATCATACGCTGTATAGGTATTGACGCGAAATTCTGCCCCTTGTGCAGCGCCACTAGTATCATAACGTTGGCCGTAGATACCATAGTCCGAGGGATAGCCGTCCTGAGACCCGGATGTCCAGGTTACCAAGAAACCACCACCCGTTAAACCAGTTACCGAAGTCAGTAAATGACCGCCTGTTGTATCCGTATTAACGAGGAATTCTGCGCCTTGCGCAATGCCATTCGCATCATAGCGTTGACCGTGGATACCATCAATGGCAAACTCAGCTGACCATATCACCACGAAACCACCATCTGTTAAAGCCGCTACCGATGGCGATTGAGCTCCCACTTTGTTTTGGATATTGGAGTGGAATTCCGCGCCCTGCGCAACACCATTGGCATCATAACGCTGACCGTGAATACCACGATAGTCAGTTATCCATGTTACCACGAACCCACCATCAGCTAATGCGGCGGCTGGGCCCCATAGTTGACTGCCGGCTGTGTCATTGATATTGGCACGGAATTCTACGCCCTGCTTAACACCGTTGGCACCATAACGCTGGCCATAAATACCTTCTTCAGAACCATCTTGACCAAAAGACATCCAGGTCACGACGAAACCACCATCGGTCAGAGCAGTGATTGAAGGGGCGGATTGATCATCAGCAGTATAAGTATTGACTCGAAACTCATTGTCCTGAGCTACACCATTGGCATTATATCGTTGGGCATAAATACCACTGCCATTGCCATCTTGCGGCCAAGAGGACCAAGTCACTATATAACCGCCATTAGTTAACGCCGCTACTGAAGGAGTGCTTTGACTACTTCCGGTATCGGTATTGACGCGGAATTCTGCACCTTGCGCGACGCTGTTGGCATTATAACGTTGCCCGTAGATACCGACAGATCCGTCCTGACCAAAAAACGTCCAAGTTACCACGTAACCGCCCGTAGTTAACGCCGCTACCGAACTATCGAATTGATTACCCACTGTATTAGTATTAATGCGTGCTTCTACAATCATTTGATACTCCTAATATTTTCCTATGGGTACACAAAACTAATCCACTTTGGTTAGTTCAACGCGCATAACCTATTTATCACCAAATTAGCAATTTCTTGATGGATTCCTACCACATTATTGAAGTTAAGATACTGTTTAGAGTTAATATCCCAATGCCAAGCAGCGGGGTATTAACTATGCTCTCCAATCTGCTGGTTTTCAGTCAGCTTTGACCTACAGAGCCTTCCCACGGGTGAATTGAACCCGCTAGCGATCAGATTCCAGAAGAAAATCCAACCATATCCGCAGATAAATCACCTGACTGTAGTCCAACCAAAGTGATAGAGGCGATATCATCAACAAAATGAACGACTACACCTTCATTGGTATCTTCGAAGCTGCTAATCATCAGTACTAATTCCTCAAGGCTATCAATACCGGTCGATTTTGATTCAAAAATCAATAAATCTGCTTGAGCATCGAAATCTTGCACGGTGAAGTGACCAGCAGCATAAAAACTGAATTGATCGTTATCTGCCCCACCAGTTAAGTCATCGTTGCCTTTTCCAGCATGGAGAACGTCATCACCTAGCTCCCCTATTAAAACATCATCTCCAGCGCCACCGTCGAGATGATCATCCCCATCACCGCCGTTGAGATTATCATTGCCATCTCCGCCAATGAGAACGTCATCACCTAAATCACCTGTCAAAACGTCATTGCCAGCACCGCCATCCAATCCGTCATCGCCGCCACCGCCGTTGAGATTGTTATTGCCGTCGCCGGCGTGGAAATGGTCATTATTATCGTCTCCGAGGAAGTCATCTTGACCGATTGATCCATCATCTATACTTATACTCATATCAATTTCTCCTAATAGGTTAGACTAGTAAATCCGATTCTGCAGTTGCAGAAAAAGATCTATCGCTATTAATCGTTGTAATGAAAATATTCTGTTAGCTAAAGCTATTCGTTCAATTTTTATTGGGATCAACAAAATTAATTCTGATCACGATCAGCAGAATTGACAGCACGATAGGGCGGATGAATGAAGTATCATTTTCATCAACGGCAACGTACGATAACTAAAGAAGAGTTCGTACACTGCGATTACCTTGCTTTACGAAAACAAGCGTTGCCTAACGCACATCCACTCTTATACCAAGCATTTCTTAGTAGCCTTTCTTATTCTCATGCGGCGAACCTCTCTTATCATTCTCGTCCCCATGCCGCATCTCTTTCCTGCCTTTTTCATCTTTCATTTTTTCTATTTCACTTTTTTCGATAACACCATCTTTATTAACGTCCATTTTTTCAAACATGACATCGTGGTGCTTGGTCCATTCTTCCTTAGTAACTTTGCCATCTTTATTACTATCTGCCATGAAAGCACCACACTTACTTTCACCACATTTACCTTCACCCGATTTCTTTTCACCGTGCGCGGAAGCATCGGCTACCATATAGCCTTTTTCCAGCACTTGCGCCATGAATGGATTCTCAGCCGCTGAAACTGTCGGCACTGCACTGAGAGAAACAGCGAAAGCAGAACTAATTGCGATAGAGACCACCGTTTTTTTTGATTTCATAATTTTTTACTCCTCAATATTCATATGATTACTACAATGCAGATCACCAGAAAAAAATCCAAATCAAATTTGGCGCTTGCATACGCACTAACGCATTCTTCTAGGTAGATATGTACGAAGTCGCACATAAAACATAAATAACTGATGAATTGTTTCTTGTCGCTAATCTGAGCAATTGCCAATTCAGTTCTTAAAATGGATTGGATATAACATCGACCGGCTTGAAAGACAGCGAAGATTAACTAGCATCTCAGTTAATCTATAGAAGGATTCGGATCTTTACTCGTTCAGCAAATAACAGGACTGTGCAAATTATGTTTAACAAGACAGGTAGCCAAGTTTATTTGGCAAGTACGGGGCGGGAATCGTAATTTCATACTTTCAAAGCTTACGATTCCCCTGGAACCTTTAAAGCTTATCTTTTATTTTGGCGGCACTATCTTGAACAGCTCTACTTAATTTGTTCCAGGCACTCTCCACACCATCTTTAAGATGTTCCCAGGCATCCTCGCCGGCGTCGCTGAGTTCCTTCAGCTTGGTCTTTGTGGTGTGAATTTTCTGTTCAAGCTCTTCAATCTGATTTTCATATTCGATACGAGCGTCAGCTGCAGAATTTTTTGCTGCAGCCTTTAATTCAGCCAATCTTGCTTGCGCCAGCTCTACTTCGGCTTCTATCTTTAGTTTGTATGCTTCTTTCGTACTCATAATATATCTCCTTTGTTAATAGACTCGGGGTCGATTCTTAGACTTCCTGCATCAGGAAAATAAGACCGTGTAGTGCAAAGACTAATTAGTAGCGTCCTTAACTGTTTCTTTTATTTCTTTGCCGGCACCTTTGAGTTCGTCGCCGACATCTTCGGCAGCATCACGTACTTTCTCTCCGGGGCGTCGATCAAGAATATCATTGGCGTTATCCATTACTTTCTCGCTACCTGTTTGATTCTGGTCGCAGGCCGATAACGCCAGAATTGCTACGATAAGGATGAGGGCATAGTATTGTTTCATTTGTATTTCTCCATATTAAACCTGAGTTACTTTTTACAGCTATTCGACATTTGCCATCATCTATTTCCAATATCTGAATCATTGAAACTAAAAACCGCAGTTAATCGCTCGAATAGCGCCTCACTCAGTATTGTCTTGCGGGTACAACGATAACCTTCTCGTCGGTTTTCTCTGGAACCACGATAACTTTCTCACTGGTTCCGGTTGGTCCTTGGGCACCTTGCGGTCCTGGTGGGCCGGGTGTGCTTCCGGAGCCAAACGATAAGCATCCGCTCATTCCTGTGACACTGATTACTATCACTGTAAATAACTTTAAGATTTTCATGAGATTCTCCTTTTCAATATAGATCTATGATCTGTAAAAAGCATAGTTTATTGGCGGAATCGTGTCTGTCTGTTACCGAACATAACTTATTAAGATTCGATTGGGATGTACAGTTTCTCCGTCAGGCAGTCCATATCCGCAAAAATGATAGCTTCTTGTTAGTCGTAGTTCTCTAGCATTTAAACTTGCGATTCCCCGTGGTCTCGCCACGGGGTTGTTTATTCCCACGAATATTTGGTGAGTGGTCGCATCCCTAAGCATGTTGGATATTTCTAGGCCAGTATCCTGGCATCTTGCACAATTTTCTCGAAACCATCGATGGGCAGGGGCTGGCTGAAAAAGTAGCCCTGATAAGCATGACAACCCGAACTGGCCAGAAAATTCCGTTGTGCCTCTGTTTCGACACCTTCTGCAATTATCGCCAATCCAAGGCTCTGGCTCAGTGTCACGATAGTCCTGGCAATTGCAGCATCGTTGGGGTCAGTGAGTATGTCACGCACAAAAGACCGATCAATCTTCAACTGATCCAGCGGCAATCGTTTCAGGTATGACAAGGATGAGTAGCCTGTTCCGAAGTCATCCAGCGAGAAGCGTATTCCCTGAGCCTTGAGTGCAAGCATTTTTTCGATTGTCTCCTCGACGTCATGTATCAGCAGGCTCTCCGTCAACTCAAGCTTTAATCGATGGGGACTGGCGCCCGTGCTTTTGAGTATATTTAGCACCTGGCCGACGAAATCAGGCTGGCGTACTTGTTTGGCGCTGACATTCACTGCAATTGTGAGATTTGCCATCTCAAGTTGGCCAGCCCAAACAACTAAGCGAGTGCAGGCAGCCTCCAGAACCCACTTTCCCAAAAGCAGGATCAGTCCGGTTTCTTCGGCTAACGTAATAAACTCGGCAGGCGGTACCTGGCCGCGCTGAGGATGCTGCCAGCGCAACAGAACTTCGGCACCCATAATGCGATTCTTGCCTTCTATCTGGGCCTGGTAGAAAAGTACGAACTGTTTCTCGTCGATAGCTCGTCGTAGATCGTTCTCTATCGCAGCACGCTTCATTACGGCCAACTCCATATCTGGATCAAAGAAGCGCAGTGTATTGCGTCCGGTTTCCTTGGACTGGTACATGGCAAGATCAGCCTGCTTCATCAGACCATCAATACTAATGTGGTTGCCCTTGAAAAGGGTTACACCCACGCTTGCCGTGCAGTTGTGCGACACATTGCCAAGATGGTAAGGCTGGTTAAGTGCAGCCATTATTTTTTTGACGACGGCTTTGGTTCTCTTGGCAGCTTCCGCTTTATCCGTATTCAATCCGGCAAGCACTAGCACGAACTCATCACCGCCTAATCGTGCAACGGTATCCCCTTCACGCACACACAAGGTCAGACGCTGCCCGATCTGTTTGAGCAGCACATCGCCCATATCATGACCCAGGGTGTCGTTGAGATTCTTGAAATTATCCATATCCATGAACAACAGCGCACAAAATATACCACTACGCGAGCTGGCGATCATAGCCTGCTTCAGACGATCCAGCAGGAGTAGCCGGTTGGGTAAGCCAGTGAGTTGATCAAAGAACGCCAATTCCTTGATCCTCTCATCTGTCTTCTTTCTCTCAGTGATGTTGCGGATGTTGCACTGAATGACGATCGTACCTTCACAGTCGTAACTATTACTGACGAATTCAACCGCGATTATTGCGCCAGCCTTTGTTCTTAGCGGAAGATCATCGTAACGAACATAACCTTCCGTTTGTATTTTCAAAAACATATTCTTGCTTTCGGCAATGTCGGGAAACGTGCCGACTTCCCACAGTTTTTTCCCTAAGAATTCTGCATGCGAATAGCCCAATATCTGGATCAAATAGGGGTTGACGTCTTCAATCTGTGCAGTATCCGCATTGAGGAGCAAAATCCCATCGCGGGCGGATTCAAACAGTCGACGGTATCGACTTTCCGATACCCGTAACGCTTTCAGAGCAAGATCGCTCATCGCATTGAAGGTAGGCTTCTGTGTTGGCGACGAAGGAGAAGTTTTTAAGATATTTCTTGTATTACGCATAGTATATTTATGTGAGAAGTGTTGCACGAAACCAAGTCTCGTACACTTGTGCAACTACAGCGGAACCATGCAACCCCTCCTGTTCAGGACATATCACGATTCCACGCAATAGTCATTTTCTATATAGGTACGTCGGTAACATATAACCAAAAGATGGATTCCTGCATTGATAACCTAGTCATGCAGTTTTTAGTGATACAAAGCTCCATCATTATTGAATCAGTGTCAACATCTACTGCATTTTAATCTCTACGGGTTCAATTTCCTGCTGCTTGCGGCGGGGCGCTTTATTACCCCTGATGCCCCACAAGCAGATGTTGCAATCCGTTCAATCTAATAAATTGTCAGCCAAAAACCTCGCCAGCCTGATACTACAATGGTCCTCACCTTTGAATGACACGCAGTATGATGACTATTAGCGCAATGACTAGAAGTAGTAGTGGACTCCCAAGCCGATATATTTCACTTTATTCTTAAAAAATTGCCCGCTGGAAGGATGTCCGTCAAAATATTCCACAATGGCGGTAAGCAGACGAAAAATGAGCCCAGTGAGGATTCGCCAGTAACGGTTTGAATAGATGACCTGTTGGCAGCAATCCTGTCGGTAACAGCGTGGGATTAGTTGTTACTACCGTTGTATCGGAGAATTGTTTGATAGGCTGCTTTAACACACCGGTCGCATAACCGGCAATGTAAGAATCATCGGGAGTTGCGGTATTAGCTACCGAGATGGTTAACAGCAAAATTCCCAATGCAGTGATAATACTAGAAAAACAATTATTCTTCGTTCTGCACATCTGCTTTGATAACCAGATCATTTTGTAAAGATTTCACATCCTTTTGGTTCCCAACTACCTCCACCGCTCTGTCGATACTTTCTTTGGAATCAAGCGTACCGCTCAGTTGCACGATGCCATTCACCGTAGTTACTTTAATTTGAAATACTTTAAGCAAGGGGTCATTGAGAATAGCCCTCTTAATATTCATAGTAATTACCGAATCATCGATATACTGCTCGCTTGTTTCAGTTTTCTCAGTGATCGATTTTTTTGCGTCATCCAGTTTTCTTTCTGTTTGCTCTGTCGTCTGCTCAATCTTTTGTTCAGTCTTTTCAATCGAACGATCCAACTTTTGCCCTACCTTTTCAGCGGGCCCTTCCTGTTGACAACTAGCCAGCCCAAGCACAACGGATAAGCCAGTAATCATCAGGACTTTTTTTGCTGAAACATTGTGCTGATATTTATTTGTCATTTTCATGGTTCTTCCTTAAATCATTATTTAAATCAGTGGCACATGACATTTTCATTTGAAAAAATGCCAGAGATAAGAGAGCTGATCTATTCAGATCAAGTGCGATGCACCCAGAACTCACATACTTTTAAAGTCTATTGGGAAGATTGCAGGTGGTCTGTTCGGTATCGAACGCAGTGTTTTGTAATGCTCGGTAACCAAGACCAAGTCTTTTTTTCATCCATCTCTGCGCCATAATCCTTGATTTGATATTGGATTGATTCACTTTGCTTCTATGTATGCTACCGAACAGATTGCAATTACTTTCGCAGTTAGAATCCTTCAGGTGCGAGTGAGTGTGACCTTAGTTGATCGTCCATACTGAAATATCCATGCATTTCTCAGCATACTCACATCGATACTGCGATAAACAATTAACAGGAGATTCAATCATGAAACACGTTATTCAATTATTCTTTACATCTTTGTTGGCTTTGACATTGCTGACAGCGATGGGGTGTGGATCAACTCAAAAGCAGGAAGGAACCGGCGAGTATCTTGACGATACCGTTATTACCACGAAGGTAAAAGCAGCCATATTGAATGAGCCGACGTTGAAGTCTGCTGAAATCAATGTTGAAACCTTCAAGGGCGTCGTGCAATTAAGTGGTTTTGTCAGTTCCTCTGCCGGTATTAGCAAGGCAATCGAGGTAACACAGGGTGTTGCTGGCGTAAAGTCGGTCAAAAACAGCATGCAACTCAAATAAAGCAGAAAACCACACCATAGCAAGCCATTCCGGGTGAAGAAAATTCATTGATAGGATGGTTGCTATGGATATTCCGGAGGTACAGTGAAATGGTAAATAAAGGATTTCTTCTGAGTCTGGTTCTGGTAGCTTTGTTTCCGACTTATACCTTTAGTAACGAGTTAGTCCCTGCGAATGAGGCTGTGGCGATTCAACAGATCGCGCAGCTCGTTGAAGAAAATATTCGCACCGAAGCCAAAAATGGTTCCGCTCACCGGGATGCTCACTTCAAGGCTCACGGTTGTGTGAAAGCGCAGTTTCGCGTTCTCCAGCTACCCAATGAAGTCAGCATCGGAATCTTTGCAGAAGCACGTGAATATCCTGCCTGGATTCGTTACTCCAATGGATCCGGGAAAGTGCAGAATGACTCGGTCGGCGATGGCCGTGGCATGGCCATTAAGCTCATGGGTGTTGAACGTAGCCAGTCCGGTACACAAGATTTTGTGATGGTCAATCATCCGGTATTTTTCGTGAAAAATGCGGCGGATTATGTTGAATTCCAGAAGGCGCTTGTGGAAGACAGTCCTATCAAATTCTTTTTGCCGGGCGCCAATCCGCTGAATTTCCGTTTGCATGAGCTTGCAATTGCCACCGCGATTCGGAGCAGGAAAGTTGACAGTCCGTTGGATGCTCAATATTGGAGCGCGACGCCTTATCGCTTCGGCGATACCGCCATGAAGTTCTCCGCTCGCGCTTGCGATAAACCAGTTAAGTCTCCATCTGCTGAGACTACTTCTCCCAATTTTCTGCGTGAAAATATGCAGAAGCATCTCGACCATGGTGATGCGTGCTTTGATTTCATGGTTCAGCTGCGCAAACATGCTGTAGAAATGCCCATCGAAGATCCCACCGTTGAATGGAACGAGAAAGATTCGCCTTTTATTCCCGTAGCGAAAATCACCATTTCATCACAACAATTCAATACACCCGAGCAACTGAAGTTCTGTGAAGATCTCTCTTTCACGCCCTGGCACGCTGTACCTGATCATCAGCCACTGGGAGGGATCAATCGTGTGCGTAAGGCGGTTTACGAAACATCTTCTCGTATTCGCCATGAACTCAATGGCGCTGAACGCCGTGAACCGACTGGCTTTTGACCGTTAACGCGATACAGGCCTGCTAATGGGTAGATTGGATGGGTATTTGTGTCTTGGCGAGGTACATGGCAACATCAGCCTGTTTGATCAATTCGCTGCAATTTTTTCCATCCGCAGGATAAATGCTCGTGCCAATACTTGCGGATATTACAATGGCAGTGCCGTCCACCACATAAGGCCTAGACAACTGGGTGCGAAGCTTTTCTGTGACTACGGCTGTACCTTCCGGACTATCAATTTCCGGTAGCATGATCACAAACTCATCACCGCCATATCGACAGGCTGTATCGCCATAGCGGATACAGGTGATTAAACGCTCTGCAAACTGCAGCAGAAGTTTATCTCCTGCCGCATGCCCAAGTTCTGTCATTGATACCTTTAAACTTGTCCACATCGATAAACAGCAGCGCAATTTGCTTACGCTGTCGATCGGATTGAGCCATCGCCTGCTTAAACCGATCTAGCAATAATCTGCGATTAGGCAGTCCGGTAAGCTCATCGTAATGTCCAAGATAATGTGCCTGCGCCAACTTTCTTGCAAATCGTATCAATCGCTGCCTCTGGCAACTATTGGTTTTATTCAGTATTTCAATTTGCTGTTGGCATGTTGTGAGTTCTTGCTTGAGTTCCGACAGCTCCTTGAGGGAGTGCTGCAATTGCGCATAGTTTGAGTTTGCAGTGCGACCTTGCTCAGCGGAGGGCAATAGTCGAGTGTCGATGCACTTTGTCATTATGATGCCGAGGATGCTGCATGCTTTGATTTTCTTCATTATTGTATTACCTAAAGCGCTAGCAGGCCTTTGAAAAACGTTTTTGAGGTAGCCGATACCAGGTAAAAGCTGGTAAAAAGCGCAGTTTATGCGTAATAAATGAGCATTTTGATACTGTTTTTAACACCGTAGTGGCAATGCAGATAGTTTTTCAGCGGCTTGCTAGCTTGATCTATCGGGTCAGCGCTCAGTTATTACGGATTGCATCACTCAATATCCGCCCACATTTTGTTTTATGGGATTAATCGGTGGAATCTTTTTTATTTGTGAGCTTTCTCTCAATCTTAACCTGCGCAGTACCATCCTTAGCCATATCAAGCTTTTTAGCAGCTGCACGGGAAACATCAATGACACGATCCTTGGCATAGGGGCCGCGATCATTGATTCTGACCTTCACTGTTTCATTGTTGTCGAGATTGGTCACTTTCACCTCTGTGCCCATCGGCAGGCTCGGGTGAGCGGCCGTCATCTTTGTTTGATCAAAGATCTCGCCATTAGCGGTTTTTTTACCTTGAAATCCCGGCCCATACCAAGACGCCTCGCCGACCTCTGTACGTGTCGAATAGGTCGGAGTACTCTTTTTTTCTTGTTGCGTTAGCTTGTGCTGCTCCGGGGTACAACCTGAAATAACGATCAGCGAACAGATCCAAGCTACGGATAAGATTCTTAAAAACCATTCACGGCAGCCTTTCCAGGAAGTTGGTATTGGAAACCACGCATTTGCCGGACTTCCACTAAGATCAATAGGTCTGTATAAAATATGATGTTGTTTCATCAATCCTCCTACGGTGTTGAGCATAGGTGCTATCAAAGAAATGCAATAGACAGAACAATCGGATGTCTATCCGGTGCTTCCTATCAGCACCGATTTTATGTCATTTTTCTCCTAATTCTGATGCAGATCTGTACGTTACCGTACATAGGATTGCAAGCTGGCGGATATCAACAGCAGGCTTGATGAGTGATAGATTGTTTTGTAGGAGGGTATGTGCTTGAGCAGTGGCAATAAGGAAATGAATGATGAATTCACTGAATTGATGCTCTGTATCCGGCTTGTTGTTGGCTTCTATTCCTAGCCTAAAATCTTTTCGTAAATCTCTTTCTCTGTTTGGTAGCATCCGCAAGAGGCAGCTTCCAGCCCGACGCGATCGAGAATCTTGATATCCCCGCGTCTGTAGCTGATTAACTCTTTTTTTTGTAACGAATTTGCTGCTTTGGTGATGCCGACGCGCCGTACACCCAGCATATAGGCCAGAAGTACATGAGTGACATGGAATTGATCTGACTGCGCCCGGTCATGTGTCATCAGTAGCCAACGGGCAAGGCGGGCTTCCACAACATGGAAACGATTGCATCCAGCCGTTTGCGCAATCTGACTCATCACGACATAAAAATAGCGTTTTAGCTCCAATTGCAGAGCAGTACTTTTTTCGAGTTCGCGGAGAAATACCGATTTCGATAAGCGTAATGCCCGACCTGCTCCCTGAACCAATGCGCTAAATGGCGCAACATCAACTGCCAGTATCAGGGGAAGGCCGAACATGCCTTCATTACCGATCAACCCCACTTCCAGATTGTGACCGCTATCAACAGGTGCTACCAAGGAAATAAAACCCGTGGTCGGAAAATAAACATGTGAAATCAAATCACCCGCACGATACAGCGCCTCTGCAAAGATCAGTTCAGTCTCTTCACAACTTGCAAGTAAATGCTCATAATCATCGTGAGGCAAAGCGGTCAACAGATGATTAGTACCGGTAACTACTGGAGCAAATAACATAAGTGTGCTCGCTAAGAATAAAAACAATCAATGAGACTCTGGTATCAATGCCGCTGAGAATGGGTTGGCTGACTCCCCATTCAGATGGTCAAATTACTGTAGAAGATTGCTGCTGTCTGTACGGTAGTGCACGTATCTCGATTTAACTTCAGCTGTATGGTGCGAGGAAAAACGCTGGTAAGCTTGGTCGAAGATATAGCGCTCTGAAACGTGAGGTTTACTAGCACCATGATCGATATTTTTTCTTAAGCTCACCAGAATCAGGATATATTTATTGTTATCAGTTGGTTATGCTGATATGGAATCAAATATGAAGTATGCGATCGAATTCCTTGCGGACTACCTGGTAGCACTCACAGACCCGTGCCTCCAGTCCCTTTCGATCTAATACCGTGATATGCCCCCGGCTATATTGAATCAATCCTGCCTGCTGCAATTTTCCGGCAGCTTCCGTAACCCCTTCACGGCGTACGCCCAGCATATTGGCAATCAATTCCTGGGTCATGGCCAGTTCGTTTGAACTAAGCCGATCAAGGCTTAGCAATAACCAGCGGCAGAGCTGCTGATCTACCGAATGATGTCGGTTACAAACTGCTGTTTGTGCCATTTGGGTGATGAGTGCTTGTGTATACCGTAGCATTTTGACAAGTAGCACACCGTGGCGGCTAAACTCCTGCATAAATATATGCTGCCGTATCCGGTAGGAGTAACCTGCGCTTTGTACCACAGCCCGATTTGGCATGGTTTGGCCACCCATGAAGAGGGCAATGCCGATCGCACCTTCGTTGCCGACCACGGCAATTTCCGCTGACGCTCCATTTTCCAAAACATACAGCAGCGATACGATGCAATTCGTGGGGAAATGGACGTAATGCAATTTTTCGCCTGATTCGTACAGAATACTACCAAGCGGCATTTCGATCATTTCCAGATAAGGAGAAATACGTTCGTATTCTTCAGGCGGTAACGCATCGAGGAGGTGGTTCTGTTTAGGGTAATGCGCATCAGGCATAGTTAGCACTCCAATCTACTATGATAAAAAATGAGTAACACCATGTTTCTACAGTCTCTACCTAACAGTCATGCAACTATCAGATGAATTGTTATGTGCTTTATAGCATATTTCTATTTCTAGCAGGCCGTTGAAAAACTATCTGCATTACCGCTGCGGTGTTAGAAACAGGCTCAGAATGCTCATTTATCGTGCATAAACTGCGCTTTCTCGCCTGTTTTTGCCTTGCATCGGCTACTTCGAATACGTTTTTCAACGCCTGTTAGTGGATGCTGTGTACGTTGTGTTCGATATCGCACAGATAATGTGAGACTTTTTCCCTAGGGTCTGTTGACAATTGAAGATAAGTATTTAATAGAAAGAGGCAAACTCGTAATATTGAGGTTCCTATACCACCAATAAAACGAGTTTGCGATGCCCCGCTTGATGCTCAGTGATGAGTTTTGGTCGAAGCTGGAGAAGATTCTGCTTCAAGAAGCCATTTATAACAAGCGCAATTTGCGTATGACGGTAGAAGGAATGCTGTATCGAATGCGAGTAGGTTGTCCGTGGCGAGATTTGCCGAAGGCATTTGGAAGTTGGAATTCGATTTACAAAAGATTCAATGCGTGGTCATCGAGTAGCAAGTGGGGTAGGATTTTCAAGGCACTGATCATTGACGCGGATTGTGAGTGGGAATTTATTGATGGTAGCTACGTGAAAGCGCATCAGCATAGTGCGGGAGCAGCTAATAAGAAACCTCAAGCCATTGGTAAAAGCCGTGCCGGGAATACCACGAAGATTCACTTGGTGGTTGATAGTTATGGCTTACCGATTGAGTTTGAGATTACCGGTGGAGGAGTCAATGACTGCTCTGCAGCACCCGGTTTGATTGCCAAGTTACCTGATGCGGAGGTGATTGTTGCAGACAAGGGCTATGATAGCGAGTGCATACGAGAGCAAATAACGAAGCAGGGAGCCAGGGCTGTAATACCAAGAAAGCGCAACTCGGTGAAGGGTAATGCGGATATGGATTGGGGTTTGTATAGATATCGGCATTTGGTGGAAAATGCCTTTGCAAGACTAAAACAGTATCGCGCGGTGGCAACAAGATACGATAAGCTGAAGAGAAATTACGAAAGCATGGTCGCTATGGCATGTGGGTATCTATGGTTACCTATGTGAAATGTCAACAGACCCTAGGCTATGATTGTTCTAAATTCTTTCAATTTTACATTTTTTATCATAGGAGTACTGCCATGTCACTGAGCGCAATTTTACTCTTGATCATTATTCTGATGCTCATTGGGGTCATACCGGTTTGGCCACATAGTCGTGGGTGGGGTTATGGACCAAGCGGTGGGCTTGGGTTGATTTTGACCATTTTATTGATTCTGATCTTATTAGGCAAAATCTAGGTGTGAAACCTTGAATAAGGGAATATTCTAAGTTTCTGATTCCCGGAACGATGGTTTGAGACGATATTTTGACCACGGGATTTTCCAGGAACTGTGATTTTTTCTCCAAAAAATCGATACTCGCTCTATAAAATAAATAAAAAAAACAGTGGGGTTCTACCCACTGTTTTTTTGTGATACTAAAGCGTAATTAGATTACTACTGATTACGCAGCTTGCTTCAGATGCGTCACAGCTTCTTCCGCAGCTTTCTTGGCTAAATCAGCAGCTCCGAGTTTGCCCTGCTTGATTGCTTCATCCAAGCTTTTAATGCCAGCATCCAGATGTGAGCCGGCGGTTTTTGCTAAGGTCTTTTCAGTTTGTGCAGACTTTGCATGGGTTTTTGCCTCTTCAGCATGCTCAGCGATAGTTTTTCCATCAGCAGATTTAACGGCAGCTTCCGCATGCTGAATCGCTTGATTCAAATGACTTTCTGCTGCAAAAGCACTGAACGAACAGAGAACCATAATTAAGACACTGGTATATAACGTGATAGTTTTTATGTTCATTTTTTAACTCCGGTAAAATTGATACTTAAAAGTATTGCAATGCTGCTGTGTAGCTCACCAGGATTATTCTGGCTTGGCTATCAAACCAGCAGCATTCATTTTGCTACCAGGTTTTTAAACCTCTTTAATATCTTCCTTGACGTCACCTATGCTCGCTTGAGCTTTGCCAATATTCTTTTGGACATTTCCTTTTATCTCCATTTCCTTGTCGTCCAGTATCTTGCCGGCGACTTCCTTAACTTTACCTTTGGTTTCTTCGATACGACCTTTGATTTGATCTTTGTTCATAATTGTCTCCTGACATTTAATTTGAAGCGATGATCCGAACATGGAACCATGTCTCACATCACTTACTTATCAGAATATATAGGCTATCAAGCCTAGTCTGTACGACAGCGAACTTATGTCGGAACAGATACCTCATCGCAGTCGGGATGCTGAATCCAGCATTGATTGTCCGCTCTGAAAAATACTTTTGTGTACTACTTTCTTGGCAATAGAGTCATTTTATGTGCGGTATCGTACATACGACACTTATTGAGGTTAATACAATCGGGTATGCGGATGGTGGTGTATTGATACCGTTCATGTGGACCCATTCTATGAATCCATAGATGCTGTTTAACTCGATCAATTTTCAGGATTCATAGATGCCCAGATTACTCAACAAACCAATTCATATTGTAGGCATAGGCGGCATTGGCGCAGTGCTTGGTTGGGCTTTGGCCAAAGAAGGCTATTCTGTAATCCTGATTGACAATCATCCCGGCAAAATTGCAGAAGGTAGAAAAGACGGCATAACGGTGGTTGGATTGGGAACGCAACAGATACCCATCGTGGCTTTTGATGACTGGATTCCACCGGATGAAGGTTTTATTCTGCTTTGCACTAAAACCTATGACAATCCTGCAGTCCTAGCCCGTTTGTCTGACGATGCCTGCTTAGTGCCGATTCAGAATGGTTTTGATCCGGAGCTGGAGCAGCGTAATCATGCATGTGAAGGTATTGCCTCTTTTGTGTCGGAATGCCAGCGCGATCGCCCCGTAACACGAATCACGCGACCGGGTAGCCTGCATATCGGGGCACGTCGATCTATTACAGTCGATGAGCAGGCTGAAATAATGTCACTGGCTATTGCAGTGGGAAAAGCCCAATTGTTTCCCGTCGAACTCGTTTCAGATGTCCGGCCTTACAAAGCAACCAAGCTGATGTATAACGCTGCTATCTCACCATTGGCGGCGATGGCAGGCGTGGACAATGGGGAATTATTGACCGGTCAACTGGCTAAAGCGCTTTTTTTTGCATTGCTGCTCGAAAATTATGCGATTCTCCAACAGGCTAAAATTCCTCTTGCGCGCATCGGGCCGTTTCATCCCGATACCGTATCCCTGATTCTACGCACACCCTGGCTACCGGCACTGATGGCTATATTTTTCCGTCCATCATTGTGCGGCACGTATTGCTCCATGGCGCCTGATATTCACGCCGAGCATGCGCGCACGGAAATCGATGCTTATACCGGCCATCTTATTCGGCTTGCTGGAAAGTTTCCTTGTCCTTTGAATCGTGCTACGTTTGCGCTCATTCAAAAAATAACCTCCGAAGGTTTGAAACCCCAATACCGACATTTGCAGGATTTGGCAGATCATTTGCCGGAAGGAGTTCTATCTTGATTCTGGTCACTGGCGGTGCTGGTTTCCTGGGCTCGCATCTGGTGACACAGTTGTTGGATGCGAACGAATCTGTTCGTGTGCTGGAACGGCCGGGAGCTTCCGTCGATCATTTGCCGCTGGATCGAATTGAACTGGTGAATGCTGATATTCGCGATGAACCAGCGGTACGGAAAGCCACGCGTGATTGCGAATATGTCTATCACCTTGCAGCCGATCCAAACCTTTGGCGCCGTGATCGCCGGGAATTCGATCAGATTAATCATCTCGGTACCGTCCATGTGATGCGCGCTGCGCTTGACAGCGGAGCTAAGCGGATTTTGTACACCAGTACTGAGAGCATCCTGTCATCCCATAATCCGGAAGAATGTTTCGTTGAAAAGCTGCGTCTCAACGCCAGTGATATGGTGGGCCCATACTGCCTCAGCAAGTTTCATGCGGAAAAAGAAGTTTTCCGCATGGTTGAGGAAGGCGCTCCCATTATTGTAGTCAGCCCCACTTTGCCCGTAGGACCTGGAGACCGATTACAGACGCCACCCACTCGCTTGTCGTTAGCTTTTTGTAGAGGCGAATTACCCGGCTATTTGGAATGCAATTTCAATCTCATTGATGCCAGGGACGTGGCGACGGGAATGATTCTGGCGATGAAGAAGGGAAGAACAGGGATTCGCTATCTACTGGGTGGGGAGAACCTACGGCTTTCGGATTGGTTAAGTATTCTGAGTGAAGAAGCGCATCAACCCTTGCCGCACTGGAAGGTTCCTTATCCACTGGCTTTGCTTGTGGCATGGTTTAGTGAACTGTGGGCAGATTATGTAAGTGGGAAAATTCCGATCGCCACGATAACCGGGGTACGTCTGACCCGTCGTCATATGATGTTTGATTCCTCTATCAGTTCGAAAGAGCTTGGATTGCATCCTCGTCCGATACGCGAAGCCGCAAGGGATGCCATCGCATGGTATCGATCGCAGGGTTGGCTCTAGCAGAGCGCTGAAAAACGATTTGCGTCGCCGCTACGGTGTTGAAAACAGGCTCAAGATGCTCATTATCACGTATAGGCTGCGCTTTCTCGCCTGTTTTGGCCTGGTATGGCTGCCTCGAAAGCGTTCTTCAACGGCCTGTTAATCAGATGATCCGTTTTCTTTACACCGTGGCAGAGCAACAGACTGATGCCACAAAACGCTGGTTTTATAATAGCTATGACGGTTCATTGGAGCTGACATCACAATAAGTGGTGTCTCCAAGGCGCTGGGTATAATTATTAAGAATCCGCGTTCCTTCTGCAGGCTTGATACGTCCCGCGTTGATCTGCCGACGAATAAATTCCGACATGCGCCGCTCCAGATCATGAGGAAAATATTGCACCTGGCTCAGCATTTCCTTGACACTGATTCCCTTCAACAATTCTTCTATCCAGAAACCGTTTGCCTCCTCCGCTTTTGCGTAAACGTGCACCTCGTCCACACGTCCGAACAGATTGTGCGCGTCTCCCAGTATCTCCTGATAAGCCCCGACGAGAAAAATACCCAGATAATAGGATTCATCCTGATGAAAATCATGCAGCAGCAGGCAATCACTGGTACCGGACGATGATACATACTGGCTCACCTTACCATCCGAATCACAAGTCAGATCGACCAGCTGTCCACGCCGCTCGGGTTTTTCCTGCAGCCGATGCAGCGGCATCACCGGGAATATCTGGCCGATGGCCCAGTGATCGATAATCGAATGAAAAACTGAAAAATCTCCCAGATACATGTCCGTGAGCTGCTTTTCCAACTCCATTTGCTCGGCCGAGACCGGACTCAACTCAGCGGCCGTTAGCTTGCGCAACACTTCGCGGCAAATACTCCAGTACAAACTGTCCGAGTGCGCCATATGTTCAACAGATAAATAACCCAAACGCGCCATCTGCTCGGTCTCCTGACGGATTTCCTGCGCATCGTGATAACATTCCAGCAACACACCGCTTTTCTCCGCGGATTGTGCATCGTTGTATACCGATGCCATGCGTAACACCACGGCAGGCAGCTGAGCAGGCAACTCAGACATGGGCGGGCTGTCCGGCCTGTGTACACCCAACACAGGAACCACCAGCACGGAGTGATGCGCAGTGAGGGCGCGGCCACTTTCTGACAGAAGATTCGGCATGGGCACCTGTCGCTCATCACAGATTTCTTTGACCGTATACACGACCACATTGGCATATTCACGCAGTCCGTAATTAATGGACGATTCCGGGTTGTCGTAATCACCACCGTAATTCACCCCGAGCCCGCCGCCGACATCCAGATACTTGATCTGCAGGCCCCGTAACATCAGATCCGCATAAATCTGCATGATCTCTTTGACCGCACTGCGCAGCACCTGAATATCCGTAATTTGACTTCCCAGATGAAAATGCAACAATTCCAGCTGCCCGGCCATCCCCCGGTTTTCCAGTGTCTGTATCAGTTTTAGCAGCTCCGGAATGGTCAATCCAAACTTGGAACTGGCGCCGCCGGACTCAAACCATCGTCCTGCCCCCTTGGTGTTTAGCTTCAATCGCACACCCAATCGGGGTTTCATCTGACGCGCTTCAGCCAAATTCATCAGCTGTTCAAACTCCGAGTATTTTTCAATGATCGGCACCACTTGTTGTCCAATCTGTTGTGCATTGAGCATGAGGGACAGCATCGTACGATCCTTGACGCCGTTGCAAAGCAGCAGTGTCTCATCGGCAATCAGCGGCAGCACGGCCAGCAACTCCGCTTTGGAGCCGCATTCCAGTCCGATATTGAATTCCCGGCCGGCTTCCAGGATTTCTGCCACCACTTCCTGTAGCTGATTGACCTTAATGGGATAAATGCTGCGATAGGTTCCCTCATAACCGCTGTCCTGAATCGCCATCTGAAATCTTTGACTCAGGCGTCGTACGCGCGAACTGATCACGTCCTGAAAACGAATCAGCAGTGGCAGCGCAGCACCTTCAGCGTGAGCCGCGCGAATTACGTCCATGATATCGATGTGCAGTTCCTGGCCGTCTATCGGGCGAACCGAGACATGACCGCGTTCGTTCACCGAATAAAAGCCGTCCCCCCACTTTTCCATGGCATACAGTGCCTGTGAATCGGCGCAGGACCAGTCGTGCTGTATTACTACATCACTTGTCATCGGTTATTTTCTCAACGTCGCTGTTTGTGACTTTCAGCGTGCAGGCATAACAACTCAATAGCGATCTGCGCGGCCGCAAGTGCGGTAATTTCCGCATGATCATAAGCGGGAGCCACTTCGACAACATCCATGCCCACCAGATTGATGCCTTTGAGTTCACGAATAATGTTCAACGCCTGAAAGGTTGATAATCCACCCGGAACCGGCGTGCCGGTGCCCGGCGCAAAAGCCGGATCCAGACAATCAATGTCAAAGGTGATGTAAACCGGGGAATTGCCCACCCGCTCGCGTATCTGTCTGGCGATGTCGCGACCGGCTATCTGATGCGCATCTGCCGCAGAAACAATATGAAAGCCCAGCGTGTCGTCATTGGTGGTGCGAATGCCGATTTGGGTGGAGGTTGCAGGATTTACAGTCTTTTCCAGCGCCGCCTGGTAAAACATGGTGCCGTGATTGATGCCATTGCCGGAGGAAGGCCAGGTATCGGTATGGGCATCAAAATGAATCAAACTAAGTGGGCCGTACGCGGCAGCGTGTGCCCGCAGGCTGGGGTAAGCGATAAAATGATCTCCGCCGAGCACCAGAGCTGCTGCGCCAGCGTTGACAATACTGGCGATATGTTTCTCGATATGCGACACGCTCAACAAATCCCCGTCAGCAGGTTCGCAATCACCGCAATCGATCACGCGTAGCGCAGCCATCGGATCCGTATGCCAAGGCCATGGGCGTTCCCACGCCAGCGACAGCGACGCATTACGAATGGCGCGAGGCCCCAATCTTGCGCCGGGTCGGTTGGTGGTGGCGATATCCAACGGCACGCCGGTTACAGCCACATCAACCCCTGTCATATCTGTCTGGTAAGGCACGCGAAAAAAACTGGCCGCACCCCCGAAACTCAAGGTATGCGATATGCCTTGTCCCGGTTTGCCCCGAAACCCGTTATCCCAAGTGTTCATAAATACTCCTTGCCATCGCGTAAAAAAATAAACACTTTTTTGCTGAGTTCAATATACGTAAAGCCTCATGTAGAGTCAAACACGCTCAAGATGCTCATTGATTACGCGCCGTCTTGTTGGCAAGATGATATTTAGGCGCTTGACTGAGATAAGCCAATAAGTGACGCCATGATTTTGTAAATTCAGCTTCCTTGGACTGACAACCAAAGCCAGCGCATCAACAGAAAGCCCAGCATACCAATCAAGATCACTACGCCAAATGCTGAGAAACCTAAAATCCCAACAAAAAAACGACTATGCGTTACAGTTATTTCTGGCTGCTCGAGATAGTCATTTAGCAATTTGACATTGCGTTGATTGGCTTTCCAAACGAAATCGGAGACGTCTCCTAGAACGGGAAGTATGCCCAGGATTGCATCAAATCCAATATTAAAGGCCATTTTCAGAAGAATCGACTTTGGCGCTCCCATATGCGCTGCCTGTGTCAGAATATGGCTTGAGATTATTGCGCCTAAAGCATCGCCTATTCCCGGGATCAATCCGATCAGACCATCAAGGCCAAAACGTATTTGTGTGCCCGGAATACGAAAAGAGCTATCCATTAGCCAAGCAAGTCGGCTTAATTTATCTTTTGCTTCTTCGAATTGAACCCTGTTCATGTGAATTTCATCTTTTGATTTGCTATAAAACCATTAACCATAGCAGCGGTTTTCTGTCGCATGCTTAAATATAATTGATTGATATTACATTGTCTGATCGAACGAGAAACGAATCAATCCTTCATGATTTCCAGCTAGCGGCAACGCAGATAGTTTCTCAACGTTGTCAATGGCCTGCTGGCGGGGTTTATCAGGGACCTCTCAACTATTCCCTTTAGGCCCCAAAAAAAACCACAGAATCAAACCGACTAAAGGCAGAATCAAAATGAGTACTATCCACAATACCTTGTTTCCTGTGACTGCTGAACTTTGGGAAACCTTTATAATCGCCCATACATTCAGGACTAACAAAATAAGACCAGAAATACCACCAACTTCAATGCCCATAATTGTTTCTCCTTAGTCAATCCGAACCCAGAGTACATTCAATCGCAACGGTGATCAACGGCACGTATATAGGTAGCGCGCTGTTGATCACCGTTTTTCTCCAGACTAATTAGTTTGCTGATTTCTCAATTGCTTTGCCGCCCTTCTGAACATCCTTCCCCACGCCACTCAAAGTGTTACATGCAGACAATTGGATAATAGAAATTAAAGCGATCAGTAAGGTTAATGTTTTCATAGTAAGGCCTCGCATGGATCTAATAAAAATAAAATTTTTGTAAAGGTGCATGATTTCCACCATCAAGATGGCGGAGATCCCCTTCCCGTTAAAAAGAAATATATGGCCATAATGATACCGACCACAAACGCTATCCAGGCTATTTGGGTTGCCGTACCCGCAATACCTGAAAAACCCAGAACACCCGCAATAATAGCGATGATCAGAAATGTAACTGCCCAGCTAATCATGTGTTTTCTCCTCATTTTTTAAGAATCAATGACGACCGAACAAAAATATTCGGTTGTTTATTACAATGAAGCGGTCTCCAAAACCTATTCCGTTATTGGACGCTCCTGTAAACGCTAGTTAATAATTTTCTTTCTTGTCTGTTGCTGCCATTGAGGTTTTTTAACTTGAATCATGATAAAAATCCTTTCCATCCAATGGGATTCTAAGCTCCTAGGATTTCCTAGGACTAGACTTAGGGTTTTAATAATCCTCCTAATCCTCATGTCGATCTGTACGTAACCGCACATATAACTGTGTTCTGGAAAATATCAACAGTGCGTTGGGTTAGATCTCATCAAGGTACGTAATCGTCAATAGGGACATGGGCGTGTTGCGGCACCATGAAATTTCGTCATCCATGGTTTGAGGCGGCCGTAGTCGGCCGTTGAAGAACGTATTCGAGGCAGCTTGTTAGATGCTGATTATGGTTAATGGGCAGGTATCACATAATCGACTGTCAGTAACTCCAGTAAGTGTCCATTCGGGTCACGAAAATACACGCCACGTCCGCCATAGTTATGATTGATAGTCATATTATCAACTTCACTGGGGCCGTTGCCATATTTAATAGTCTCGGTTCGTAAGCGTTCGAATATTTCATCAAATTCCTGCTCGGAAACCTTGAACGCATAGTGATTTGATTCAAACTTATCTCTACTGTCAAAGTCCAGACACAACGTGTCATTGACACGTACTACGATAAAACGTGAAAACTCGCCGATATATTTAAATCCAAATAATCTGCAATAAAATTTTGCAGATTCAACATTATCAAAGCAAGGCACAATGGTGTGATTAAGTGTGATAGCCATAAATTTTTCCTTCTACAAATCATCTATTAAGAACTAATGAAGCTTCTTGGGCATCTAATGATGCGCTGAACAATTTATTTTCACTAAAACTTTGTGTCAATAAGGAATCCAGTGAAAAATTTTCAGTGCACAAATACTGTGTATAAATCAGTATGTCAGTAATAGCTTATAACAATCGAAACCGACAGCGTTAGCAGATAAGATAAAAACTTGCATACCAAATAGTTGCGCAGGCATCACACAACGACGCTATGCAAGTCATAGTTTGCAGCTTAATCTGTTGAGTTCCCTACTTGGTAGCAGTTCTAAGTAGTTACTTAATGTTATTTTGTAAGGTTATTATGAACTACTTTTCAGGCATTATTGATTTACCGTGGTGGGGATATGGGATAGTCGTTTTGATACTGACTCATATCAGTATTGCTTCCGTTACAATTTTTCTTCATCGCCATCAAGCGCATCGTGCACTTGATCTTTCACCCAGCATAAGCCATTTCTTTAGATTCTGGTTGTGGTTTGCAACGGGCATGGTTACCAAAGAATGGGTTGCCGTCCATCGTAAACATCATGCGAAGTGTGAAAAGGAAGGCGATCCTCATAGTCCGCATGTACATGGCCTCAGGAAAGTCTTCTGGGAAGGCGCTGAGCTTTATCGTCAGCAGTCCAAAGCTCCGCAAACGTTAGAGCGATATGGGCATCTTACACCGGATGACTGGATAGAAAAAAACATCTATTCCAAGCATAGCGCAAAAGGAGTGGCGCTCATGCTGATAATAAGCGTCATACTGTTTGGGCCCATTGGCCTAACGATGTGGGCAATACAGATGTTGTGGATTCCTGTCATGGCGGCAGGTGTTATCAATGGCGTGGGACACTATTGGGGATATCGCAATTTTGAGACCCCCGATGAATCTAAGAACATTTTGCCGTGGGGTATCATTATTGGGGGTGAGGAGCTTCACAATAATCATCATGCCTATCCTACTTCTGCCAAGCTTTCGAGTACCTGGTATGAATTTGATATCGGATGGATGTATATTCGTATATTGGAAATTCTCGGCTTGGCGAATGTTAAACATATTCCTTCCACGCTGATACTTGATGAGCAGAAAAAAACATGCGATGAAAAGACAGTTGTTGCGCTCATAGAACATCGTTATTACTTTATTCATGAACTCAGGCGCGCGATGGATTCCGATTCTCAAAATCTTTTTACGCAAGATTTACTGAAAGAGATTCAGTCGGTATGGGAGGATAAGAACGCAAAAATAGAAAACCTCGCAGAAAAACTGGAAAGTTGGTGTAAAAAAGTAAAATGCCTTCAAGTAGCTTCTCTGGATGTTTTTGCGCAAAAACTGCGCATGAGCGTTCTGAAATAGAAGTAGGCGCACTCCGCATCAGCCAAATTCGCGGCCTTCGATCATCTGAGAATCAATACAGTGGTCTTTTCATAGGATTGAGTTCTGTTAACGATGAGTGATGGGATAAAGTAATGGCAGCAGCTCCTGATAATCAAGCATGGTGGCTCAAACCTCTCGCAGAATGTCAAAGAGAATTGGGCGCTGATTCTAGCGGATTATCCCATACCGAAGCGCTTTCCCGGCTTGCCAAGTTTGGCCCTAATCTATTCCGTGATCACCAAGAACGGTCATTATTTTTACAATTTATCTTTCGCTTTAAAAATCCACTGATTATCCTGCTTCTTGTAGCCAGTGCGATCTCAGCATTTACCGGTGAAACGATTAATTTTGTCATTATCATGGTCATGGTGCTATTGAGCGTAACGCTAGATTTCGTTCAGGAACACCGCGCCGGGAAGGCGGCCGAAAGCTTGCGTCGCTCAGTATCGTTGCGGACCACAGCGATGCGTGACAGTAAGCCCTTGGAGGTGCTGGTGACAGATGTGGTACCAGGCGACATTGTCTTACTCTCTGCAGGAGATATGGTTCCAGCAGATGGTTTTGTGTTAGAAGCGCACGATCTTTTTGTCAAACAGGCACTGCTGACCGGTGAATCTTATCCTGTGGAAAAACGGCCAGGAACACCTCCTGGTGATGCAACTGATCTACAGGGCGCTGTTAACGCTGTGTTCATGGGCACTACCGTGGTTAGCGGTAGCGCCAGGATACTGATTGTCAAAACAGGCACCGACACTGCCATCGGCGCTATTGCCGCCAGCATTACTCACGAACCACCGCCAACTTCCTTTGAAATCGGAATACATCGCTTTGGTCTGCTCATCATGCGCTTGACCATCCTGCTGGTGTTGTTCGTTTTGCTAGTCAATGCACTCATGCATAAGCCCTTGTTAGAGTCATTTTTATTTGCAGTGGCGCTTGCAGTGGGTCTGACGCCGGAGTTATTGCCCATGGTAGTATCTGTCACCTTGGCGCGTGGCGCACTGCACATGGCAAAGAAAAGAGTAATCGTCAAACGCCTTGCCGCTATTCAGAATCTGGGATCAATGGATATCCTCTGCACGGACAAGACCGGCACGCTGACTGAAGCCAAAATCAAACTGCAACAGCATGTGGATCCACAAGGCAATTCCAGTGCGCGGGTGCTGAAACTAGCCTATCTCAACAGTTTCTTTGAGACAGGTTTGAAGAGTCCGCTCGATGAGGCGATTCTCAGTCACGAAAACATCGATGTGAGCACTTGGAAGAAGATCGATGAAGTTCCTTTTGATTTTGAAAGACGGCGTGTGTCGGTCTTGCTGGATGAAGGTAATCGCCGGATATTGGTTGTCAAAGGTGCGCCTGAGGAAATTATCAGTCTTTGCACTTGCTATGAAACACAAGATAGTAAAGTTCAGATGCCGCTCGACAAAGCTGCACGAGAACAGATACATGCAACTTATGCCGATCTCGAGAAAGAGGGTTTTCGTGTATTAGGCATTGCCTGGCGCGAAGTGCCGTTGAATCACCCCCATGCCGTTATCGGTGACGAAGAGGAGCTTATATTTGCAGGTTTTGCGGGCTTTCTTGATCCGCCCAAGGAAAGTGCCAGCGCCGCCCTTGCCGCACTCAAGGAGAGTGGCGTAACTGTCAAAATTGTCACTGGCGATAGTGAATTAGTGACACAGCATGTCTGCGCTCAGTTGAATATTCCGGTAACAGGCGTGCTGACTGGCAAGGAAATTGCACAGATGGATGATTCGGCCTTACGGGTCAGAGTAGAAAATGCAAACTTGTTTTGCCGAGTTAATCCCGCTCAGAAGAACCGAGTGATCCTAGCGCTCAAAGCTCGCGGTCATGTCGTCGGTTACCTGGGTGACGGCATCAACGATGCGCCATCACTACATTCTGCAGATGTGGGGCTATCGGTAGATTCCGCCGTCGATGTCGCAAAGGAAGCGGCTGATATGATTCTTCTGGATCAGGATTTAAATGTCTTGCATGATGGTGTGTTGGAAGGTCGACGCACCTTCGGAAATATCATGAAGTACATCATGATGGGCACCAGCTCCAATTTTGGCAACATGTTCAGCATGGCTGGTGCGGCATTATTCCTGCCTTTCCTACCCATGCTGCCAACCCAAATATTACTCAACAATATTTTGTACGACCTATCCGAAGTGCCGATCCCTTTAGATAAAGTGGATCCTGAGGAACTCCGGAAACCAAGGGAATTGGATATAAACTTTATCCGTAATTTCATGTTGGTGATCGGGTCTATCAGTTCAGTGTTTGATTTTCTGACCTTCTATGTTTTACTCGCGGTGCTGAAGGCCGACGAAATGTTGTTCCAAACCGGCTGGTTTATCGAATCACTCGCCACTCAAGTATTGGTGATCTTCATCATCCGTACACGCGGCAATCCATTCAAAAGCCACGCTCATCCTATCTTGATCGCGACTTCCTGCACCGTTGTGGCGATCGCCGCGCTCCTTCCATTCACTGCTTTAGGGACGTATTTCGGTTTCATTCCGCCGCCTGCCGAGTTCTATTTCATTCTAGCAGTGATGGTAGTGTTCTATCTGGTCATGGTCGAAGTGGTCAAGAGAAATTTTTACCGATGTTATACCGCATTCGACAAAAGTAGGTGATCTGGCAATCAATCAGGCTAAAGATAATTAATTAAAAAATAATGCCTTTAAAGTGCAGTTCACCTAGCAGGCCGCTGAAAAATGTTTTCGATGCCGATTGACATCGTTAAGCACTGCCATGAGCTACGGACGAAGTTTGGAAATTTTTTTGTAGTAATCCTATCTTTTAACAAAAATACAGTGCAGCCTATGAATTAATTTGGCAGAATTGGGATATTTGCGAATAACCTTTCATTAACCGGGGAAATTGAAAATGAAATATAAGAGTCTTCAGGAGTTCAGCGCGTATGTGACTGAGCGTAATCCTAATCAACCAGAATACATGCAAGCGGTTACTGAAGTCGTGGAGAGCCTGTGGCCTTTCATTACGGAGCATCCTCGTTATGCGGAGCATGGCCTGTTAGATCGATTGGTCGAACCGGAGCGGGTGATTATATTTCGCGTATCCTGGGTCGACGATCATGGTGAGGTCAAAGTCAATCGCGGTTACCGCATACAGCATAGCTCTTCCATCGGCCCTTATAAAGGCGGTATCCGCTTTCATCCTTCGGTGAACCTGTCTATTCTTAAATTCCTGGCATTCGAGCAGACTTTTAAGAATGCATTGACGACGCTACCGATGGGTGGCGGCAAGGGTGGTTCGGATTTCGATCCGAAAGGCAAAAGCCCGGGCGAAATCATGCGCTTTTGCCAAGCCTTTATCAGTGAATTATTCCGTCATATCGGCTCGGATACCGACGTGCCTGCCGGCGACATTGGTGTTGGCGGTCGTGAAGTCGGATTCATGGCGGGGATGATGAAAAAATTGTCCAATCGTGCTGATTGTGTGTTTACCGGTAAAGGATTGAGTTTTGGCGGATCACTGATACGTCCGGAAGCCACCGGGTACGGCACAGTCTATTTTGCTCAGGAAGTATTGCGGCATGCAGGACGTTATCTGGAAGGCATGCGCGTTTCTGTTTCCGGTTCGGGCAATGTGGCGCAATTTGCCGTAGAAAAAGCCATGGCGCAGGGTGCCAAAGTGATTACCGTATCCGATTCCAGCGGCACAATTGTGGATGAAAGCGGTTTCACTCCCGAGAAACTGGCGATATTGGCCGAAGTGAAAAATCACTTGTATGCGCGCCTGGATGAATATGCCAAACGCGTCAATGTCACTTTCCTGCCCGGCGAAAAACCTTGGCATATACCAGTACAAGTGGCATTGCCGTGTGCGACACAAAATGAAATTACCGGAGCCGATGCGCAAACCTTGGTTAAGAATGGCGTGATTTGTGTCGCCGAAGGTGCAAATATGCCATCGACGGCCGAAGCGGTCGAATGTTTTATCCATAACAAGGTACTGTATGCACCGGGTAAAGCCAGCAATGCCGGCGGTGTTGCCACGTCAGGCCTGGAAATGAGTCAGAATGCGATGCGTATGTCCTGGACGCGCGAAGAAGTTGATGCGCGCCTGCAGGAAATTATGCAAGCTATTCATAAGTCCTGTCTGAAATACGGTACCAATCCTGATGGCAGCGTAAACTATGTGAACGGCGCGAATATCGCCGGTTTTGTCAAAGTGGCCGATGCGATGCTGGGGCAGGGTGTTATTTGATTGTCATGGTCGGTTTGATTGGACGTTGAATTTTACCGGCATTTGAATTTGTAGTATGGCGCTGGGCTCTCGCAGTAATGCTGTGAGGGCCCAGATTGATTGTAAAATGCTCGTTTTGTTCCTTCTATTTACCCATTGAGTTTGCACTGTTGATAGCTATGAGAAATTACCTTTTGGGATTAATCCTTTTAGCTTACGTTGGAACGCTATCAGCAAGTCAGGATAGTGATTTTATTGCCGCCCGGGAAGCATTTCAGACTGGCAACGCCAAACGTTTGGATGAGTATGCTAAGCGACTGAACCGCCATGTGCTATGGCCGTATGTGGAATATTTTCAGTTGCGTATGGAGTTGCGAACGACTGACATAGCAACCATCAGAAGTTTTCTTGCACGTCATGAAGGCCGATTGGTTGCGGATCGATTGCGCGGCGATTGGCTCAAGATACTGGGTAAAAATCAGCAATGGCAACTGTTTGAAGCCGAATACCCATTACTGGTTAATAAGGATACGGAGCTGATGTGCTACCACTATCAGCGCCGTCTTGAGGCCGGCGAGAACACAGTGTGGGCGGATACGCGGTCATTATGGTTGACTCCCGGCAGCTTGCCGGATAGTTGCACGCCGGTTTTTCAAACGTTAATTTATAGCGGGCAAATTTCGCGAGAAGATATCTGGACGCGCATCCGGTTGGCACTGGAAGAAGGTCAAACTGGTGTGGCGATCCATGTTAATCGCTATATTTCCGGAAACGAAGCGCTGAACGCCGGCGATTTGAATAACGCCGCCAAGAATCCGCTGCGTTATCTGGATGCGCGGAAAAATACCCTCAAGACGCGCAGTGACCGCGAAATTGCATTGTTTGCACTGTTGCGCTTGTTGCGTAACGATACCGATCGAGCGTATTCACAGTGGCTCAAAATAAAAGGGCAGCTGACTGTACTGGATCGTTCGTATTTTCTAGCACGATTAGGGCACCGCGCAGCCATGCGGCATGATTCACGCGCATTGGACTGGTTCAGGGAAGCGCAAAATACCACGCAACCATACCCTCCCTCGGACACCATACTTGCTTGGCAGGTACGTGCGGCATTGCGCGTTGCAAATTGGGGCGAGGTACTGCAGACCATCGACCGGATGTCATTAACCGAGCAGCAAGTGGATACCTGGCGTTACTGGAAAGCGCGCGCATTAAAAGCAAACGGCTATGTACTCGATGCGAATAACATTTTCATTCCATTGAGCGGCGAGCACAGTTTTTATGGGCAATTAGCCAAAGAGGAACTCGGAACAATACTCAGTATCGCGGATAAGGCCTATCGCGCGAGCAATAACGAAGTGTCCGCGATGGAGAGAAACCTCGGGGTACAGCGCGCATTGGCTTTTTCTCGTATGAATTTGCGCACGGAAGCGTTGCGTGAATGGAGTTGGACAATCCGGAATTTTACCGATGCAGAATTGCTGGCCGCGGCAGAAGTCGCCCGCCGTCATGGATTGTATGACCGTGCGATCAACACGGCAAACAGAACGGTGTCGCAACATGATTTTAATCTGCGTTTTTTGTCGCCACACCGTGAAACCCTTAGAAAGGTATTGCAACAACATGAATTGGATGAAGCTTGGGTGTACGGTCTGATCCGACAAGAGAGCCGGTTCATTGCAGACATCAAATCACACGCCGGTGCGGCCGGTTTGATGCAGTTGATGCCGACGACGGCGGAATGGGTTGCCAAGCAACTTGGCATACAGAATTTCCGCCAGCATCTCGTGGTTGATGTGAATACCAATTTGCGCCTAGGCACTTATTATCTCAAGCATGTGCTCAGTACGCTGGATAACCAGCCATTGCTGGCTTCAGCTGCCTATAATGCTGGGCCGGGTCGGGCCAAACGCTGGCGTGACAACACGGTGCCATTGGAAGGGGCTATTTATGCTGAAACAATTCCGTTCAATGAAACCCGGGACTATGTCAAAAAGGTTTTAAAGAATTCCATGTACTATGCCAAGGTTCTGAATCACGGGCAGAATTCTCCAACACTCAAAGAACGGTTGGGTGTTGTGGCGGCCAAGTAGCCCCCGAATAGTCTTGTGGCGATTAGTTGATCTGACAGCTCAATAGAAACTGGTTATGATTCGTTTTGAAAGTACATTTAGCAGGCCGTTGAAAAATTATCGACATTGCTTACGGTGTTAGAGACAGGCTTAAAATGCTCATTGATTACGCATAAGCTGCGCTTTCTTGTCTGTTTTTGCCTGTATCGGCTGCCTCGAAAACGTTTTTCAACGGCCTGTTGGAATGTTGATGCATCGGTCTGAGAAATATCTCAGACATACATCGCCAACCTTCATTATTCTGAAAAGAAAGTATCACTATGGACAACCCGGTTCTCAATTTGAATCAACTGAATGCATTGCGCCAACTCAATCCCATAAATGGGGTTGGTGTTCTAAAAAAGCTTATCTTAATTTATCTGAAATCCGCTCCGGCATTTTTATCCCAAATTGAAGATGCCATACAGGATAAAGACAGTCTGATGCTGAGAAGAGCGGCGCACACGTTAAAATCCAGTACAGCTAACATCGGTGCAGAAACTCTTGCTGACATTTGCCAGAAATTGGAAGATTTTGGAGACAACAATCAAGTCGATGAAGCTGCAAAGCTATTGGCTAAATTCCAACATGAATTTCTGCAGGTGACTGTCGCGCTGGAAAAACTATTGGTGGAATATGATGCGCAGAAATAACTTATTCGTTTTGCATGGGGACACTCCATACCTATCAAGAAGGAAGCATGCATGAGGGATGTTGTCATTTTAAGTGGCGTACGCACAGCGATTGGTGATTACGGCGGCGCGCTTAAACAGTATGCGCCAGCGGATTTGGCGGCAAAAGTCATTCGTGAAGCGGTATTACGTGCCAACATTGACTCCCATGAAGTTGGGCACGTGGTTTTTGGCAATGTCATACATGGCGAAGCGCGCGATATGTATTTGGCACGTGTTGCCTGTATCAACGGCGGATTGCCGCAGCATGCTTCCGCACTGACCGTCAACCGTTTGTGTGGCAGCGGTTTGCAGGCCATCATTTCGGCTGGTCAGAATATCTTACTCAACGATACCGATGTGGCAGTAGCGGGCGGCGCGGAATCCATGAGTCGCGGCGGCTATTTGTTGCCGGCACTGCGCTGGGGGCAACGCATGAATGACGGTGGTGCCGTGGACATGATGGTCGGTGCATTGACCGACCCGTTTGATCATGTCCACATGGGAGTTACCGCTGAGAATATTGCCGCCAAATGGCAGATCAGTCGCGAAGAGCAGGACGGGTTTGCGGCAGAAAGTCACCGCCGTGCACTGCAGGCGATCAATAGTGGCTACTTTAAAGCGCAGATATTGCCCATTGAAATAACTTCCGGCAAGCAAACAATTATGTTTGATACGGATGAACATCCTCGTGCACATACCAGTGCGGAAAGTCTGGCCAAATTACGACCGGTTTTTCAGAAAGACGGGACTGTAACCGCAGGTAATGCCTCGGGCATCAATGACAGCGCCGCTGCATTGGTGCTGATGGAAAGTAGTGCGGCGGAGCGGCGCGGTTTGAAGCCGCTGGCGCGATTGGTTTCCTATGGCCATGCCGGTGTTGATCCAAAATTGATGGGTATCGGACCCATACCCGCTGTACACCATGCGTTACAACGCGCAAACCTTAAAGTGACGGATTTGGATGTCATCGAATCCAATGAAGCCTTTGCCGTGCAGGCCTGTGCGGTTGCTAAAGAATTACATTTTGATCCGCAGAAAACCAATCCTAACGGTGGTGCTGTTGCATTAGGCCATCCGATTGGTGCAACCGGCAGCATTCTGACGATCAAGGCCATTTATGAACTGCATCGCTGCGGCGGGCGTTATGCGTTGGTAACCATGTGTATCGGCGGCGGTCAGGGTATTGCAGCGATATTTGAGCGGCTTTAGCAGGCTGCTAATCCGACATAGCAAGTTGTGCTGCCTATGCACTTGACAAGCGTACACAGGTGCGTATGGTTACTATTTCTCAATGAACTCACCAACACCATGCGTTATTTAATTTTATTGCTACTATTCATTGTTTCCATGACTGTTTTGGCTGAGCCTTTATCGGAACCGGTTGCAACTAAAGATGCGGAAATCCGTCAATTGGAAAAAACCATGGCGCGTATTTCGCAAGAATCACAAGCCACGTACCAGCAATTTCTGATGACTCAGGAATTGCGCCGGAATGAAATGCTGGAATCACCCGACACGATACCGCTCAACCTGACAGGAAAAAGTATACCTATCCCAAGCTATGAAGACCTCATGCGGCGCAGGCAGGAGAAGAATGATCGAATGGAACGGTACAGTGCGGATCTGGATCGCCTTTATACGCGCTATAAGGAACTGGAAAGCGAAAGGGAGGCGATCTTTGAGAAAATCAAAAGCCTGGAACGAAAAACCACTGAGGAATAAATTGCAGTGCTGAAGCGAGATGTTTTTACAACTGATCAGCAGGCGATATCCAACCATTACCCTGTTTATTCCTTTTGGTCTGGGTCAGAGTCGGATTTTGATAATAGATGCGGCCATAAGCGCTGCATCGCCAAAAAGGAAAAAGACGCTGACCATGTAATCATCGCCAATCCCGCCAAGCCTTCAGCAGCAGTTAGCATGCGGATGGGGCCAACCGGCACCAGGTCACCAAATCCTACCGTGGTATAAACGACGGATGAATAGTAAATAAAATCGAGTAAATTATTGTCGTCTATGCCGGCTATGTGGCCTAATACGCCACTATGCTGCATTACCTTATAGCTCATCGCAAACACAAAAATTTCCAGTATGTGTGCCAGCAGTAATCCAAGCATTACAACCAGCACGCCGATGCGCTTATGGACATGTATTCCTACTGCGCGGCTTAAAAAGCGTAATGCTTCATAATGTAATACCACGCAAATGGTGACAGTAACGCCGGAGATAACCAGCACTGGCAAAAGAAGCGCATGTTCATTCATGGAAAATAGTCAGATAATCAATCACACAACGTATTGTAGCCACATATAATAGAAATTTATTTTTATTAGACAATATTTCATTATTCCATGCACTCCCTTGTTGTTTCTATATTTATGCAGACTTGTCCGGACATAAGGAAGAATAGATGGAGCCAATAACTGAGTTCGTAGGTCGCGGGCTGGCAAAGTTTCTCACCAAACCGGTGCGGCAAAGCACGCAGGTTGCAACGGTCAGCCAGGAACAACTCCTGGCAAATTTGCAGCCTGCAGATGTGCTCCTGGTTGAAGGAGATACACGTGTCAGTGTTGCTATCAAATACCTTACACAATCAACCTGGTCACATGCCGCGTTGTATGTTGGGAATGCGTTGCCTTCCAGCACGCCGTGGCAATTGCCCCAAGTGCTGGTTGAAGCAGATCTGAAGGAAGGCGTGCGTGCCGTGACATTGGCGCATTATGCGCAAATGCACACCCGCATTTGCCGTCCCGTGGGCTTGAGCGATGAAGATCGTAAGCGGGTGGTGGATTATGTCATTGCACGCATAGGTCAGCAGTATGATCTCAAGCACATTTTCGATCTGGTACGGTATCTCCTGCCCACTGCACCTATTCCAACGAGATTCCGCCGTCGTCTGCTGGCGCTTGGTAGCGGAGACCCGACCCGGGCAATCTGCTCTACGTTGATCGCACAAGCATTCCAATCGATACCCTATCCGATATTGCCGGAGATTCAGCGAACCTGGTCAGATAATCCGATGCAAGCGGATTGTTATGCAGAGCTCTACCATATCCGTAATGTTAGTTTGTATACGCCACGCGATTTCGATATATCGCCCTACTTCGATATCATCAAGCCAACCATCAAAAATGGCTTTGACTATCGCAAACTGACTTGGAGTCATGATTTGAAGGAGCACGCACAGATTCCATGCGAGCCGACAGAAACCAATACAGACTGATGGTATGACTAGTATGATGCGTTGGAGTCAATTCCGGCGGAGAAGGGCTGATTGAAAATCAGCAGATTGAGAAAACATGCGGCTGACTCCCCACAGCAAAGCTGCGGGGGGTATTCATCATCGATAAAACTGTCTGCCCAAGCAGGATGTGCCTCACAAAGTGAGGTATTGCACTCGAAGAGATTAAATTAAAATAATTTCTTGATCCTATCGAGGATGCTGGTGGTGTCCAAAGATTGCAAATTCAATAATTTTCCATCGCTGCTGAATTTGTCAACCAAGTTTGGAATGGCCTTGGCAAGCATTTCTTTTGCTTCAGCAAGCTCAATTTTCAGTGACGATGCAAAAGCTGCCAGTTTTTCGGTATCAAAAACCTGCTCAATTTGCTGCGAAGAAATGGGCTTGTTTTCTCCGTTACTCAACCATGATGCAACGGTGTCGGACAAATTTGCATTTTTAAATTTCTCAACCAGGCCATTGAAATCCAGTGCATCCGAGTTTTCTGAAACCAGATTCTTAAATGCAGCGGCAACGTCCTGTGCATCAACTTTTCCATCATTGTTCGTATCGGTAAGAAATTTCTTGGCAATATTATCTAAAAGATTTATAACGACTACTCCTTTTCATAATTAGATTTGCTCGTTGTCATAAGGCACTGATTGCCTTGAATAGATAATCACTCGGTAGACCGTGTAACGGTTCGAGCTTCATAAATTGACCGGAAGCGTAATAATATTACCACACGTAACGTAGGAATTGTCCTTCTTGCCAATAACTCAATACCTTCAACCCGGTTGAAAGTATTGCAGCGGCAATCAGGCTACCAGAATCCTGCTGAAATGATGCAATAGGAAGTCAAAAAAGTGTATTCGCTGGATAGGCAAGCCGGCATTTTAAAAACTATGGCTCACACCGCGCCTCCGCCAACGGATCAGTGACACGTGGCATACGTAAGCGGAATCACTACACAAACTCCACGCCACTCTCCTGAAGCCCCACGAGATTGATGCTCACTGCATTGACTTCAGTGTTGGCTGCGATTTCCAGCAACTGTGCCTGGGTATATGTTCCATTCTGCAACAATCCGACATAAAAATCATGATCGCTGGTTGAAGGAACTGTACCGACCACATTTTGGTACACCGTATCGACAAAAGCATCATTTAAAAGATTGCCCATCACGTCAACCGCAAGCTGCGACACTTCGATCATACTTTGGCCCGCATCAAACAAACTTAACCCGACACCGACATAGTCCGGATGCTCCTGGATAGTCAGCGCGCCGAACGCTGCGCCGATGATTCGAACGCTGTTGCCGGCCGCTTGCCCGGCATCAAGATCGATCGCGACATTTTTGTCTGTAAATTGAAGACGCTCAATGCCGGAAAGCGTATCGGTGCCATCCGGTCCGGAAATGATAAAATTGGAATCTGTTTTAAGCGGTGAGTAACTTGCATAATCGCTGTTGTAGATTGCGGTATCTACGCCCGCGCCACCATCCAATGTATCGTTGCCCGCTTCACCATTGACTGTATCCTTACCGCCAGCAGCTTGAATAACGTTATCATCGGGCGTGCCTATGAGATTATCCGGGCCATCTGTTCCAGAAATCAAATTGCTCGGTATCTGTACAGTTCCGGTGTTACCGGCGAAATCCGTGGGAGAGTTGGTTCCGGTTGAGCCATCACGGTTGAGCGATAGCGTTCCGTCAGTTGGCAATGCCGGATAACTGATTTGGCCTCCAATCATTCCGGGGAAAGTCACGGAGCCGTTGGTGGTAAACAAAAATCCATTGGGAATGATGTAATCGGGCGCGACAATTCCCAAGTCAGCGAATCCCTGCGTCGCGACCAGCACCGACTTGCCGCCAGTCGCCTGATTGGGAAGATCAGTCGTAATCGAATAGGTATTCGTATTAACGCCATTAGTAGAAATTATCGAGTGCCCGGCCCAAAAGCCTTCATGATCGCTGTCACCGACAAACTCGATGAACTGAACACTGCCATCAGCATTGGAATATACTTCATTGATATGAAAGATGTGGAATGACATTTTCTTTTCCTCCGTATTGTGAAAAGTACGCAAATCCGATTTTGATGAATTTACGCCGAGATCGACTTTCGCTTTGTTGTCAAATATTAAATTTACATGACATACTTAAAAAAGCTTAACGTATTCTTTCCGGCAATGAAAGCTTTTTGATTCAAGTGCCAAGATTATGTTTTATTGGGCGCTGCGCATGTTTTCCCTCAATATCGATAGGTTATGGAAATCAACTTGCAATAACCTCAATAGGAGAAGCATATGAATAATCTCGATCATTTAAATGCATGATGCCGGTTATGATAAAAATCATCCTTATTACCAGCGCGCTGTTCCTGACAGGTTGTATTGCGATAGAGGCAAGAATAGCAGCGTCGCCAGATATCACCTCGAAAACCTGCCGCGCCTTATACGAAGAAGT
>NZ_JAMWZS010000059.1 GCF_024282095.1 Nitrosomonas sp.
GAGAAATTACGAAAGCATGGTCGCTATGGCATGTGGGTATCTATGGTTACCTATGTGAAATGTCAACAGACCCTAGGTCAGTTTTGTTAAATGTGAATAAGAGTAATACGGTGTATGCATTATAAAAAGTGCCGGCAAGAAACGGGGAGGACGATGCCAGAAAACGGCCGGAGGGCAGTTCAAAAATATCGAAATGGAACCGTGCGTATCCGGATTGATTTTCTGCTTTGTACAGCGATAATTCAGGTAATGAGATGGGTATCAGCGAGGCCTGAATGGGCGGAATTCCGAAGAAAGTAGTCGCTAGTTCGGTGCCGAGCGAATTGACTACGATATTAATACGGTGGCTCGCATTTTCATCCTGAACAATATAACCGTGTAATCCCAACCATCCTGCAACAATTCCTTTTACCACATCTTTGTCCGCGCTGATTCCGGTAATATCCAGCTTAACAGTTGCGCCCCGCGGAATAGGAAAAGGTAAGTCAGGTTGCTTGGGCAGACTACGCATCACCGCTTCGGTAATCAATAGCTGCTCAGTTGCGGTTCTGACTGAGGTGGTTATTTTTTGTGTGGATGAACATGCTGAAAGCAGCCCGGCTAAGGCTACACTCAAGCAAAACGCTTTAACAATTTTCTTGATCATAATTTTTTGCTCCGGATTGTTATTCATTGATTTTATTCTGCTTAAGCAGTAGATCTATAGTAGCATAATGCGTAATTAAAGCTTGCTCTGTAGCTAGGATTATTCTGACATATGAAAGACTGTTTTAGTAGGCGGTCAGCAAAAAAGCTGATTCATCGCATGAAGACGAGATGGATTGATAGAATATTTTGTACTGATACAATAGCAATACCATCTTCTTTGTTATTGGACTTTTATTATGCCAATCGTAACTGACCATACCGCTTTACTGACAGGCTCCTACTGGAGTGGCATTGAAGTCACCAACCGACCGGCTCTGATAACATATTCTTTTGCCACTAGCGCTCCTGCTACCGATGAAGGAGTCATCGGTTCGCCTGCTTTCGCCACCTTCCAGGCTTTTACCAGTGCCCAGAAGACGCAGATCCGTGCTGCACTTGCCGAGTGGGGCGATGCCAGTGGCCTCACTTTTATCGAAGTGCCAGCCGGTGCAAGCGAAATCACTTTTTCCGCCTACGATTTTACAGGTTCTCCCTACGACAGTTCTGGTGGTGTCGGCTTCTATCCATTCGGTAACTGGAACTTTTTCTCTTTCCCAAATTATCTCGATGGTTGGAATGGTGCAGGCAATGTGCTGCTTAATAGCGACTTTCTCACCGCAGGGCAGTTTGATTATGGTCTTATTCTGCACGAGATCGGGCATGCCCTCGGACTGAAGCACCCCACTGAGACTTGGACGAGTGCCGCCGGCGTGCTGCATGATCAAGTGTTGGCAGTCGATGATCCGAGTTTGACGATCATGAGTCAACTAGGTGGTCCGCTGGTCCATCTTGCTGCTCTCGACATTGCCGCCATCCAGAATATCTATGGACTCAACAGCGCGGATCTCACCAATTGGTCCTACGATAGCCTCAATAATATCCTGACTCAAACTACAGGTGCTGGTGGCGTCACGTTACGTGGTACCAATATTCGTGATGTGCTTAATGGAGGTACCGGTAACGATGTGCTCACCGGCTTATTTGGCGATGATTCGATATTCGGTAATAACGGCAATGATTTGATGTTTGGCGGCTCGGGTAATGACTTGCTGAATGGCGGTGTCGGTACCGATACCATGCATGGTGGTTTCGGCGACGACAAATATGTCATTAACACCATGCTCGACCAAGTTGTTGAATTCGCTGGTGAGGGCATTGATACAATAACTTCAAGTGTAACCTATACGCTGCCTGCAGAAGTTGAGAAACTGACGCTCTCCGGAGTTGCAGCGATCAATGCTACTGGCAACAGCCTCAATAACACCATCAACGGCAACAACGTGGCGAACACTTTGACAGGTAATGACGGCAACGACACACTCGATGGCAAGCTTGGTAATGATGTTTTAATCGGAGGACTGGGCAACGATACGTATGTTCTGGATAGCAGTGGCGACCAGGTAACCGAACTTGCAGGCGGGGGTACTGATACCATCAAAGTCGGCTTTACCTTCGATCTGGCGCCAATCGCCAATGTTGAAAAACTGACGTTTACGGGTACGCTGGCGATCAACGGTAGCGGTAATGCATTAGCCAATACTCTCACGGGCAATGTCGCTGCAAATACGCTGAATGGCGGCAACGGCGCTGATAAACTTCTAGGAATGGCCGGCGACGATAATCTTAACGGAGGCCTGGGCGCCGATACGTTAACAGGCGGACTCGGTCGCGACACCCTGTCTGGCGGTAGTGCCGATGCTGATACCTTTGTTTACACTACCATTGCGGATAGCGGCACCGGCGTGGCTAATCGCGATGTTGTTACCGATTTCGATGCTGCCGATCGTATCAATCTCAGTTCGATCGATACCAATCCAGGGTTATCGGGCGATCAAGCGTTTGTCTTCGCCGGCAGCGGTCCGATCACGGGTGACTGGCAGGTAAGCTATCAAATCAATGGTGCTGATACGCTCGTATCAATCAACACAACAGGTACTGTAGCAGCGGAAATGGAAGTGTTACTGGTCGGTTATAGCGCCGGACTGACATCGTTGGATTTTGTGCTGTAGTGCGGTTGAGCATTATGTCGAGAGAGGGATTCATATCATAGTCTAAAACCAACTATCCATAAGCATGTAGTTTTTTGTGAAGTAAAAGTTACTCACAAAGTTACTCACATTTTGAAATGTACCCCTCGTTTTCACCTCAATTTTAGGAAAAAACTTTGCGCAATAAAACCCGCCACTCGGGCGGGTTAATTTATCTCACTTACCTGGAAATTGAATTACTTCGCTTGATTTCGGATATTCATGATTAAGCCTCTCTAATAAATTCTCTGTGAGCGTTCATGCGTAGATGCTTAGATTCGTCGATATAGTTGCAGTCAACATCTTCAGCGGTGCTATTTATGCAGCTCTGAATGTCTTGAGCTTTATGACGAATTGCTTCAAGGGCAAAGGCAATATCTCTGATATGACGATAACCATCTGGGGTTTGTAATGACAATAATGCGAGATGTGCAATAGATTCGATCTGTGAAAATCCACTTTGAGATAGGGCATCTATATCAATAATTTTGTTGCGTAAGGCTTCTACTTCGGGATTTGTGGATGTTTTGTCACTTTTGGTTTGAGCAGCCATGATGGCCTCCTTTGAGAATTTTTGATATTCGCCCCTTATGAAAGGGCGGCCAGGTGCTCAAAACCGCTCAAAGACGGCTGGCATATTCCCTGCATAAGCAGGTATTTTATTAGCCTAACGCCCGGCCATTACAAATTTTGGACGCAAAAAAACCACGACTATCGGGCGCGGGTCTATCCGCTTTGAGAAGTGTTTTGAGCACTTAAATAAAGAATAATCCCGAACCGATAGCGGTGTCAATTTTTTTATAGCGGCATATTTTTAAACTAAATAAATGCTTATATATTTTGTAAAACAACATTGCTACTATGATCATCCGAAAAATTTCAAATTACGGAGATAAGAAATTGAAAAAATTAATAAAAATAACATTAATTGCTTCTGCTCTATCAATGCCTTTGATTGCACATGCAGACTGGTCGATAAAAGCATTGGATGCACGAATTTTTTTAGGCGCTAATAATCAAGAACAAGTTTTAGATATTAATAATCTTGGACAGGTAGTGGGTTCTTATTTCATTGGTGATCCACAAATATTCCATGCCTATATGACTGGAGAAAACGGCGTAGGTTTTAAGGATTTGGGCACGCTTGGTGGAGATCGAAGTGTTGCATATGGTATTAATGATTTAGGACAGGTAGTAGGACAAGCTCAGCTCGCGAATAAAGGACCAACTCATGCATTTATAACTGGTCCTGATGGCCTAGGAATGAGAGACTTAAATGTTCCATTTCCTAGTGAGTTTAGTCGGGCAAGCAGTATTAATAACTCTGGACAAGTAGCGGGTGATACCTCAGCCCGCGCTTTCATCACAGGTCCAGATGGGGTAGGAGTGACGGTCAAAAATATAGGTCAGACGATTCCTGTCGATATTAATGAATCGGGGCGACTTGTGGGACAAATTAATGGAACCGCTTTTATCACTGGTCCAGATGGCAAGGTAATAACTCCAGTTCAACCGTTACCAGGAGGATTGGCAAGTCTTGCTTCTGCTATCAATGATTCAGGACAAGTTGTAGGTAGATCTGGTGCGAGTTATGGCATTCAAGCTTACGTTACAGGTGAAAATGGTGTCGGAATAACAAATTTGGGTACCTTTGGTGGGTCATTTAGTGAAGCAACAGATATTAATAATGCCGGAGAAGTAGTGGGAATTGCTAGTTTAGAAACTCCAGAAGCCCATTCGTTTCTGTATAGTCATGGCGGTATGACGGATCTTTCACTACTGGACGTTGTTATAGGAAATAATTGGTCTAATATTCAGGTGACAGCAATCAATGACAATGGGCAAATCTTAGGATATGGTACTCTTATCGATCCTATTAGCGGATTAGCTAATACTAGAGGATTTATTTTATCCTACACTTCGGATACCGTGTTTAACCCTCAACCAATATTTATTCCTGCTGCTCCTATCCCAGAACCAGAAACTTATGCAATGTTGCTCGCTGGTTTAGGTTTGATTGGATTCATTGCGCGACGTAGAAAACAAAACAGTTAACACCCATGAGGGGGTTATGACGATGTAAAGATTGGCGTGCTTCTCTCTATGTACTTTTCTAGATCGTTTAATGTAGCCCCCTTAGAACGCATGCAATCCAGTTCTTTAAGTAATTGTTGCTTAGTTTGTTCTGCGTAAGTTTGACCCAGGGCATGCGATTTACGGTTAACCATAGTCATTATTTCTCGCGGTAATTTAGTTTTCATATCGTTCTCTCGCGCGCGTGCATGTGCGCGTGCACAATGTTTTCTGTCTTTTTTGCGTGTTAGCGTTATCTTGATGTCATTGAGCGGTCCTACTTCATTAAAGCTGTAGAGATATTACCCACCCATCCGGGACATGCCATTTTTCAAATTCCTATTTTGACCGTGCATTAGTTTAGTCATCATGCGGTACCTTTTATTGATGCTGTAGGGAATGAATGTGCCCCGGTACCCCTTAACCGGAAGGTAATCTCCCGGCTACGGGTATTTAGCTTATCTATTCTTTGCCTTTAAATATCTAAGTCGAAGTAAAAGTGATTCAGTTATTGCATCTGGTATCGCCTGTTTGTTTCGCTGTTCCCACTCCTGAAAAGTTATTCCTTCCCTCGCTAGGTGTTGTCTAAATTCAGGAATGCTTTCGATTGATCGATTCTTTGCACCTCTGCGGGTAATATTCGCTGTTTCTTGCATAGTTATCTCCAAGTAAATCTATGGTTAATTCAAGCTCAACCAGTCGCCAGCTTTTGTTACTGGCTTCACTGTGTTTTTTGCTGGGTTTCCCTTGCTCGGGATGTGAGGATGTAAGCTTCCGGGCAATTCATTTTTAGTAATGAATCCAAACTCCAAGCACTCAAGCAAATATCGGCTGACATGGCTTTGATTATCTTTCAATAAGCCTACTCCACGAAAGGGCATTGGTCGAATAACGTCCGTGTTGCTGACACCTGCCGTATGTAGTTGGTCACGCAAATTATATTCGTTTGCTAATGCTTGCTCTAATTCAAGCACAGCCTTGACGATAGCTTTAATATTCGCGGTATGTTGAGGCAGAACTTAAAGGGCTATTTCTTTGCTGATTTCTACAGTCAATTCATTCAAACTGGATCTGTGAAGTTCAATAGCTCGGTTATGGACAGCAATTTTCGCTGTCAACTCAGAATAAGTTTTGCGGATAAAATCGGTGCCGCCCGGTATGTTGCTATCTTTGCCACTTAATAAAGCTTCGGCTTGTGCATCCAATCTTGATTTCTGCTGTTTGCCATTGGATAAATCGCTGAGTTGTCTTAAGTGTCCGTCGCGCTCATCTTCCAGCTTCCGAAGTTCAAGCTGCAATTCAACCAGTTTGGTCTTTGCTTCAACATATCGTGAATCACGTTCTAAAGTAATTCTGGTATTCATTTTGTTTTCCTGTAACATTGTAAAATATTGATTATTATACTATAGTTTCATGTTTTATTTGTCTTTTTATTCTAATTCTGCATCTCATCAAATTCACCTCGTGCATGTCTTAAAAAGTATTGCAGCGCATCAGGATCGGTTTTGCATTTATCCAGCACAAGAAAATGATCTTCTTCCGGCTCCCCGATTGTATGCAGCCAAGCTCTAATCAATTCGATTTGAAATGATTCATTTGTTACAAAAGATAATTTTTTTTCAATATCCACCGTGATGGGAGTATCAAAAGTGCCAAAAGATACTTCTGATACTTTTGATACCTCAGTTATTGCGGTATCGCTGAATTTTTTTCCGCTTTCAATCTTTTTTAATTTGGCAAGGTAATCACTCATGATTTACACCTTCACCCAGTGATATAAGGTTGATGGTCTGCCATCTGTGAAGATTTCTTCTTTTATCAGGTGACTGTAATCAAGCAATACCTCTATGGCGGATTGCGCTTTCTTTGGCGTATCAATGCCCGTCCAATGATTTTTGTAAACATCACGCAATGAGAATGGATTGCTTAATTTATCGGCTTTTAGCTTACCTAAGATAGCCTTTGCAGCATCAATACCGGGCTGTGTACCATGACTGTATACCCGCCGTGCATGGCTCTCTAAGTACTCGCTATAAGCCAAAGCGCGTAGCAAAGCAGATTCAGTAACTTTTCTCTCAGTGCTATCACACAAATGATTGATTAACGCTAATGAAGGTATTAACTTTCGATACTTGGATAGATGCGACACGATAGCCGGGTGATCTTCTCCAGACCTTAGTCTAGTTTCAAGTTTGCAAAGCCATTCAATAAAAACTTCTTGCGCAGCATCATCAAATTGAAGGTATGGTGTTTTGCAAAATTCGCCAATGGTTGCTATAGCCACAACATCAAGACCATGCAATTTTTTCACCAGATCATTAACTGTTTGCTTTGCTTTCTTATCAGGGAATCTATCAACATATTTGTAGTTTGGTGATATATCTGGGTATACCATCAAGCCAAAACGTTGTAATAAGCCATCAGCACCCGCACCGCCTGATAATGCATCCCTAACATATTCACTCAATACACCAGGTTGTATGCCGCCGATAATCGATAAACAGGCGGATTCAATATGTAAGTTTGTACCTCGGATAATCCTGTCTATTGTGTATGATTGATTGCCGTCAGCAGCGGTAAGATAAAAAGCACGTGCACCTTCTTGGCCTTGCTTATCCAGATTCTTTAGTAACCCAATCAATTCATCAGCTTCAAATAGAATCCCGTTTGGGTTATCAATCATAAGCTGCCCAAGTGCTTCAACAGTCGCATTGTTGGTTATGAATCTGGGGGGCGTTTTTTCCTTTATCTCAGGTTTTGCATGGTCGATTATCAAGTCTGAAATATCGGCTTCCTCGTCTTTCTTTAATCGCTTTTTCGCCTCCGTGCGCCGAATCGATTTTTTAATTTCTTCACCGGCAAACATTGCATTCAATTGTTTAATGATTTCATCATTCTGTTTTGCTATCTCAACAGAAATATCAACTTGCAATTGCTTCAGTGGCCTAAAAGCTTCAGTTCGATTTGGCGATTTCATAACACCAGATCCGCCGATGGTAGCGCCCCAAAGATTGGGTACGATTACCCAGTTATCGCGTCGCTTCGGTCTTATACCAATTTTGCAGCCAATTGGAGCGCTCAGCATCACATAAGTATTAACCGCAGCAAAATCAGGTGGGCATTGCATTCTTTCGGAAATATCGACAACGTAATCCCGAATAGCGCCAGGCAGAAAGTCATAATCAAACTGCATGACTTCTGGAAGTTCTGGCAATGGTTCCGGTGGCTCTGCGTTCTTTTGTAATGCCTTACGCTTATCAATTGCTTCGTGATTCAAAGCGGTGCTATAAGCTTTTTGCGTATCAGGTGGAGCTTGCACAGTTTTAAAGATCATATTGAATAATTTCCCAAGCCGGGTGGATCAAAGTGAATGCTGAATATCGTGGATCTTTTTGCTGGGCTACATCGAAGTTAAAAAGCGTTAAAACCTTCGGTTTGACTTTTAGAATTGCATCAATGAGATTGCCGACCAACTCAGCTTCACCGGTATGATGAACTATTTGAACGGATAATCCTGCTAAGTAACTGAAAATAAGCTTATCTACTTTCGCATCAGTAGGAATGAGGATACGCGGATAAGCTTCACCTAATTTCCAATCAGTTGAAACGATTACCCGCTGAGCAGGTATTAAACCCTTGCGCCTGAATTCATCAAACTGCTTGCCATATGGCGGAAATTTTTTTGTGATATAATTTGAAAGTGATGTATTTCCAAATTCGCCCTTGCCTGCCAGCGGGGCGTTTCTATTTGTGGTCATGGTCTATACCTCCGCTCTATAATTAACGGGGTCAGCAAGCCATTTGTGCAGCTCATGATTGTCGTAAAAAGTACATCTGATACCCAAGCGTTCAGGCTTAGGTGCGCGTCCTTCTTTGCTTAATTGCCTGAATTTTTCGCGACTTACGGGACTAAACTTTTCGAATTGACCGTACCGGCTTTTGCCGGTAGCGGGTAATGTTTCTGGGGTGGGTAGTTGTTGCTTGTGTGTCATGATAGCCATCCTTGGTTGTTGTAGATGGCTAATCATTTCATACCGTTAATTTTTTCCTCATGCGGCGGTATGATCAATCAAGGATTTATGCGGTTCTGCGGGTGATTATCCGGTATGTGTACGGCATGATATGGCAGTATGAGTTTAAGATTAGTTATCATAAGTTTGATCTTTCCATTCATCAGCGTAATTCCTTAGCATTGGTTTTTTGAATAGAATATTAAGCTCTGCCTCCGATACTCCTTTATCGAGAAGTTCGAGAGCAATTTTAACAGGATCCCAAATCCCGCTTTCCTTTCTGCTGCCTTTAGTACCCTTTGATAAACGACATTTATTTAGCCATCCTGGCGGGTCTGCAAGATACTTTTTCCATTTCCTTTTACTGCCATAGTGAAGCTCTTGAAAAACATCCGCTACTTGTTGAGTTGATATACTTTTAGGGGTTTCTGCTTTTGCAGAATTTGATACTGCATTTTTATCCATTACTTCAAGGTCAGATTTGACGACTGACAAATCAATTCCAAGCCCCTTGGAGTGATACCACTTTTCACACTCATCAAGGCGTACAAGCCAGCCTGCTGTAACCATAGGAGCCTCTAATTCATTGTCACTGCGATACATCCCTGCTTGAATCATATTCATATATTCCGCCCACGGTAGCAGGGTTTCAGGATGCAAAACCTGAAGTTTTCCAAGTTTAATATCGTGCAAGGCGAGCATTATGTATGTTCCGGCATCCTCGCTTCGATCTGGTTTCTCCGTATTGTTATGCATACATAGCAATAAAGCGCATTGCGCAACAGTCATGCATCCATGCTTTTTAAGTTGACTAGTATCGTGCAGTCCATCAATGAAGAGCATTGATTCATCAACAATCTTTTCTATATCATCGTTCAGCTTTACCATTGATAATCCTTCAAGCTTGCCCTATAAAAAGATACTGAACTATTTATGCTGCCTTAAATGGCAATATTGTTGCCCCGGTTTTTATTGCATCTAAATAATCCGCCCAATCCTGCATCATGCGCGCCCGTGGTTCCAGATACAAAGCATGGTTATAGCTTGCTGATACTGCATCACGCTTACTATGTGCCAGTTGTAGTTCAATGTGATCATGGTTATAGCCGCGTTCATGCAGGATCGTTGAAGCTATTCCCCTGAAGCCGTGGCCGGTCATGCGGGAGTGATACCCTAGCCGGTAGAGTGCATACAGGATGGTGTTATTGCTCATTGTCTTGCCATCCCTGCGTTCACTTGGAAATAGCAAGATTTGATCGGCCGCCAGATTCTTGATTTTATCCAATACGGCAATTGCCTGATCGGATAGGGGCACAATATGCGGCGTTTTCATCTTCATGCGTTCTGCTGGTATACGCCATTGCTTTTTATCCAACTCTATTTCGTCCCACCTGGCACCGATTAACTCACTGGTACGGACAAACGTTAAAGCCATCAGCTGCAAAGCCAGCTTTGTTAATGGTTGTCCATCGTATTCATCGATCTTGCGGAGTAGTTCGGGTAATTCTTTTTGATCCAACCTTGCATAGTTGGTTTTCTTGGTAGGTTTCAGTACATCGGAAGGCTTGATGTCTGCGGCTGGATTGCGTTCTGCCAGTCCATGTGCCACGGCATAGCGCATGATCTGATTGCAAGTGGTTAATGCCCGCTTGGCAATATCTAGTGCGCCCCTGGCTTCAATTTTCTTGATAGCCATTAGCAGCATTGGTGCTGATAACTCAGTGACAGGCTTTCTACCGATAACAGGAAAAATATCAGCTTCCAGTCTACGAATAACATAATCTGCGTGGCGTTGATTGCGTGCTGCGCTCCATTGTGTCCACCATAGGCGGGCAATGGATTCAAAACTATTTTCAGCCGCTATTGCTTCCAGTTGCTTTTGTTCTTGACGGTGTTGTGAAGGATCAATGCTCTGTGCCAGTAATTCTTTGAATCGCGCTTGCTGGTTACGTGCTTCTTTCAATGTCACTTCAGGGTAAACGCCCATAGAAAGCATCTTCGCCGTGGCATTGAAGCGATACCGATATCGCCACCATTTAGCACCCGAAGGCTGAACCAGTAAAACAAGTCCATGACCATCTGGAAGTGAGTAGGGCTTCGCTTTGGGTTTTGCTGCTTTAATGATTGGGTCAGTCAGTTTCATGTGAAAACACCCTCAACCAGTAGGTTACATAAATATGTGAGTAACTTTCTAGCGAGTATTATAGTTACTCACTAACTTACTCACAAATTTATCTTGTTACTCACATTTCACATGATT
>NZ_JAMWZS010000060.1 GCF_024282095.1 Nitrosomonas sp.
TTCAACACGCTGCACGTCAGCGCCTCCAATCCATTCAGCATTACCGCCTTCGAAGCCGCCTACCGCGAAGGCGAAGCTTGGCTGGAAGCATTGCTGATTTATCTGCGCGACACGCGCGACAGCGTTGCAACATTCTTGGCCCAATATTTGCCGGAAATCAAAGTCATCCAAGCCGAAGGCACGTATCTGCTCTGGCTGGATTGCCGCGCAATGAGCATGACCGACGCACAATTGAAACAGTTCTTCGTCGGTGAAGCCGGTGTCGGCATGAGTCCCGGCACATTATTTGGCACGGAAGGCAGCGGGTTTATGCGGTTGAATATTGGGGCGCCGCGGCGGACGATTTTGAGGGTATTAGACAAGATCGTGCAAGCAAGGCACGGGTAATTTCAATGTAATCAAAAGAGTTCATATATTATTACTTAAAAGGATATCCCTATGTCTACCGCTATCACATGGCCTAAAAAAACCAGAGAATTGCACAGCCACCACTTCGACTCGACAATCTGGAATGATTTAAAATTCAGACCCGACGATATCATTATTGCGACGTATGCCAAATCCGGCACGACGTGGATGCAGCAAATCGTGGCGCAAATGATGTACAACGGCAACCCTGATCTGGCGGTGGCGGAAATGTCGCCGTGGCTGGATTTGCGCGTGCCGCCCAAAGATGTGAAGCTGCCGCTGGTGGAAGCGCAGACGCATCGCAGGATTCTGAAAACGCACCTGCCGGTCGATGCGCTGGTGTATTCGCCCCAAGCTAAATATATCTACATTGGCCGCGATGGCCGCGATGTCATGTGGAGTATGTATAACCATCACGCTAACGGCAATCAAGCCTATTATGAAGCACTGAATGACACACCGGGCCGGGTTGGCCCGCCGCTGCTGCCACCACCCGCCGATATTCGCGAATATTGGCTGGAATGGATGGAGAAGGATGGTTATCCTTTTTGGTCATTCTGGGAAAATATTCGTTCCTGGTGGCAAATTCGTGAATTACCGAATCTGCTACTGATCCACTTCAGCGATCTCAAACGCGACATGCCTGGAGAGATGCGGCGCATTGCCCGTTTTCTCGATATTCCCATTGATGAATCGCGATGGCCTGATATCGTCGAGTATTGTACGTTCGACTGGATGAAACGGAACGCCACCAAAACCGTACCGCTCGGCGGCGCTTTTTGGGATGGCGGCGCCGAGACATTCATTAATAAAGGTGTGAATGGCCGCTGGATGGATACGCTCACTGCCGAGGATTCGGCTGCATATGAAGCGCGCGCCGCCAAAGAGCTCGGAGCGGAATGCGCTCGCTGGCTCATGACCGGACAACGCGCTTGAAGATTTTTTGGGTATATAAACCTATGCCATACTGACGAGAATCATTGCTATCGTAAAATAATCGGATGAATCGCAACCCTATTCGGTTTATTTCGTTGCATTGATGCAATCGTTGTCATCACCGGAAAAAGCGCGCAGAATCAATCTTCACATCAGAAAGGAGCAAGAAGCGATGACACATCAATTCGATCCTGGTTATGTTGAAGAACCGTTCAAAAGTTTGTGCGAGGATTATCCGGGTCCCGATGTTTATCCAATCGGGAATTTTCGTGTGGAATGGGGCCCGATCTTTCACCGCGGCCGATTGGACGGATCAGCCCGTGTCCTTTTGATCGGACAGGATCCGGCACAAAATGAGGCCATCGTGCGGCGGATTCTGGTCGGCGAAGCGGGACAGCGGATTCAAGGGTTTCTGGCGAAGCTGGGAATCGACCGAAGCTACGTCATGATCAATACGTTTTTGTACAGCGTATATGGCAGCGTCAGCGCAAAAAACAAAAAAGCAGCGGGAATCATTGAATACCGGCACCGCTGGTTAAAGGCACTGCTGGCTGGCCAGAAGATTGAAGCAGTGATTGCGCTGGGAATGCTGGCGGACCAGGCTTGGAAAACATGGTGCGCCACCCCTGATGGGCAAGATGTTGCAGTCACTTATGTGCCCATCACGCATCCGACTCAGCCGGAAAGTGCCGCGGACGGCGATAAGGAAAAGCTGCGCATCGCCACAAAAACGCTGTTGAGTAAATGGAATGCCGCGCTGCAAACGCTCCACCCCGCAATCCAACATCCTGATCGAGTACAGCCTTTGATTCCATACGGCGAAGCGTGGCAACCTGGCAATAAAATCCCGATTCCTGAGATTGATTTTCCACCGGGCCTTCCTGCATGGATGCGGGAATCAGATAACTGGGCGCGCCGCGCAGGTGCCGATGTCAACGCCAAACGGCGCAATATCACCCTGACAGTACCCAAAGGACTGGTACCGAAGCTATGAACATTCCGACACGAGAGGGTGCCCAGCCACCGAAAACTGCTGCCCGCAACACGCGCGTACAGCCGATTGATCCATCCGGCGGTCAAAAATCGGCATTAAGCGGACGTATCGTCACGATGGACGATGCATTCCGGGTAATTCCGCGCGGCGCAATCTATATCGATCAGGGCAACGTTGTCGCCGTCACCCCATTGCAGGCCCCCTGCCCGGCAGGATTCGAGAACATACCTGTGGTTAACACGGGCGGAACCATTTATCCAGGCCTCATTGAATTGCATAATCATCTGGCCTATAACGCACTGTGTCTGTGGGATGTGCCGAAGCAGTACAGCAACCGCAATCAATGGTCAGGAACGCCCACCTACCGCAAACTGATCAGCGGTCCCATGCAGGTCATCGGCAAATCACCCGAATTGGTGCCCGCCCTCATTCGTTACGTCGAATGCAAAAGCTTGCTTGGCGGCGTAACGACCAGCCAGGGCATACAATTGTTCAGTAACGCCGGCATCCGCCGCTTCTATCGCGGCATCGTGCGCAATGTGGAGCAGACCGACGAAACAGCATTGCCGGAAGCGGATACACGAATTGCCGATGTCGAGGCCAAGGATGCGCATCGGTTTCTGGCACGCCTGCAAAAAACCACTTGTTTTCTTCTCCATCTCAGTGAAGGTATCGATCAGGCTGCGCGCAAGCATTTTCTATCATTGCAAATCGCGCATGAGCAATGGGCGATCAATAAGCAGCTGGCTGGCATTCATTGTGCGGGATTAACTACCGATGATTTTGCTACGTTTGGTGCGAAACAAGGCGCCATGATTTGGTCTCCCATGAGCAATCTGCTGTTGTACGGCCAAACTGCAAACATCAAGGCGGCCAAGGAAGCCGGCGTGCGGATCGGTATCGGTTCCGATTGGTCGCCGTCGGGCAGCAAGAATCTTCTGGGAGAACTCAAAGTAGCCCGGTTAGTCAGTCAAGCCATGGGGTCCGTATTCAGTGATCGCGATATTCTTGCCATGGCGACACGGAATGCTGCTGCCATCCTGCAATGGGATGCCGCGCTTGGCTCGCTCGAAGCAGGAAAACGCGCCGATCTTATTGTGATTGCGCAGCATGCTGATGATCCTTATGAAAACATCCTGCAAGCCAAGGAAACCGCTATTCGCTTGGTTATGATCAATGGGATTGCGCGCTATGGCATGCCGAGTCTGACGCAACGTCTGGGCGCAGTGGGTGAATCACTACGAATCGGCGGACTGCGGCGGATGATTTTTTTGCAGCAGGAAACGGCCGATTCATCCGTTGGCAGCCTCACATTGAAAACCGCCACGGCTGTGCTGCGCGAAACGTTGCAGCGGTTGCCGGAATTAGCGCGCGAGTTGGCGCAACCCAAAATAGAGCGCCGCACGGTACTGTCAAAGCTGGCAAAAGCGCTACCGGTAACGCAAGCATGGACGCTGGTGCTCGATGAGCTGGAAGATTCAGGAATGGATTTGCGTCCACGCTTGCCGTTACCGGGCGAGCGTGAACTCACAGGGGCATTGCGCGGATTGGAGCGAGCGGCCGCACCGCTTGCAGAAATCCTTGAGCCGCTGAAGCTGGATCCTTTGACAGTTGCTGATGATCCGGCATTTCTTGAGCGCATCGCGCAGCAGAAAAACCTCCCCGATTATGTGAAAACCGGCCTCAAGGCATTGTATTGACACAGCCATGTACAAATCGATGCACTCAATGAAAAACCCGAACTATCGGCGTGACCATTCCCATTTCGATTGGCTCAAAGCATCAATATGAAATTGCGGGCTTTTGGTGATCCAACCTTGCGGAGATTTATAGAGAATATAACCTTCCAGTGTTTTACGCGGATAGGAGTGCGCGCCACTTCTGGGCAGTGGGAAGAAGCCCTGATTATTGATCATAATGGCGTACTCTCCGTCTTGATAAGGCCCGAAATGCCATGTGGCTTTTAAATTTTCGATATGCAGGCTGACTGACAATGCACGCTGTGTAAGTTTGTTGTGATAATCGGCAACGCGCGCGGGTAAGGTTGAGGTCACATCTTCCACACAGCGACAGGCATCGCTGTAACTCCAGACACTGACATGGGTCAGATCAATAGCTGCTAACTGTTCCATGTCAGGCACTATGCGCGCGCGATCCGGACTGGATGGTACCAGTTTCTTCTGTGTTGCTACCGCGCCGGGTAATACCGCACCAAAATAATAATTGAAGTTGGATTCAATATATACTTGATTCGCATGGCTATTGAGCATGAATTCATAGGACTTCTCAGTGGGCATGGCCATATTCAACAGATTCTGCTGTTCTTCGCGGGAATGCATCCAACTGATGCTGATTAGAATAATGCCGGCCAGCCATGCTAACTGTGTGTTCAGTTTGTTAGAACTTAACGAAAACAGATAGGCCAGGAACAGCGCTAATCCCCACCCGATGAAATACAAATAGCGATCCGGTGCGCTAATTCCGGGAAAATTCACCAGTGGAATCAATGGAAATAACAGTAATCCCAGTGCCACCGCCGTTAGCTTGAGGTTTACCTGTCTACGATAAATCCAATACAGAATGAACAGGCCGATAATGATTACTGCAAGCTTTCCGGCCAAATGATTTCCAAATAAGAAAAAAGGAAGATTGCTGAATGTCTCGATAATCAACAAAAAGTCGTAGTTGCCGCCCAGGTTGTAACCGCCGAATAACCGCCCCAACACATGCAAGCGCCAGAAAATATAGGCTAACGCCACGAACGAGAATGGCAAGGCAAATCGTAGCCGGTCTTTGAGTGTTCCCACCGGTAAAAATGGCAAAATAGCGATGAGCGGCACATAGATTTCCTTGCATGTGACTGCCAGCAAGTAGAACAATGTGCCGATGAGTGCCAGCGATACACGCTGTTCACGCACTGCGCGAACATAGGCATACAGCGCGATTACGGTAAATAGCAATCCACTCGCATAATGGCCGGTCATGATTTCGTTGGCGATGTGAACAGTGGGTGCGCCAACCAGAAATATGACAGCACCCATCAATGACCACAGCGGTGCGATCCATAGCTTCAACAGAAAATAGGTTGCAACACTGGTGAGCCATATCAGCATGAGCTGATGCATATAGAATCCTGTGGGATTCAAACCGAACAATGACAGATTGATGTCATAAAATAAGGTATTCCACGGCGTCAGATTGGCACCGGATTGCAGCCGGGTGATCTCAGGCATCAAGAAGTATTGCCAAGGTGCATAGGTGCTCGCAAAGTTAAGATGATCGCCATCATCAAACCGCCAGCCTCCCGACAATACGCTGTGATGCAGCCCTAAGCAGAGTAGTGCCAGAAAAATCGAGGCAATGGCGGGTTGCGTCAAGGTGTTCTGCCAATGCGAAGTGGCGGGTTTCAATCCGGGGTTCTCCATGTCCAGTTCCTGTGAGCGAGAAAGGTAATCAGGGGAAGAAAAACAAAAGACAGAAAAACACCCGCCAGATAATGCCATTGCAGTGCTTCACTGATGGCGACGGCAATCAGAGAAATCGCCAATCCGGCAAGCGATACCGCGAAGAATCGCATATAGCGTTGGCCTGTGACCGCAGTCCGAAATGACCAGCGGCTATTTGCCCAAAAAGAAAAAAGATTGGCGCTGATGAATGCCATGCCATTGGCTGGTAGCGGATGCACGGAGAATAATTCGACCAATCCGGTGACGATGATCAGATGAATCAGCGTATTTACGATGCCGATCAAGGAGAAACCGGTAAATTGCCGTCCCGTTTCACGACTAAGCATCCGGGCTTGCTCCACCATACCGTTGTCGGATGATGTAGACGGGTCTTTGTTTGCTTTCGCTGTAGATTCGCCCGATATACTCGCCCAACACACCGATTCCCATCAATTGAATGCCACCCAGAAAGAGGATGGCGGTCAGCAAGGAAGCATAGCCCGGCACATCAATGCCAAACAGCAAGGTCTTAATAATGATCCAGCAGCCGTAAACCAGCGACAGCATGGCAACGGTAAAACCGATATATGCCCAGACAGCGAGCGGAACCGTGCTGAAACTGGTGATGCCTTCCAATGCCAGCACCCATAGGCGACGTGCACTAAAAGATGATCGTCCGGATTTACGGGGTTCAACAACAAACTCAACGATGCTCTGCCTGAATCCCACCCACGCAAATAATCCTTTCATAAAGCGCCTGCGTTCGGGCAAGCGCTTTAATGCTTCGACAACCCGCTTATCCATCAAACGAAAATCCCCGACATCGCGGGGAATTGCACACTCGGCTATCCAATTATGGAGTCGATAAAACCACTGTGTAACCAGCCGCTGCACAGGATGGTCGATTTTTCGTGACTGGCGCCGGGCCAAAACGACATCACTGCCATTTTCCCACTGTTTTACCATGTCGATGATCAGTTCAGGCGGGTGTTGTAAATCAGCATCCAATGGAATAACCGCATCGCCTCTTGCTGCATCGATGCCGGCGGTTAGCGCGGCTTCCTTGCCAAAATTGCGCGACAGCTCCAAAACTACAATGCGGGGATTGCGCACCGCGTGCCGACAAAGCATTTCCAGCGTGTTATCGAAGCTGCCGTCGTCAATGCAAATAATCTCGTAATCGTATGCTTGCAGTTTGATTAGCACCGATTCCAATCTGCTGAAAAAGGCATCCACACCATCGCCTTCATTAAAACAAGGCACTACGATGGATAAGCAGCGAATCGGGGAACTGGATGGATGCAAGTTGGAAATTTTAAACGCCTTTTTCGTTAGCTGTGGAATATAACAAAATGCCGATAAGCGATCAAATGACAAGTTAATGAGTGGCCCCTAACAAGCCAGAAAACCCACACCCACCGGCCCGATCCAGATTTACTATATTCACACCGAACACCTCGATACACCGAGGCTGATCGTCAATCGAGACAACGCCCCGGTATGGCGTTGAGATAATATGCATGCATCCGGCGCGAATTTTCCCGATGAAGATCCGGATGGTGACGCACAACTCTTCGAATACAACCCCGGATTTCTCAGGCAGTATGTTGATCGCAAAACGAGTCTGCACCATAACTATTCCTGCGATAATAAGCTTAAAAGTGGATGGTATATCTCACGAAACTCGATGTGAGGACGGTACTTATTTTTTACGGTACATCCAGCGGAACATTGCCCGTATCACGCGGCGCATTCTGCAATGCGCAATTACTGACCTACCGAAATTGGGTGAAAATCCGTAGCTTGAACATCAGATCATGGAATTACCAGATACGCACATCTTTATTTGTAGGCGCGCATGTCATCGTAATCGGGGGCGGCAGGACTCAACCGAGATAATACGTATTCTCCACCAGCACATGGGCATAACGCGACATGTATAGGAGTGGCACTCACCACTCGCAGATGAAACCATAGCCGACTCGCACATGCCTATCCCTTTCGAATTCTGGTTGCATCACGCAATTTTCTACGCACTACTATTTTTGATTCATTATGCGTGCGGATTATTAGTCATCCATCGAAATTTCAAAGTTAACTACACGCGCAAAATCAATCATTTCGCATTCTTCTTTCTGCCGACTTTACTGTCATCCGTCGTTGAATACCCCTACAGCGCAACCACATTTTTCATCGATATCATCTGTGCATTCATTTTCCTGACATTCTTTATAGCGCCCTTGCGCAATAAGTTTGGGGTACTTTCCGTGATGTTCTGCTCAGTTGATAGGCCGGAAGATAGGCCATTTACATTGACTTGGCTTTACACACAGTTTATCGCTAGCTACTTGGTACTCATTCCCTTGCTGGCTTACTTCGAAAGCCGCGACATGCTGCCGCTCGTCATGATCATCCTCATTGCCAATGGCGTCGGTGATGGTCTGGCGGAACCCGTCGGGATAAAATTCGGCAAAAGAAAATATACGACTTATGCGCTTTTTACCCAGCAAAAGTACGTCCGCAGTTATATTGGCAGCGCATGCGTATTGATAACCACGGTGATCGCAATATTGGCATTTCATCCCTATTTCAATTCCACTCAGCTTATTGCCGCGCTACTGCTAATGCCGATCTCGATTACCTTAGCCGAAGCTTTTTCTCCACATACCTGGGACAGCCCACTCATCTATGCAACAGGAGGCACATCGCTGATAGGAATTTTTCATTATTTGTGATTCGATGATCGTTGAGATACGCTATCAATCATCCAACTGAGGGAGTCCCATCATGAGAAATTTCAGAATCTTAACCATGAATATCCAAGCGCAAGCCTGGCCTGCAGGTCCTCACAGCGATGCCGAATGGCGTGCAAAGGCGGTGATCAAAGCGCTCGACCCGGCGAATTTCGCGTTTGACGAACACCCCGATGTGGTGGTGTTCAATGAAGCGGATAACGAAGATGCCAAAGAGATTCTGGAAGATGGATTGAAGCACCTGTATCCGCACACCATCGTGTCGTTCAACGGCGGCAGCGGCGATTTGAATGATGGCGGACTGGCGATATTCAGCAAATTCGAATTCCGCGAATTGCCACCATCGGATAATAACTTTTCCAATAACCGCAGTCGATTTTATCCCTATCAAAGCGGTCTTTTCTACCCAATGAGCGCGAGCGATGACGGTCTGGCGGAAAAAGGCGTGGCCATCGTGCAGATCAGCACCGGTTTACACTTTGAAGTCGTCACCATTGCCTTGACGCATTTGCAAGCGTTTTACGAGGAAGTCGGCGAACACCACATCATCCGCCTGCGGCAATTGAAAGTCATCGAAGGCGCGTTGATCGGACTCATCGGCGCGCCGGAAGATAACACCAATTGGGACAAAGTCATCGTGCTGGGCGATTTGAACATTCGTGGCGATACGCCGCCCTACTCCACCGATGGCCACGGCGAATGGACCAATGTATTCATCAACAACGGCGGTCCGTACAACAATGCCTCGCAAGGCATTCTTTTCAGGCAAAACCAACTGATTTTCACCGAACAATTGATCGACGGCTGGCGCACGTTCATGACGCCGCCGGGCGCTTTCATGGAAGCGGATCCGGGCTTGACCAACACCAACTTGAAAGAAGGCGAGCATTTGCCCGCAGGATTGAAAGAACGACTGGACTACATCTGCTTTCCGAAGCAACGCACCGATGCCGTGGGCGAAACGCCGCGCCGTCTGGTGGCGCAGCACATGCGGATTTTGCCGTCGAATTTCTCCGCGCTGGATTTGACGTTTGAAAGAATCCAAAGCGACCACCGCGGCATTCTGGCGCAAGTGCATTGGCAATTTCCGTACAACACCCCGAATCAAGCCAAAATCCAGAGCAATTTTGTGCATTTTCAGGCCCCGGATTCACCGATCACAGTCAATATCGCCAACGACCTGAAGATCCCCTCCCCCGGCGTGTTTCAATGGATTTACATCCGCGAACCGGGCACTTACACGTTCACTTACTCACCCAATCTGGAAGCCGCGTTTTATTTTGAGAACAATATGTCGACCCAAATCGACCCGTACAATCAAGTCAAATGGAGCGAATTAGGGCTCGACAACGACTGGCTGAACAGTCTGCAGCACGAATTCCAATTTTCCGAAACGGGCGATCAAGTCGACGTGCACCGGCCGATGTTCATCCGCCTGAAAGCCGCAGAGAGGGATGATCAATTCACCGGCAACATCGTGTTTTCCTTCATTAAACACACCGGTGAGAACCGCTTCCTCGCCATCGGCCTGCAACCGAACGATATTCCCAAAGACCCGCGTTTGCCGGTCGGACAGAAGAACGGGAAAAATGACGAATGCTGGTTCCGCGCGCCGCTGGCTGAGCAATTGTTGAGCGGCAATCCTTACCGGGTAGAGTTTTACATTCAAAACGATTTCAACCGGAAAATCCAGCTCAGTTTGTTCGAAGGCATCGCCGCCCCGGCGCCGTTTGAGCAAGCCTCGAATGAAGACCCACTCACCGTGATCGGCTACGACCGCGCCGCCGATATCAAGGATATTTACATGCTGCTGGAACGCAGCCAGACAACGGATTTCGAATTCCTCGCCGGTTACCGCTACAGCATTTCCTACCTGAATCACCTGGAAATCTACAGCATTGAAGACCAAAGCGGCCTCGGCGCGGACGAAATCCACCTCACCATGACCGCCGACGACATGGCGACCAACTTCCTCGACTTCACCGACGAAGACTTCGACGACGA
>NZ_JAMWZS010000061.1 GCF_024282095.1 Nitrosomonas sp.
TTACCATGATCCACGTGACCTATCGTTCCAACATTTACGTGTGGCTTCGATCGCTCAAATTTACTTTTTGCCATGACCTATCCTCTGCACTCTATCAATTCGATTATTTCTTATTTATTATTGCTTCTGCCACATTCTTTGGAGCTTCAGAGTAATGCTTAAACTCCATGGAGTACGTCGCCCTACCCTGCGTCGCCGATCGCAGTGCGGTGGAATAACCAAACATTTCGGCGAGCGGCACTTCAGCCCGAATTACCTTCAAACCAGGAACGTCTTCCATACCCTGTATCATGCCTCTTCTTGATGACAAATCACCAACCACGTTCCCCATAAAATCTTCGGGCGTTTCCACTTCAACAGCCATCATTGGTTCCAGCAAAACCGGATTTGCTTTGCGCATTCCATCTTTGAATGCTATCGATGCCGCCATTTTAAATGCATTCTCGTTAGAATCTACATCGTGATATGAGCCATCGAAAAGCGTCACCTTGACATCCACTACAGGATATCCAGCCAACACTCCACTTGGTATCGTTTCCAACAGTCCTTTCTCAACCGCAGGTATGTATTCACGAGGCACCGCACCACCTTTAATTTCATCGATAAATTCAAAACCCTTCCCGGCTTCATTGGGTTCCATTTTGAGCCAGACATGGCCATATTGCCCACGACCACCCGATTGTTTAACAAATTTCCCTTCTATTTCTATTTGTTTTCTTATCGCCTCACGATATGCAACTTGTGGCGCCCCTACATTAGCCTCTACACCAAACTCGCGCTTCATACGATCGACAATAATTTCCAAATGTAACTCTCCCATTCCGGAAATAATTGTCTGCCCCGATTCCTCGTCTGTCCTAACTCTAAATGAAGGATCCTCTTGTGCAAGCCTATTCAACGCAATGCCCATTTTTTCTTGATCTATTTTTGTTTTCGGCTCAACCGCAACATGAATCACCGGTTCCGGAAAATCCATTCTTTCCAGAGTGATAATTCTCTGTGGATCACATAAAGTATCGCCCGTAACCACATCTTTCAGCCCAACAGCCGCGGCAATATCTCCCGCTCGAACCTCTTTGATCTCTTCTCGTTGATTTGCATGCATCTGCAATAGCCTACCAATCCTTTCTTTCTTCCCTTTGATAGGATTGTAAATTGTATCACCGGATGTAACGACGCCTGAATATACTCTAAAAAATATTAATTGCCCCACATATGGATCGGTTGCGATCTTGAATGCCAAAGCTGAGAATGGCTCGCTATCATCCGCCATTCTTTCAGCTGCCTCTCCGTTCTCGGCCTCACCTTCTATTGCCTTAATATCTGTAGGTGATGGCATATAATCAATAACCGCATCCAGCATCGCCTGCACACCTTTATTCTTAAAAGCGGTACCGCACATCATGGGCACTATCTCATTATTAATAGTCCGTGTACGCAGCCCATTCTTAATTTCGGCGGCTTCAAGGTCTCCATTTTCAAGATACTTATTCATCAAATCTTCATTTGCTTCTGCCGCGGTTTCCAACATCTTTTCGCGCCATTCTTGAGCATCTGCCTTCAAATCTGACGGTATATCGCGCTCCTCAAATTTCATCCCGCGACTTTCGTCATCCCAGTAGATAGCTTTCATTTTTATCAGATCAACAACACCCTCAAATTTATCTTCAGCACCTATTGGTAATTGTATCGGCACAGGCACTGCTTTAAGTCGCGTTTTGATCTGTTCATATACACGCATGAAATTAGCACCCGAACGATCCATCTTATTAACGAATGCCAGCCGGGGAACTCCATATTTATTTGCCTGCCTCCAAACCGTTTCAGTTTGAGGCTGCACACCACCTACTGCGCAAAATACTGTGCAGGCACCATCCAGAACGCGCAATGAACGCTCGACCTCAATAGTAAAATCCACGTGCCCCGGCGTATCTATTATATTAATCCGGTGCTCAGGATAATTACCTGCCATCCCCTTCCAGAAGCAGGTTGTGGCCGCAGAAGTAATAGTAATCCCTCTTTCCTGCTCTTGCTCCATCCAATCCATAGTGGCCGCACCATCATGCACCTCTCCAAGCTTGTGAGATACGCCAGTGTAGAAAAGCACACGCTCAGTGGTGGTAGTTTTACCAGCATCTATATGCGCCATAATGCCTATGTTTCTATAACGTTCTATGGGAGTTTTTCTTGCCACAATTATAATGCCTTACATTTATTTCAATCTAATTTTTGACAGAACTTATTACTTAAATCCAATCTACTAAAACCTAAAATGCGAGAAAGCTTTATTTGATTCAGCCATTCTATGCACTTCCTCTCGTTTCTTAACTGCCCCGCCCCGCCCTTCGGCTGCTTCAGCTAATTCGCCAGCCAATCTGACATCCATAGATTTTTCATTTCTCTTCCTGGCCGCATCCCTTAGCCATCTCATCGCCAAGGCATTACGTCGCACCGACCTTACTTCAACCGGAACTTGATAATTAGCACCACCGACACGACGACTCTTAACTTCCACCACTGGTCGCACATTAGTCAGCGCCTGCGTAAATACCTCCAATGGATCGCCACCGGTTTTCTTTTCTATATGCTCCAGTGCTCCATAAATAATTCTCTCTGCAACCGATTTCTTGCCACGCGTCATCAGAACATTAACAAATTTTGCCAATTCTACATTGTGATATTTTGGATCTGGCAGTATCTCGCGCTTTGGAACTTCTCTACGTCTTGGCATTATGCAACCTCATTTTCTTACTACATATCTCTTTAGTTACCCGAACATCAAGCCCTATATTCTAAGCACTCTTTGGTTTCTTAGAACCATACTTCGAGCGCCCTTGCTTACGATCTTTCACTCCCGCTGTATCCAAGCTACCCCTAACTGTGTGATATCGCACACCAGGCAGGTCTTTGACACGACCACCGCGGATCAATACCACTGAGTGTTCCTGAAGATTATGCCCTTCACCACCAATGTAACTCGACACCTCAAATCCATTGGTTAGCCGAACTCTCGCAACTTTACGTAAAGCTGAATTCGGTTTCTTTGGTGTTGTTGTATACACCCGTGTGCATACCCCTCTTTTTTGTGGGCAGTTTTCTAATGCAGGCACATTACTTTTAACCCGCTTAGCAACACGTGGCTTTCGAACTAACTGACTAATTGTCGGCATTTCTATGTCCTAAAAAACTGGAACGACTCTTGGGCCGTTCGCATACTATTTTATTTGCTGATTATTCCGTGTTTAATCGTCATTACAATTACGATTAGTAATTCAGCACCTTTAAGATACGTTAAAGATGTGACAAAAAAGAGAGCGGATTCTATGGGGTTTATCTTTGCATGTCAAGACAAACATGGATTATGAAATCTTATTTTATTTAACAAAATAATTTAGAAAATTCATGCTTCAATCTAATGCTCTAGTGCCACGCTCATATTGTATTTTATTAATCCCTAAAATTCTGGAACTGCAATGGAAAATCATCAATCAATTTCTTCACTAAATGCATGGTCTCTTGCAGCACGTCCTTTTTTGTGCCCGCTACACGCACTACTTCCCCTTGAATACTTGCTTGAACTTTGAGCTTGCTATCCTTAATGCTTCTTACAACCTTTTTTGCCAGCTCGGAATCGAGACCGGTTTTAACTGTTATCACCTGCTTTACTTTATTGCCGCTTACTTTCTCAATCTGCCCTGTGTCCAGACACCGTACATCCACATTCCGCTTCGTCAATTTGATTCGCAGAATATCTGAAACCTGTTCCAGTTTAAACTCATCATCAGCAAACACAGTCAATTGATAATCAACTTGCTCAACTCTCGCATCAGAGCCTTTGAAGTCGAATCGAGTACTCACTTCCTTGTTGACTTGATCAATCGCATTCCTGACTTCTTGCTTATCAACTTCCGAAACTATATCAAACGTTGGCATAATAATTCTTTTAATTGAGTCAATCAATTCGTGTTTTCTGCATGTCCACTCTAACTTATTTGTTGTTCTTGATCTTCTTTTTCTATGTTAAGAGATTTCTAATTCTTACTTTTCTTTCTTTCAACGCCTGCTGCAATGCGCAACCTTAATGCATTCAATTTTATGAATCCTGCCGCATCCCCCTGATTATACGCACCCGCATCATCCTCAAAAGTCGCAATATTAGGATCAAACAATGAATCGGTTTGAGAATCTCTACCCACCACAATGACATTGCCCTTATACAATTTCAATCTCACCCATCCATTCACCCTTTCCTGGGTGGCATCAATCAAGGTTTGCAGGATCCTTCTCTCCGGGCTCCACCAATATCCGTTATAAATCAGAGCGGCATACCTTGGCATCAAGTCATCCTTTAAATGTGCCACTTCACGATCCAGAGTAATCGACTCTATTGCTCGATGCGCACGCAATAAAATTGTTCCACCGGGAGTTTCATAGCATCCTCGCGATTTCATGCCAACGTAACGATTCTCCACCAAATCCAGTCTGCCGATTCCATGCTTGCCACCCAACTGATTCAGCTTCTCCAAAACACCTGCTGGTGATAATTTATTACCATTCAATGCAATGACGTCGCCACGCGCAAACTCGATATCCAGATACTCAGGCTCATCCGGCGCTTTTTCCGGCGCAACACTCCAGCGCCACATTGATTCTTCAGGCTCTGCGGCAGGATCCTCCAGAACCCTGCCTTCGTAGGAAATATGCAAGAGGTTGGCATCCATGCTATAAGGTGATCCCGCCTTTTTTTTCATTTCAACCGGAATACCATGCAATTCCGCGTATTGCAGCAATTTTTCCCTTGACACCAAATCCCACTCGCGCCATGGAGCAATCACCTGTATGTTTGGCTGCAAGGCATAATAACCCAACTCAAAACGCACCTGATCATTACCTTTGCCCGTTGCGCCATGTGAAACTGCATCTGCACCAGTTTCATTGGCAATTTCAATTTGCCTTTTTGCAATCAATGGACGTGCGATGCTCGTACCCAACAAATACTCACCTTCATAAATTGTATTGGCTCGAAACATAGGAAACACAAAATCGCGTACAAACTCTTCACGCAAATCATCAATATAAATTTCTTTGATGCCCAGTTGTTTTGCCTTGACACGCGCCGGTTCAACTTCTTCCCCCTGTCCGATGTCAGCAGTAAAAGTAACTACCTCACACTGATAAGTATCCTGCAGCCACTTCAAGATAACCGATGTATCCAATCCGCCCGAAAACGCTAAAACCACTTTATTAATTTTTTTCATTGTCTTAAATATTGAGTACTTCCGTTGTTTTGTACTGTTATGACTCAGTGTCTCGTCATCATTCTCAAATTGAAGAAAACTTAACTTCCACTATTTAACTTGCCCAGCAGCAAATATTCCATCAATGCCTTCTGCGTGTGTAACCGGTTTTCCGCCTCATCCCACACCACCGATTGTGGCCCATCCAGAACTTCGGCGCTCACTTCTTCACCACGGTGAGCCGGTAAGCAATGCATAAATATTACATCTTTCTTCGCTAAAGACATCATTTCCGCATTCACACAGAATGCGGCAAAATCATTTTTCCTTTGCTCTGTTTCCGCCTCAAATCCCATGCTAGTCCACACATCCGTCGTCACCAAATCCGCACCGATCACAGCTTTCCGGGGATTAGCGAACTTTTCATAATGAGCCGTACTGTTTAATCCTATTTGCTCAGGATGAATATCGTAACCCGGCGGTGTTGATACATGCACTTTAAAATCAAAAATTTCAGCCGCCTGCAGCCAGGTATTGCACATATTATTGGAATCACCAATCCATGCGACTGTTTTGCCTGCTATGCTTCCCCTGTATTCTATATAGGTAAAAATATCACTCATTATCTGACATGGATGATACTCATCGGTTAGGCCATTGATTACAGGCACTCTTGAATGCTCCGCAAAGCGTTTGATTGTGTCATGCTCATAGGTACGAATCATAATTAGATCGACCATCCGTGAAATGACCCGAGCCGCATCTTCTACCGGCTCTCCTCGTCCCAGTTGCGTATCCCGCGTCGACAGATAGATTGCCGCACCACCTAATTGATGCATTCCCGCTTCAAATGACAGACGTGTACGTGTTGAATTTTTGTCAAAAATCATGGCCAGCGTACGATCTGCCAATGGCCAGTATTGCCGGTATTGTTTGAATTCCCGCTTTATCCAGCGAGTGCGTTCAAATAAATACTCATACTCTTCTCGGGAAAAATCTTTAAATTGCAGAAAATGCTTAAATTGCATAACGAGATAAATAACCAATCAGCAATACACTACCTACGTAGCCTGTTTAGTTATTCAAAAACTCCTTTATCAACAGACAAGTGATATCAACCACTTGCTCAGCTTCGCTTTGTTGCATCACAAATGCGGGCAGCAAACGTATCACTTTATCGGATGTCACATTGATTAATAATTTCTTTTCCAGCGCTCTTTTTACCAATTCGCCACATGGCACTGACAACTCAACACCGATAATCAAACCCTGACCCCTGACTTGCACAACACCCGTTACATCAGCCAGTTGTTTTTTTAACCGATCACGCATAAAGTCACCCAATTTCGTCGCATGATCGAGAAGATTTTCATCGTCAATCACTTTCAGTGCCTCGATCGCCGCTGCGCAAACCAGCGGATTACCGCCAAAAGTGGAAGCATGGTTACCCGGCTTGAAGACTTCAGCAGCCGTACCTTTTGCCAGACAAGCACCGATTGGCACCCCGCCTCCCAGGCCCTTAGCCAGAGTTACCACATCCGGCATAATACCGCTATGCTGAAATGCAAACCATTTCCCGCTACGCCCAATTCCGGATTGCACCTCGTCCAGCATGAGCAACCATCCGTTCTGATTGCACAAATGACGTAATTCCTGCAGATAATGCGCTTCAGGAATATTGACACCGCCCTCACCTTGAAAAGGCTCCACCAGTACCGCAACGACATCCTTATTGTTGGCGGCAACTTGTGCAATCGCATCCATATTGTTATATGGAACCCGTACGAAACCGGACAGCAAAGGCTCAAATCCTGCCTGTACTTTACGGTTTCCGCTTGCTGTCAGCGTTGCCATGGTACGACCATGAAACGAACGTTCCATCACAATAATGGTAGGAAGCGAGATCCCCTGATTGTGTCCATGCAATCGCGCCAGTTTTATCGCTGCTTCGTTAGCTTCCGCACCGGAATTACAGAAAAACGCATTGTCCATTCCTGATAACTCAATCAGACGATCAGCCAGTCGCTCCTGCTTTTCGATATGATAAAGATTGGAAGTATGAATCAGCATTCCGGCCTGTTCACAGATCGCTTTGGTCAATCTTGGGTGGCAATGCCCCAACCCACATACAGCAACGCCAGCCAAAGCATCCAGATACCGCTCACCACGGTCATCCCACAACCACACTCCTTCGCCTTTGACAAAGGTAACAGGCAGCCGTGAATAAGTATTCATCAAATTAGACACAACACAACACTCACATTTCAGATGGAAAATTCAATTAAGCGCTATACCAGACAAGGTATGAGAAATTCGGAAAAGTGATTATGTTCACCTATTTAATCAGCTTTTTCAAGCTTTTTTCTTTAGGAATCCTTAATTCGACTGTATGCTCACGCTGTTAGACAACGGTACCATATCACCCGAAACTCGGCCACAAACAACCGAGTTTTGATGAAAGACAATTGCAGTACTCTTCCACTTCATTCATCATATTGACGAATAACTCCCTCATTTATACTTATAATACTTAACAGATTATCAAACACCGCAACTGGAATACCCCACTACCACACAGTTTCTTGCCGGATTAACCCTTCTTCCGCCGACATGGCGGTGACAATATTGTCTGGCATTTGCCGATTAGTTGCCGAGCTGGAGTCATTGCAGAAGAGATACTTGGAGACTAAGCAGGTCATTTTGGTAATGTGTTGATCCAGGAAATTGATTTGCAGATATGCATTGTTGATAATTCATCGAGAGCTTGTCCGCAACATTCTAGGTAAAGGTTGTCATGCCATCAGCCAAAGGATTACCGGTACAGCAATAGCGGCATTGTTTCTCTCTCACCAACCAACTGTTATGCTGGAGTTCGTAGCCTCACTCCAACCTACGAGCTGCCTATGAGGTGGGTTTTGAGTCTGCCATCAGAGTCAAAACTGCACTTATACATCTGGCCATTTTCCCCACATCAAGCTGATAAATTCGGAGCATTATCAATGCGTCCTACGGGAGCTGTCATTTTGTTTATTTTTTAATAATTTCATCCAATTCACGTTTTACAAAAGCAGCGCAAGCTTCTAACTTATCATCATATTCGGTCTCTATGTTTCTATTCAGATCAAAATAACCAACCAAATATTTATTTGAATCATTTAATCTGAAATACCAGCCCGCACATCTCTTATCTTCAGAGTATTCAAGCCACTCATTGACAAAATCAGGATGAGAAAATAGTGCGTCATATAAATCTTGCTCAGAAACTTGTCTCGCTATACTTGTATAACCTACCGCTTGTAATAAATCATACATAGACACCGTGTTTTTCTGAGAGAATTCTCGTGGGAGACTTATTAGTTTATACATAATATTTGTCATTTTATTTTATTTTACTAACCTTGTTCCATCACGACTTATCTTAAATCCCTGTTCCATCATATAATTTAATTCTCTTCGGAATGTTCCAGATACATCATTGATGTCCTTAACAGAATTTGATAAAACGATATCATCTCCACGCCTTATCATTCGATCTAGAAATTTTTTATTGGCAGTCCATTGGTCGGCTTTATTCATTCTGTTCCATACATCTGCTGGAATACTAAAACGTTTTGCTCCTAATTCATTTGCTCGTTTAATATAATCAGGATTCTTCCCTAAAACAGATATTGTCTTTGAACCTACACCAGAAGCCCTAACCCCAAGCCCCAAACCTGTGGCACCAGGAATAAGCAGTCCCAAAGTATTCGCTTTTAATGAAGCAATATCCCCTGACGTATCGCAACCTCGGGCTTTATTGTATGCATACGATGCAAGATCAAATGCAATTAATCCGAAATCAGCAATTGCGTCAGGTAGTAATCCATTGGAATCAGTAAAACTCAGCGGATTCTGCCCCACATACCCATAGACATTCAACCCGCCCGCCAGCCCAATGGAATCAGGGGTCAGGTATCTACCCGTCTCCGGCTCATAATACCTGAAGTAATTGTAGTGAAGTGCGGTCTCCTTATCGAAATACTGCCCCGGGAATCTCGGATTGTATTCGAAGAACTGACTGTTGCCATCCGGATCTTCGTCCGGCAGGTTGGCGCCGAAGGCATGGGTATTGTCCCAGCGCCATACCGGGGTATTGCTTTGATTGACGATCACTCTCGGCGTGTTGAGGTGATCGGTATGGATGTAGGAGATCTGGATCGGGCCGGTGGTTGTAGGCTTTTTGATTACGGCAACCGGGATATCCTCCAACCAGATGGTTTCCCGTCTCAGCAGCCAATCATCCATCGGCGTAGCAGTTGCGGCATTGTCGCGGTATTCACCGATCAGTTCGTTATGTTGGAATTCGTAAACTCATTCCAACCTACGGGCTTATATATCTGGCCATTTTCCCCACATCAAGCTGATAAAGTTTGGATCAAGTCGATTCCCGGATGACGCAAGCTTATCCGGGCTACTTGCTGTTGGCGTCGTATTTCCAGAGTTTAAAGCTGGTGTTGTCGGTCTGACCGGTTAAACGGT
>NZ_JAMWZS010000007.1 GCF_024282095.1 Nitrosomonas sp.
GCATCGCCAAGGTATTCAACCTTATGGCTTCCGTGTCGTCGAACCTCATCACGACGGCACCCCACATTGGCACTTACTGTTATTCATGCCAGATAAACACCGTGAAGCTGTGCGCAGAGTTATGCGCCATTACGCACTTCTTGATAGTGGTGATGAACCAGGTGCGCAAGAACACCGGTTTAAGGCAGTTGCCATTGATCCGGAAAAAGGCACGGCTGCGGGTTACATTGCCAAGTACATCGCCAAAAATATCGACGGCTATGCATTGGATCAAGACTTGTACGGCAATGACTCTGTAAAAGCGGCGGAGCGTATCTCGGCTTGGGCTAATACCTGGGGCATTCGTCAGTTTCAACAAATTGGCGGCCCAAGTGTGACCGTCTGGCGGCAATTAAGAAAACTGGACAAAACCGACGACCCGGAACTTGAAGCTATCCGCCAATCAGCAACCGCCAGTGATTGGGCGGCGTTCATGTTGGCAATGGGCGAGCCTGAAACCCCGCACCGTTCGCAAGCCATCAAACCTTATTACGAACACAGCCAGCAACTCAATCCAGTAGTTGGTGAAGCGATTTCAATCGTCACTGGACGTTATGGAGATACTGTTCCATTACGGGTTGCCGGTATCGTCTGGAAAGGAATGAATTTAAGTACCCGCAAGCATGTTTGGATGCTTTTCAAAGTCAACAGCGAGGATGTGACATTAAGGAGCGAGGCGCAAGCCGAGCGCACGCAATGTCACGCCGGAGCTGTTTCTCTTGGACTTGTATCAATAACTGTACCAACCCCTTTTTATCATCCGGAGGTTATCCATGAGAACCCACCTCAACACTAAAAATGATCCATTAAAAGGCGTTATGAATCCATTTACTTTAGATGAAGCCGTGTCCTTGATCTACCGTTTGGCCGTCCTCAAAAAGGATGCGCTGCAACCCGGAAAGAAATACAGCATCACGCAAATCGGCCATATCTGTGGCGTACTGACAATTAATGATCAGATCGAGATCGTCATCAAGTTTCACGGCGAGATGCGGCAATTCACTAAGGAGGAGTTTTATGCGCAGGCGAAGCTTCTCGACGAGTAGGACAAGCATCTTATTGACTGCCATGACAAGTAGTGTATTATCAGGACATATATTAACTAGCAGGAACACTACTGATCATGGAAACCAATCAGAGAAAACTGTTTGATCTAAATTTAAGTGAAGAACAAGAGCAAATTCTTTTAAAGAATATCAAAGAATTTAGAGGCGTTGGCACTACGCTCGAAAGCGCATTAGGTGCTTTGATCATGGGGCAATACTTCGGCTGGCGCGTTCTTAAAATACTTCATAATCCGCTGACCTATCGCCGATACGAAAATATCCTGGGTATTAAGTTTCAGGATGTTTGCCCGGAGGCAACGCACTATAGCGAAACAAAGAGTGTGGGTTATGCCATCACGCAAAAACTTGGCAGTTTCTGGGCGGTTGTGATGGGTAAACGCAAAGTAGTGGATAAGGGTTTGATCGAGGATCAAGCGGAAGTTGAAAAGCATGTAGCCAAGCATATTGCCGGTAATGACGGGGAGGAAAAGAAATGAATCACTCCGATCGACAACTGGTGACTGTCAAGAAATGTGCGGAACTGACGGGCTTATCTGAAAACGCCATTCGGCAGTATTTGAAAAAGGGGCAATGGAGATTTGGAATACATTGGTTCAAGTCCGCGAATAAAAAAGTTTTTATAAGCATGTCCGCAGCTAATCTATGGATGCAAGGCAAAGAGGCATAACGGTTCGTGGCAATAGCATCCAGCTATCGTTCACTTTCCAGGGTGTGCGCTGCCGGGAAACTATCCCCATGCCGCCGACCAAAACCGCACTGAAAGAACTAGGCCTTAAGCTGCAAGCCATCAAACACGAAATCAGAATCGGCACCTTCGATTATTTCCGGCATTTTCCGTACAGCAAGAAAGCCAAGGAATTCAGGAAAACCCGCCCCGATCTCTACACGATCAAGGAAGCGCTTGTTAACTGGCTGCGCCGCAACCAAGCCAAGCTGCAAATTAGTACGCTGCAAGACTATAACAGCGCCATCTATCATCATTTGATTCCAACCTTTGGCGATCTCACCATTGCCGAACTGACCGCCAGCAAAGTTAAGGAATGGTTATCGGAGCTTCCTTGCTCAAACAAACGCAAAGGCAACATCCTGACCCCGCTGCGTCAAACGTTCGAGGAGCTGTATCACGACGAAATCATCGACAAAAACCCACTGCAAAGGGTTAAGAATCTTCCCAACAAAACTCGTGAACCTGAGCCGTTCACACAAGATGAAATCGCCAGAATTCTGAACGAACTTACCGGCCAGGCAAAAAACCTGATTCAGTTTGCATTTTATTCAGGTCTTAGAACTTCCGAATTGATCGCGCTTCGCTGGAAGGATGTCGACTTTGAAAACAACCGAGTATTTGTCAGCAGCGCTTATGTTCGTGGACAAATGAAAGAAACCAAAACCAAATCGGGGAAACGAGAAGTCACGCTGCAACCGCAAGCCAAAGAAGCCCTGCTCAATCAGCAAACCTTTACCGGAAAACAGAATGTAACCGTTTTCCACGATCAGGACACCAATCAGCCGTGGGCAAACGATCAACCTATCCGCAAAAAAATCTGGATTCCGACATTGGAAATAGCAAATATCAAATACCGCAGCCCCTACCAAACCCGCCACACCTTCGCATCAATGATGCTATCCAGAGGCGAACACTATATGTGGGTTGCCCAGCAAATGGGACATAAGGATTGGGGAATGATCATCAAGGTTTATGGACGGTGGATTCCGCAATCGAAATAGTTGTCAAAGTCCCATTATGGGACTATTATTCTGTTCCATGAGAATTATTGCTCTGTCGACCTTGAAAGCATTTTGGGAAAATGATCCGTCTTACAATGATGCAATTCAACCAACACTTGCTTGGTACAGACACGCACTAAAAGCGAACTGGACAACGCCTGCGGAAGTAAAAGCGGATTTCAAAAGTACCAGTATTCTCAAAGACGGCAGAGTCGTATTCAATATTGCCGGTAATAAATACCGGCTAGTGGTATGGATTAACTACGCTTACAGCATTGTTTATATCCGTTTCATAGGCACCCATGCCCTATATGACCAGATCGATGCGCAAACGATTTAGTACCAGGAACAACATAATGGACATCAAACCAATCAAAACTGACACCGATTACCGCGCAGCATTAAAGGAAGTTGAAACACTAATGATGACTAAATCCAACACGCTGGAAGGTGAAAAACTGGATGTTCTGGTGACGTTGATTGAAGCTTACGAGCATAAACACTTTCCTCTCGACTTACCCGATCCTGTTGAAGCCATTAAATTTGAAATGGAACAGAAAGGCCTAACCGTAAAAGACCTGGAGCCGATGATTGGAAAAAGTAACCGAGTGTATGAGGTTTTAAACCGCAAACGCTCCCTGACACTTAAAATGATTTGGAAACTACATCAAGAGCTAGGTATTCCTGCAGAGTCTCTGATAAAACAACCCATACAAACGCATATCAATTAAGAAGCTACCCATAAATTCTGCATGAACTGAGAAAACAATATTATAGTCACTCCGCAACTTTAATCGAAGAATTTTTAGCGTTACATTTATATCGACAGCCAATTAAGGAATGTTATGAATATCAAGGAATACCTCACCAAGCTAGAAAAGGAAACTCACGAGATATTCATAAAATCGCTAAAGTGTCAAAGTAAACTTGGTAAAGTCCATCACTTATCCTCATGTATATATGAGTTCACAGATCACATTTATGATCAATCAGAAAAAAACATTCTAATCACTGTCAGCTCTCAATTAGAATCTGCGACGCTAAATGCAACAATGGGAATGTACAGACAGGCATTTTCCTCACTTCGTCTAGCTTTTGAAATGGGATTAGGTGCAGCTCATTTTTCTGTTCATAAACTCGATCTCATAGAATGGCTTAATGGTCGTGCTGACATAAAATGGTCTGAATTGATTAATGAAGATAATGGAGTTCTATCATCACGATTTACAAATGCTTTTTTCAAAGAGTTATCTTCAGAAGCAGCAGAATATAGGGGAAAGGCTATTTCAACATATCGGAATCTTTCTGAATTTGTCCATGGTAATAATGAAACATGGGAAAAAAGTGGTCTACAACTTAGTTACAATAAAAAACTTTTAGAAACATATTTCGAAACATTTTCAGATACTGTGGAAATAATACTTTTTGTTCTTACTTGTAGATATGCTAAGTCCCTATCTAAGGAATCTTTAGAATCTCTTCAATGCATCCCTGAGGAATTTGTACACATATTACATATTCGAGAAATATTTGGCGGACCTAAGGTGTAATAATGAGCGAATTCTACCTGCGCACTGAAAGTATCAAACAAACTGAAATTTTAAATTTATCTGTAGTAAATTCATCAGACATAAACATAATTAAAGCACTAAAATCGCCAGAACCCTGTTTGTTAGAAGGTTCACGGGGTACTGGCAAATCATTCTTAATGAAAGTTTCTGAATTAGAAATTGAATCAGAAAGTGAATCTTCAGTAGCTGTTTTTGTATCTTTCAACAAAAGCTCATTAATAAATACAAACGATCATCTTCAGTTTTATCATTGGATGTTAGCTAAGACACTAAAATCGTTAGTAAATAAACTACGCAAAAAAGGAATTGTAGTTTCAAGTACAACAGCTAATCTTCTTAGTAATGATGTAAATAATAATGAATTTGAGATTGAAAAAGACCTAAAAAATATCGTTAAGATCTTTGAAGAATCTTACAAGGGCAATATTTCTTTAGATATTTCATCATTGCCTGATATTGAAGATGTTAAGGAAGCTATAGAGAGTATTTGTGAAGAAAACTCCTTGGATAGAATTTATTTTTTCTTTGATGAGGCCGCTCATGTATTTAGACCTGAACAGCAAAGACAATTCTTTAATCTATTCAAAGACCTTCGATCTCCATACATTACATGTAATGCAGCCATTTATCCTGGAGTTACCTATTTTGGCGATTCGTTTGAACTAACCCACGACTGCATATACAAAAAACTGGAGCGAAATATTAAAGACTCAGATTATCTTCAATATTTCAAGGACATTGTTTGCAAACAGGCAGATAAAAAACAAATAGATGAGATTGATAGGCAAAGAGAGCTTTTTAATACACTAGCTTTCGCCTCAGGTGGAAATCCCAGAATGTTGCTTAAAACAATTCAAGATCTAGATAAATTCAGTGTTTCAGACGTAAATAAGCTGATAAAGTCATTCTATAGGGAACAAGTATGGGCCGAGCATACTGAGCTAGGTGAAAAATATAAGGGCCATAAAAACATAATCGACTGGGGAAGAGATTTCTTAGAAAACTCAGTCATTCCAGCTATCGAAAATTATAATAATTCTCGTAAAGTAAAGGGAGTTGATGAAGCAACCATATATTTCTGGATACACAAAGATGCACCTCAAGTTGTTAAAGAAGCACTGAGGCTTCTTACTTATACAGGCATTATTAGAGAAATTGATAAATCTGTAAGAGCAACGAGGGCCGAGCTAGGTACACGCTATGAGGTTAAATACGGTTGCATAATTTCTTTAGAGAGCAATCCTCATGGCGAATCTAAAGACTTTTTTAAATCTTTGTCACTCAAAAAGTTCCCGGAGTTTGGGAAAAATCATAGTGCTTACACGAAAGCAGCAGAAATAATTGTAATTGATTACAATGATATACAGTATGAGAAATCATTGAAAAACATGTTAGAGAAATCAATAGACGTGCTAAGCCTCTTAACCCCATGGCAAAAAAGCAAATTAAAAAGTGCCGGCATTAATACTATAGAACAATTACATTCGAATACTGAAGAAAGCTTAATTGAGAATATATATAATGTTGGGCCAGCTCGTGCTCGGTTAATGAAAAATGCTGCAACCGCTGAGCTACTAGAATATCTTTCTGGGTAATCATGAAACCCTTAAAATCCTTAGAAATACTCCAGAATGACACAAAAATAGCAGAGGTAAGCAATAAATGACTGATATACCAGAAATAGACCAAGGTTCGATTCCCGTCGCCTCCCAGTAACATCCAACACCGTCCAAAAGACGGTGTTTTCATTTGTATTATCACATATTAATTATCCGTTAAAATTTTTTATGATCCGATAAAATCCGCGCATAATCGGAGTATCGGTGGAAGGTTGACAGATAAGGCTTGCAAGGCATTCGTGGCTCAAAAAGCGTATGGCAAAGAAGCTTTCAGACGGCGGAGGGCTGTACCTCTTTATTACACCTGCTGGCGGAGCGCTTTGGCGCATTAAATACCGCATTGATGGTAAGGAAAAAACTTACTCGATTGACAGTTACCCTGCCGTTTCCTTGGCGGCGGCACGTGTTGATCTGGCAGAAGTTAGCTCTTATGGTCATCTTCGACTGATGCAGGAGTGCATAAACGCTCTGCCAGCTAAAGCACATTCGTCATTTTGTGACGATTGGTAAGAAGAGCCATTAGTTGCGCAGCCGGTCAGGCCCCAAATAATCAATGATACGATCACAAAAATTTTCACAAGTTTTTTTCATCACATTAAGATTGAAGCTCTATATGCATTTCAGAAAATAATCAGTCACTGTCTCACGAGATGGCACACTTTAAGAGTGTATTTGGGTGTACATGATTGTAATAACTTCAACCAGAGTGACATGTAAGCATCCTAGCTTAGTCAATACAATAATGTATATTGGGGAAACCTTTGTTTTTTAATCAGTAAAACCATTAGCTGCAACTGCTCTTGATTCATCACAGTTTTTAACTATCTTGATGGCTTTTAATAACAAATTGACAAAATCGATCCTAGTTCACAGCAGCACCAGCGCTTTTTTCAACCCGACCTCCCACTATAAGAAATAGAAAGACAGTTCACTTGGCAGTGCGGCAATAAACTGGATTCTTCATAGATCTTTCCTGTCGAATTTCTTTTGCTTAAGCCAGCTATGCTGTAATGAGCGTTGCGGCTATATGCAAAAGTATTCGCCAAGAAATTGCCATTAGCTATACGGGGTGGACTCAAGGACTAACTTCAAAAGTGACTTCTATTTCAACAGGCGTGTTAAGCGGCACGCTCAAAACACCAACCACCGAACGAACGGATAGTCTTTCCGCACCAAAGACATCACGGAAAAGCTCAGAAGCTCCATCTGCCACTTTCGGGTGGTCGATAAAATCATTCGAGACCGCCAAAAAGAAGCTGGTGCGGACGATACGTTTTACTCTATCGAGTGAACCTAAATGCTTACGAACGACGGCAAGCGCGTTTAGTGCTGCCATACGCGCAGCTTCTCGCCCTTCTTCTGCATTCAGCTCGTTGCCGAGCTTCCCGATAAATTGCGGCTCACGCCCTTTAATCGGAAGCATGCCGGTGAGGAAAAGCAGATTGTCGGCCTGCACCGCCATTTCGTAAGCTCCGAGCGGCATCGGCATCGACGGCAGCGTGATGCCGAGAGTCTTGAGTTTCTGTTCCGCGTTTACCATTTGCCGACATGTGCGCCGTTATCCACGTACAGCACTTCCCCAGTAATAGCTTGCGCTTCCGTCAGATAAATGACTGCATCGACGATTTCCTTCGTGTCCGAGATGCGCCCCATGGGAGAAAGTGACTTAAGAAATTCCTTCGAGTTACCCTTGTGCAGTGGCGTATCGACAATACCGGCAGCAACGGTGTTAAAACGTATACCCTCCTTTGCATATTCGCTGGCAAGATTTAGTGAAGCTGCCGTTATGCCGCCCTTGGTAATCATTGGAACCGAAGCGCTTAAATCGGCAATCGGATGCGTTACCAACGAACTCGTAATACTAACGACGCTACCCCCGGATTTCTGCTTCAACATCTGCTTGACAACGAATTGCGTGATGTAGAGGAAGCCTTCCACATTGGTCGAAATCAGAGACCTGAAATCCTCTGCTGTGTAGTCGGTGAAAGGCTTGGATAAAAAGATACCGGCGTTGTTGACCAGCGCATCAATGGAGCCAAATCTGGCGATTGCAGTTTCGGCGACTTTCTGCGCTGTAACGGCCTGTCCGATATCCCCGTCGATTAACGCAAGATTGTCAGACTGCACAAGCTTCTTGGATTTGGTTATGGTGCGCGAAGTCGCAACAACATTGTAACCACGCTCAAGGAAGGCATTGACAACGCCCGCGCCGATACCCTGCGAGCCTCCGGTGACGATGATGGTTCTTTGCTTAATCATAAGATTCTCCTTTGCTGTAATGAGTTGACGAAGAAGATTGTGCATTAAATAGGATTATTTGATTAGATGGAAATTTGTGGAAACTCTTTTCCATTTATGCAAAAATTGAACATGGTGAATTTGAACGATATCGCAGTTTTTGTAAAAGTGGCGCAGTTCAAAAGCTTCAGTCGCGCCGCACAGGCTATGAGTATGCCTGTCTCAACGGTGAGCCGTGCGGTTTCCAACCTTGAAGAGCAGCTGGGCGTGACGCTGCTGCAAAGAACGACACGTAAGTTGAGCCTCACCGGCCAGGGCCGCGATTATTACAATCAGTGCAACGGGCCGCTGAGCGATCTATATGATGCCGAGAGTGTCTTAACGCAGATCCAGAAAAACCCGGAAGGCATGCTCAGAATCACTGCGCCGGTAATTATGGGGCAGGAACCGTTTTATAAGTTTCTTTCAGACTTCCAGAGCAATTATCCGAAGATCAAAATCGATCTTTTCATCACCAATTCCTATCTTGACTTGATAGCGGAAAACCTCGATGTCGGTATCCGCTTTGGAGGACTGAGGGATTCAACGCTCATTACCAAGCGTATCGGTGCGAGTATCCGCTATGTCGTCGCAGCACCAGATTATTTAAAAGGACGACCACTTCCTTCTAAGCCACGGGATTTAATGCAGCATCAATGCGTCATCCTTGGCGGAAGAAATAATGAGACAGAGTGGGAGCTGGTAAATGGGCGTAAAACGGCGAAGATACAAGTAGCTGGTCCAATAGCCAGCCGCGATTTTCAGTCGGTCAGCGACTTTACTTATCGGGGACATGGCATCGGCTTGTTGCCGATGACGTATTGTGATGAGCAGATCAGAAACGGCACGCTTATTCGCCTTTTGCCCGAATGGTCTTCTCCTGAAATTGTGGTCCATACCGTTTATCCAACAAGGAAATTCCTGCCTTCACGACTTCATGTCTTTCTTGAAGCGTTAAAGGCATGGAAAAGTCCATTTTGGCTATTTCTGCCCATCCCCAAAAAAACAGAAGAACCTGATACGTTAAAAAATTGAATCCGCCAAACTATAACCTCAGTTGTATTATTTATTACTAGCGCTGTAACTCAGCGCTTAAAGCTCAGAGCTATCCAATCACGCTGGGATTGCAAAGAAAAATACCGAATGAGTTAATGAATATGAATTTCTCATAACTTGATGTCAGCCGCCGCAGGCCGTCCGGCCTATCCGGGATTACTGCTACTCAAAATGCTATTAGCAGGAATCTGGCATGGTGGTCTCAGCGATGAAGCGGTAGAAGACATGGCTAACTCGAATCTGCACGTCATGCGCTTTTTGGGTTTGTATCTGGAAGACGATGTGCCGGATCATTCGGTATTGTCCCGTTTCAGGACCCGACTGACCGCAGCTGGCGCATGGGATGGATTGCTGGCGATGATCAATGGGCAGATACAGACGCACGGCGTCATGGTAAAACCCAGGGATGTCATGTGGATGCGAGCATCACACACAGTCAACGCAAGCCTAAGAACAAGCCGTCCTATGAAGTGGTTAACGACCGCGAAGGCCGGGACGATGAAGCAGATGCCCAAGCGGCCATGCGCGTGATCGAAGTGACGCAACCTAGCGTGAATACCGAAGCACGCTGGGTCAAAAAGAGTGGCAAGTCAGTCTTGGCTATTTGCTTCTTAAATCAATGAGTTGACGACCCGCTAGATCAGACCCAGATCAGTGTAAACTGACAATAAACCCAGTGCGTAAAAGGGGAATAAAACGCACTGGGTTAGCACTGCACAATCCAACCATCCGACTAAGCCATGGGGTGAAAGCTCTGGTTGGTGCGGTAGATTCATCATTATAGGAGGATGAATACTCATGATCATTATCATGCAAGCTTCTAAGTTTCTCTGTTCGATAACGAACATAGCACTCACACCTCCCTGTCGATCATCAATAACCACACTCATCTATTTTTCCTAATTAATTAACAGCAGTTCTGAGCTACCAAGGAAGGTGCTTGAAAAGCTAGAATTCAACTGCCGCATCCAATCTTAAAAGGTGCTTCCATGAACAAAGAAATTGAAGCTATCGAAATTGCCCTGATCACACTCACAGGATTCATCGCACAACAATTTCCTGATGCACAACTTGGAGAATTCCTAGCCCACACCGCTCATGAATTCTCGAAAAACCCAGGGGCAGAAAAAACAGCCACTCTGCTTACCGCCCTGGCTGACAGCGCCACCCGAGCCGCGGTCATGTCGCGCCGTAACTGATTCACAATTCCCAATTAGCGAAGCGACGGCAAATGTATTACGATAACCCATCAAGATTTTTAAATCTGATGAGCTAAAGTGTCTCTTAATTCAGGCTACCCGCTGTCCATATTGCATTGACGACATACAGGAAACGTCTATTTCCATATGCAATCTCTCAGTTGTTGGTGATCTTCAGGTGGCGATTCAAGCCTTAGAAACAAGAGCATGCAGATGGCAATCCACGGGCTTGCTAATCGAAAAGGCGGCGAAAACTGGGGAATAAGTGATGATTGAACTATTAGGATGGATTGGTCTGTCAGCTGCTTTTGCGATGACGATTTATCATCGCTACATGTATTCAAATTATGAGCAAGTATATCAATATATTAATAAAAAATATGGTGATGATACTAATAACATTGAATTCCCGTCTAAAGATGATCACTTACGAGATGCAAAAAAATATTCGTATTACACAGCTTTCTTTGCAGTCGTGCTGATAATTATCAACATGTATTTTCGATGATATGCCTGTACCAAACTGTCAGTGCAGGAAGATCAAATGGCATCAATCAATAAAACAATATTCATAGGTAACTCATGTGCACACTGGGTATTTTCTTATGGGCAGATTTGTATGGAAAGAATTCTGACTTTGATGAGATGATAATAAGTATATATTCAAGTCACAAATTAATTAACCTAAGATTGGGGTAAGAACATGTTTGAGAAAACATTTCGGAACATCTTATATGTTTGTGCAATTCTGTTCATGGTTCTTATAACAGCCTGGGGAGCAACTTGGCTATACAAAGCAATATTAGAACAATTCACAAAATTGGGGTAATGACTAAACAATATGGCATTCGCAGGTTCTGTGATAAAGAAATGCGCCAGGAACATATTGGCCAAATATTGAGGTGAATCATGAGCGAAAACACAAAAGTTATTTTATATCTGCTACTTATATTTGTAATACTGATAGCTTCGTTAATATATTCCAATAACGAAAAAGAATCTTGCCAATCAAATGGTGGTGTTTATGCTAGGCAACACATGAGTTGGTCGTATGAATGTACAACACCAACACCTAAAGTTAAGCCATGAGCGAATGGCAATCAACCCCTGGCAAGCATTACCAGAAGAATAAAGCACCCCGCGCCGCAAGTAGCGGGGAATTGAATCCATAGCGATTATATTGAAAGAGATTCAGTCGGTATGGGAAGATATGACGTAAAAATAGCGAATCTCGCAGAAAAACTGGAAGGTTAGTGTAAAAAAGTAAAATGCCTTCAAGTAACTTCTCTGAATGTTTTTGCACAAAGATTGCGTATGAGCGTTCTGAAATAAAAAAATGGTTCTAGCAGGCGTTGAATCGGCATCAGATATTTTAGGTTTTTTCTAATAAAACAATGACACCAATCACAACTTATCCGATCCTGTTACCTGTACGCCGGCTGATGAATGGGAAAAAAATCAGATTGGAGTTGCCGTGCAGATTGCACAAATAGATAACGATTTATTTCCACATTACGTTACACTCAGCCTCGGCTGCGGCGGTCAGAAGATTAATCAGTGGCAACGCTCTATCAGCCATACTCACCATCGGTTCAGCATCTTCATTCTCAACTGACGGTGAGGTTTTTTCTGCGCTTATGGCTGCTCTTAATCGATTCAACGCCATAGGAACGTCCGCTGCCAAAATAGCGCCGGGTACAGTCTTGCTGTGTCCCATCATTTGCAGCATGGCAAGTGCGATGTCTCCAAACATGATGATGTCGGCATAAGCATCGGTTGTAAATGTCACGAGCATATCATTCTCCTTGAACGAATCAAAAGTGCGCAAATCCACGTATTCATTGCCGCTATACCGCAGCCGCCATAACTATCATCAGCAGGCTCGTTGAAAAATCTATCAGCGAGCGTTACCGCTACAGTGTTAAAAACAGGCTCAGAATGGTCATTAAGTATCAAGAAAAAAACGCACACATACCGACTAACGTGTTTTTCATAATCCCTATTGCAACCCCTCTTCCTGATTTAGTGAACTAGTCGCAACCACGTAACAGAAAGATGACAAATAAGATCGGTATGGGGACGCCTACAAGCCACAGCAAAATGTAACCTATTTTTCCCTCTTGCTGCTTCTTCAAAGCTGCTGTGATTCGTAATGAACTGACGCCTTTCGTGAGGCGACTAAAGTGATTGGTTTTCAGCATCGCGATCTCCTTTTTAATTTCAGCCCGTTGGGTTGAGGCTGATGATGGCAAAGTAACAGTAATAATCTCGTGCGTTATTGTTTAAGCCAAAAAATGTTTCTCGTTGCTTGATCTTGTTGAATGCATTCCCCAGTTACACAATCTGCCATCTATCATCGCAAGAGAGACTGATCATGTCCGTCTCACGCGCACGAGGTGCAAATTCTTCGGCAGCAGATAATTGTAGACGCTGTGTACATTCAAAAATCTCCTGAGTCTTTTCGCTCAAGCCTGACCAGTTGCCAGTTGATCTACCCACCGTCCAGCCAAAACCTGCTGCCACTTCGAACTGATCTTTGAATTGAAAGACATAATCAAAGGCAATCCAGACTCATTTGCTATGTTTTAAATAATCCAGCATGGTATCAACATCACTGACAGTAAATGGATCATCCGGGTAATTGTCAGCTTTACCGGGTTCGCTGAATAATTGGCTAATCTCTTTATCCTCGACAACCATTGAATAGCGCCATGAGCGGCTGCCAAAACCAAGGTTTTCTTTTTTAACCAGCATGCCCATTGCTCTGGAAAAATCGCCGTTTCCATCAGGCAGCATTTTTACGTGCTTGATGTCCAGATGCTTACTCCATTGATACATGACAAAGGCATCATTAACGCTCAAGCAATAAACTTCATCAACACCCTGAGCAATGAGTTCCTGATATTGCGCATCATATCCAGGCAAATGTTTATTTGAACAGGTAGGTGTATAGGCGCCGGGAAGAGCCAAAACAACAATTTTTTTCCCTTTAAAAATGTCATCGGTACTGACACCCTGCCAGCGAAATGGGTTATCGCCACCGATACTCTCGTCGCGAACACGTGTTTTAAAGATCACATCCGGCACAGTTGCAATCATGTTAAGACTCCTTGGTTTATTAGAATTTTGTTCAAGCGACTCACTTGAAATTAATTTAGCCATGACCACAGCATAAGGTGACGCTTCCCATCATTAGTTTTAATTATTACACGCAAAAATAAACACAGTCCGTGCGGTAGCGAACAAATTAAGATTGATGCTACGCAACCACTTATTTCCTTTTTATCCTGTAAGCATCTAATCGTTAGGATGAATCGCATCCAGTCAGCATTCCAGTTATACAAGTTGTGTGGTGGCTGACGCAGTGCAAGTTTGTGTTTGTTACCGTACAGACGACAATTTCCGAGCCCATTAATCTTGATCTAATCAATCATTGGGTGTAATCCACCCTATCCGTCGTCGCTTTTCCTTCATTAAGGAGCATGTTATGGAAAAACAGAAAGCCAACAATACCAATCCGACGAATCAAGCGGGAGAATCGACGGTGATCGAGATTCGCAAAGGCCAGACGTCAGGTCGGCTTGATCGCGCTGAATTTAGTGTTAGGTTCCGTGCCACATTCATTGACCCATCGTTCCGCAATGAGGATGAATCCATTGCGCGACTTGAAGAAATCGCTTGGCAAGCCTACATGGATGGCCGCAAGGCGCCCTTCACACAACAGGCGGGGCCAGGATATGTTGATCCGGATTACAAATTATCAGTCGAATGGATGGACACAAAACAACGCATAGAAGAAGCCAAACGGCTTTGGAATGAGCCTTCAACTCCGTCAAAAGTATTGGTGATCTGTGGCTCGGCACGCAACGATGGAACCTGCCCAGGCGAGATGTCCAAATCCTTCCGTCTTGCGGAGATTGTTCGCGAAACACTAGAGCAGGCTGATATTCAGGTTGATTTACTCGATCTTAGCCTGATTACCTCGGAATACGGCCGCAATATCTATCCGTGCAAAGGTTGTGTGTCGACGGCGATGCCTTTGTGTCACTGGCCATGCAGTTGCTATCCCAATCACTCTCTCAATCAAAACAATGACTGGATGGCCGAAATCTATGAGCGCTGGACGGCCGCTCATGCAGTGATCATCGTAACCCCAGTGTATTGGTACCAGAGTCCAGGCCCTCTGAAACTGATGATAGACCGCATGGTCTGCGCTGACGGCGGGAACCCTGATCCTACCTCGACTTCGGGTAAGAATGCAGGTAAAGCGAAAGCACTCGAGATGGCCGGATGGGATTATCCACAGCACCTGGCCGGACGTGCCTACGGCGTGATTATTCACGGCGATGTGGCGGGTATTGAAGGCTCACGCCGTTCTTTATCCGACTGGCTCGACTGGATGGGTTTTATCGACGCTGGCGCTCAGGCACGACTGGATCGCTACATCGGATATTTTGAACCCTATGCGACCAGTCACGATGTCCTGGACAAGGATATTGCGATGCAGGAAGAAACACGCAATGTCGCACTTGCCGTGGCAAAAGCCGTTGTCGAATTGCGTGCTGGGCGGCTCAATGAGGTTCAGGCAAAACTGCCACGCACGCGACCAAAGTAGATGGTCATTCTTTCTTCCCGGCCTTCAGCGTGTGTCAATTATTGTAAATTTCTCAAAATTTCTGCCCCTACGTTAATATCAGTTGTCTCACAGGAGTGAGTCTGTCCGGCATCCTCAATGACAGGTAGTTTTATTCGATTACCACATGCTCGGAAAAGAATATCAATCGTGGTGGATTTCTGTTGCAGAGGAAGATTCCCGGTTATCGCTGCCAGGTTCTGGGAAACATCTGATACGATTCCATCGCCTGCTTGAAAATCAACCAAGCTGGACAAAGTGGGTTGCCCCGTTCCAATGATCGAAATATACGATACATTGGTTGGAAGGGGATGAGTGGTCACGTCATTAAGTACATTCAAAGCCGAGCTGTTAGGTTGTAAATCCTCGATTGCAACACTGTTTGAATCGATACCCCCAGGCAGAAGATCGCAAATCCCGACTTTATTGAAAATGTCGAAAATATCGAAGTTAACGTGACATGCCTCGGCCCAAAAACTCCCTTGATGCGGAGTTCCAATGGTAATGAGTTTCGCAACATCGTCCCGATACGGAATGGTCGTGGTTGCATCGAACACGCGCGCTAATCCCTGCAGATATTCTCTTGCAGCAAGACCACCTGAGCTATGGCCAATCAGAAGAACCTTTGTTGCGCCGGGGTTCTTATCTAAAACCGCTTGAATGATTTCTGCAAGCTCACCTCCCAAAACATCAAGAAATAACCCCTGATTATCAGAGAAATTCAATGTGTAGAAGTCGCCAGCGCTACCCGTACACCCAGTCAGCAAGTTTGGGTCTGTCGGGCAATTCATATTCACTGTTTTTGTATCCTGATTGTAAGTAGGTATTCCGCCGAATGCCCAGCCAGCATTATGTATCAGATAGTCTCGATAGGCTGCCCATGTGTCTGCGGAAGAGGCTATCCCATGAACAAATATGACGGGATACGGCCTCGCCCCACACCCTGATTCTTCCAGCAAAGCGGATAAATCACCGATATCCTTGGGCGAGGCATCGTTCGGTCCCTGGTAATATACATGGTCGTCGGCGGAGGAAACGCCCACATAAGCATTGGTGTCGGGGTAATAGCGATAGGTATAGGGCGCAGATAATTGCACACCTGACACCGACGGTGAAAACAGGTTAGGGTAGAAAGTTTGCGCCCAGTTCAACAAGCACTCTACATTAGATGGCGTTGCGGTATCCTCTTTTACCGAGGAGTCGGCTGCTGCTGTGTTACAAATCATCATTAAAAATACGGCTCCTAGTGCGTGCACTAGTAAGGAATCGCTTCTGCATTGTTGATTGTTCATAGTATTTTCCCAAAGTAAAGAAACAAGATAACCGGCGATGAGCAAGTTATCTTTCCCAATAACCAGATTACGAGACGATACGGGTATCGCCTCAAAGCTTTGGAGTAATATAATCATGAAACCAAACGCAGTCTGTACGGCAGTGCACATAACAGAACAGCCTGTTAAAGCAAAAATTTCAGATGTTAAATTTTGCTTAGTGACTCACAGCATCGTCAAATTCTCGTCATCGCGATGACACGATTATTTTTCCGAGACACTGATGAATGCTTACCGCTATACTATAGAACCCTTAGTCTGCAGCTGGAGGAAAAATGAATCTTGATCGTGTTGGTTCCGGAACTGATATTCCGAACGACTTTAATGTCATTATCGAAATTCCGATGAATGCGGATCCCATCAAATATGAAGTCGATAAAGAAACCGGCGCCATGTTTGTGGATCGTTTCATGTCGACCTGCATGCATTATCCCTGTAACTATGGCTATATTCCGCACACTCTTTCGGACGATGGCGATCCTGTCGATGTTTTGGTGATATCGCCAGTGCCGCTGATCACCGGCGTTGTGGTACGTTGTCGGCCTCTCGGCATGCTGAGAATGTCTGATGAAGCCGGAGAGGATGCAAAATTGCTGGCAGTGCCCATCAACAAATTATGTAATCTTTATCAGGATATTGAGTCCTGCGAAGACTTGCCACAACTGACTCGCTCTCAAATTGCGCATTTTTTTGCACATTACAAAGATTTGGAAGAGGGAAAATGGGTCAAAATTCAAGGATGGGATGGCGTTGAATCCGCAAAATCGGAGATCCTCGCCGGCATACAACGTTTTAACTCAACCATCGATAAGCCGATGTTCTGACAGGCCGTTGAAAAACTATCTGCATTGCCGCTACGGTGTTAAAAACACAGGCTTGCTCATTTATTACGCATAAACTGCGCTTTCTCGCCTGTTTTTACCAGATATCGGCTGCTTAGAAAACGTTTTTCAATCCCCTGCCAGTTAATTGCAATAACCGATCATCCGATTAAGCTGACTATCGCATTCTTCTGATCAGCTATTTCTTCATCAAATTGATTAATAGGATCTCCACTAAAAACACAATCAATCCAAGTACCAACCAATTTCTTCCTGCTTTCCTTGCATCGGGATGATCCTTCTTGAGATAGGTGTATCCCATAGCTACACCTACGACCGGGAAAATGATCGTGCCGATAATAATCGCAATATTGACTCCCATTGAAACCACCGGTTTTTCTTTATCCGATGCATGCGCTGACTCCTTCGCGCGCACCGTTAAAGTATCCGATGCTTGAGTTTCACTTTTCTGCTGATTGGTATCCGCATTAACGAGTGGTTGATGTAACAAACTCTCGTGACACTGGATGCAAGATTCCGCTTGATCGGTATTTTCCGTGCCGCATTTTGGACAAAGCATAATAAACCCTTCTGAATGATATGATTAGTCGATCAGTTATGGATTGATCGTAAAAATAACCGCATGTTTAAACGTAGCATTATAAATCTGGTCCCTATTGTCATCCACCGCGAAAGTAACGGAATAGGTGCCCCAAGGTAAATCTTGCGTGGTGCTGTCAAAAAATGTAAATGATGGGATATTCATCAAAGCGCCGCCATAAACACTGATTGGTGTATCCGACGCCACGAATTGTAATCGATCGTTGAGCCAGAAAGTTCCTATTGGCGTCATTGCCTTTACCCAATAATCTGCCGGATTCCCGTTTCTGGCGCCAGGATCAAGCGCGACACGCAACACCAGATTGTCACCTTGCCTTAATAGCATTGAATCCGTTCTGTCATTGACAGATATCGAGACGTCAGGAATGGACTGAGCGACAGTTAGTTCTTGATTAAAGAACCACAAAACACCAGGATTGAATGAAATCTCACCGGACTGAATGGCAATATGATCCTCATCGCGATTGATATGATTGCCAACAATTCTACAGGCCGAAAAGCTTACTTTGTCATCAAAAGCCAAAACGATATGGGCGTTCTCAGTGATCCCTTGATACTGCAATTCAACGGTATAATCATCAGGTGTTCCCGCGATCATATCAATACCGCTCATACCCAAGCGCAGCGTCGCCACATCATCAGCGGTTAGCGTACGTTGCGACTCACCCGCCTGTATGCCTTGTTGCATGACCGCTTCAGTTTTTTCGATATTAAACAGCTTGGAAACACCACGGTCACCATTGGTAACGTATTGATGGCCTGCTGGAAGATCGTTGAGATTACGACTATAGGTTGTTTTATCAATCACTTCAGGTAGCAAGAAAGGATTATTAACCCCTTTGAAGAACCAGTGCAAATTGACATCATCACCACGCATATCATCGCTGGAGCCGATAATGCCATCAGCACCGCGATCTAAATCAAATACAGTGTTGGCACCTTTGGTAGCAGCCGTATAGTCTTTATCACCACCGGCAAGACCCGATTCCGACGCCAAGTTGGGATGCGCAAGACCCATACAATGTCCCAGCTCATGCAAAGCAACCGATTCAAAATCAAAGTGGTCACTCGGCACATTGTTTCCTGTGGTCATGACATTGGCTATCGTAGGTACCAGCCGGTTCCAGGTATTAATGGCATTCTGCACTGATATCTCCATCTCGCCCGCATGCGCAGAAGCAGGCGAAATACCCACCGTCACGATCAGTTTTCCTCCCGTACCATCATAGCCTGTTGGGTGGGTGATCATATCGACACTGTTGGTTCCACCGGCAGAATTGGTCTCACCGGCAAATTCAAACACCCCTGCTGCGGTTGGCGCAACCCATAGCAACGCCATGAATGGCAGTGAAATTGCATGAATAGGATAAAGGCGATTAAAGCGCATTGTGTAATGTCATTTAAACCACTTGCCCCGCTGCATGACCCGATGACCAGGCCCACTGAAAATTAAATCCGCCCAGATGACCGGTGACGTCGACCACTTCCCCGATAAAATACAAGCCCGGTATGCGTTTGGATTCCATCGTTTTGGATGATAATTCATGCGTATCCACCCCCCCCAGCGTCACTTCCGCTTTCTTATAGCCGACGGTGCCGCTGGGAACGATTTGCCAATCGTGAAGCTTATCGGCAATCTGACGTAATTCGCCGTCACGATATTGATTCATGGGTTTTGCCGTCATGACCAGCTGCGCCAGCATTACTGTACACCAGGCTTGCACAAAACGTTTAGGCAAATAACGCGTCAGTAGATTGGGTAACATGATAGCGCTTTGTTTATGCGTTAAGAGGATCTGCCATGCATCCTGCTGCGGCAATAAATTGACATGCAGCGATTCGCCCGGTTGCCAGTAGGAAGAAATCTGCAAAATCGCCGGGCCACTTAAACCACGGTGGGTAAATAACAGATTTTCACGAAATGCAGCGCCTGTGCAACTGACCTCAGCATCTATCGCTACTCCGGAGATATCCTTGAAAGCAGTAAAATCCTCAGCAGCAAACGTTAAACCGACTAGACCGGGGCGCAAAGGCGTCACACCGATGCCAAATTGATTGGCAATTTGATAACCCAGTGCACTGGCGCCAATTTGTGGAATCGATAAACCACCGGTGGCAATCACTAATGAGCTTGTCATGATGGTATTGCGCTCTGTAGTCAGCATGAATTTCCGCCCGGCATGTTGCGATGCTTGATCCGCGGATAAATATTCAACCTGCTTTACTTGGGAAGGTATTTGCCAGTCCACACCGGCAATTTCACATTCGTGTTGCAGCATATCAATGACTTGTTGTGAACTGTCATCACAAAACAATTGCCCTGATTTTTTCTCATGATAGTGAATACCATGCTTCTCAATCAACGCAATGAAATCCTGAGGGGTAAAACGAGCCAGCGCAGAACGGCAAAAATGCGGATTATTGGAAAGAAAGTTTTCCGCCTTGGCATAACGATTGGTAAAGTTACAACGACCGCCGCCGGAAATACGGATTTTTTCCGCCAGTTTGTGGGCATGATCCACCAATAATACATCGCGCCCCCGTTTACCCGCTTCGATCGCACACATCATCCCTGCAGCACCAGCCCCAATGATGGCGACATCTTTGGATATTTTTTTCAAGAATGCTGATCGTACTGCATACAGTTAATGCTTCTTGAAGCAATGAATATCTTACTCGGATACCATATCCAAACGATATGATATCATCATGACAATAAACAGAAAAAGCGATAGACCGATGCGGATGCTCAAAGACCTGACCATGCGGGTCGATTGGCCTTTATCTTTGTACATGTAATACAGTGCTGAGCCTAAGCTATACAATATGACCAGAAACAATAGGGCTGCAAAGGTTTTCAATGTCTTATTCCTACGAGAAGTTGATTTTGCCGAAGTTTAGCCGAGTTTCTCTGATTGTCCAATGACTATTTCATCATAAAATTCTCATAGTGCAAGAGATCGACCTAGTCATTGTTAATACAATACTTTCTAACATTCACTTATCATTGCGTCATGCAACATCTCATGCACTTACCGCCCGCTATTTTTTTAATGGGCCCTACCGCGAGCGGTAAAAGCCGGATCGCTTTGGATATTGCGGCGCATTCTCCGGTCGAAATTATCAGCGTTGATTCTGCTCAAGTTTATCGCCACATGGATATCGGAACAGCCAAGCCCGATCAAGCAACGCTATCCCACACACCCCACCATTTGATTGATCTTATTGATCCCAACGAACAGTATTCTGCAGCGCAATTTCGCAATGATGCACTGAATGTCATGCAAGAGATTACCCAACGCAATAAGATTCCATTATTGGTCGGTGGCACCATGCTATATTTCCGGGCACTGCAGCAGGGTTTGTCGGCATTACCGTCAGCGGATCAGGATCTTCGCCGGATGCTGGAAGATATGGCCGAACAACTGGGCTGGCCGGCCATGCATCAAAAACTCGAAGCATTGGATCAGGAAACCGCAGCGCGCATCAAACCAACGGATAGCCAGCGCATTCAGCGCGCTTTGGAAGTATGTTATCTGACGCAGCAACCCATGTCGGCGCTGTTAAAAACGCCCAAACAAGCGGAATTTCCTTATCGCGCCATCAGCATTGCACTCATTCCCAACGAACGCAGTCAGTTGCATCAGCGCATTGCTGAACGCTTTGAATCCATGCTGAACTGTGGATTAATCGATGAAGTGCAGTCCATCCGTCAACAATTTCCCGACCTCAGTATCGAATCTCCATCGATGCGTTGCGTCGGTTACCGACAGACCTGCCTTTATTTGGATGACAAAATCAATGCGACTGAATTGCACGACATGGGCATTGCCGCCACTCGTCAATTGGCCAAACGGCAACTGACCTGGCTGCGCCACATGAAAACTGATGCCGTGCAAGAACTTGATTGCCTGGCAGATGATCTGACCACGCAAGTACAGTGCTTTTTACAAAAAACCATGTCTTGAGTCTGGCTTGTCTATATCCCATTGGTAGGGTTATGATTCAAGACATCTCACAAAACAAAAACCAGAGCTAACAAATGCAATCAAATGGCAGACGTTTATATTGCAATAATTAGCTTCATTAGAAAAACATTGATAGGGAAGAAACACTATGCAAATTCGTTATAAATTATTTACTTTAGCCATGCTATTCATGACTGCGCTGATGCTGATCGGTTGCGAAAATTATGCTGAAAGAACGCATAAATCCTGGGTACCTCCACCTTCCGCACCGGTCTATGATGATTCGACTATTTTTGCGCGCATCGCTTCTGCGGTGCAGTCGGATCCGGTTTTACAAGGCACCAAAATCGACATCAAAGTGAACGATGGCAATGTCGTCCTGAGTGGCACGGTTAAAAATGATGATCAACTTACCCGCGTCAATATGCATACCTGGATCGTGGACGGCGTGAAGAAAGTGGATAACCAGATTGTTAAAAATTAATCAAACCTCGTCACGCCAAATAAAAAATCCCCATTTCGGGGATTTTTTATTTATCGCGTTCGCAATCCGATCAGATACCGCGCAGTAACTCATTAATACCTGTTTTTGAACGGGTTTTGGCATCCACCTGTTTGACGATTACCGCGCAATACAAACTGTATTTGCCATTCTCAGCCGGCAAATTGCCCGACACGACAACCGAACCCGGTGGGATACGGCCATAGCTGACTTCTCCGGTTTCACGGTTATAAATTTTTGTGCTTTGGCCAATATAAACACCCATCGAAATCACTGAATTCTCACCGACGATGACGCCTTCCACAACTTCTGAGCGCGCGCCGATAAAACAGTTATCCTCAATAATCGTCGGATTCGCCTGTACCGGCTCCAGCACGCCGCCAATCCCCACGCCGCCGGATAAATGCACATTCTTGCCGATTTGCGCACACGATCCTACCGTCGCCCAGGTATCGACCATCGTGCCTTCATCGACATACGCGCCAATATTGACATACGACGGCATCAACACCACATTGTTGGCAATAAATGAGCCCTTACGTACGGCTGCCGGCGGCACCACACGGAAACCGCCATCACGAAAATCACGAGAGCTGTAATCAGCGAATTTTGACGGTACCTTGTCAAAATAATTGGAAAAACCGCCCTTGATAAAGCTGTTGTCTTCGATCCGGAATGACAGCAACACGGCTTTTTTGATCCATTGGTGCGTCGTCCAATCACCATCGATTTTCTCGGCCACGCGTAATTTGCCACTATCCAGCATGGCAAGAACCTGCGCGACGGATTCCTTCAAGCTGGCATCAACATTGCGCGGTGTAATGTCTGCACGGCGATCAAAAGCTTCTTCAATGATGGTTCTCAATTCATTCATAATTTTTCCTAATAATTAAAATTCAGCCCGGCTCAACCCAAATGAGTCATCAGGTTCTTGATTCTGTTCATCGCTTCGATACACTCCTGCGGTGAAGCAACCAGTGCAATCCGTACATAATTCTTCCCCGGATTGATGCCATGCGCATCGCGTGCCAGATAGCTGCCTGGCAACACCGTCACATTATAATCTTGATATAACCGTTTGGTGAATTCGGTATCGCTGATGAGCGTTTTAAGCCACAAATAAAAACCCGCATCCGGCATCTGCACTGCTGTCGCATCCGACAACAATGCGATAGCATCAGAGAATTTCTGTGCGTACAAACGACGATTTTGCACCACATGTGCTGCGTCATTCCAGGCCACAGCACTCGCAGCCTGAGCGACGGGGCTCATCGCGGAACCATGATACGTGCGATATAACAGGAATTTTTCCAATAGTTTGGCATCTCCGGCTGCAAAACCGGAACGTAGCCCCGGCACATTGGAGCGTTTTGACAGGCTATTGAATACCACCAAACGCGGAAAACCGGAACGGCCCAGTTGCTGCGCGGCATCCAGTGCCCCTAACGGGGGATTGGCTTCGTCAAAATAAATTTCCGAATAACATTCATCCGCAGCGACCACAAAACCATAACGATCCGACAACGCAAACAACTCCCGCCATTCCTGCAGCGTCATCACGCCACCGGTAGGATTGTTCGGCGAGCACACATAAATCAATTGTGTGCGTGACCATACATCATCGCTCAACTGTGAAAAATCCAGCTTAAAGCGGTTATCCGGTAAGGTGTTAATAAAATATGGCGTCGCTCCCGCCAATAGCGCAGCCCCCTCGTAAATCTGATAAAACGGATTGGGACAAACCACTACCGGGTGAGCAGCGCTGGTATCCACCACCGCCTGCGCAAACGAAAATAACGCTTCACGGCTACCGTTGACGGGAATGATTTCCGTATCCGGGTTGATTTCCGGCAAGTTAAAACGCTGTTTTATCCATGCCGCGATGCTATTGCGCAACGTGGATGTCCCCAGCGTCGTCGGGTACGCGGACAAACCACCCAGATTATCTATCAGCGCCTGGCGAATAAAATCAGGCGTTGCGTGCTTGGGCTCACCAATCTGCAATTCGATCGGATTAAACGCAGTATTGCGCGTCACCCCTTCGAACAATTGGCGCAACTTCTGAAACGGATAAGGCTGCAGTTGATTTAAATTTGGATTCATACCATATTAGATACCGTGTACAGTGCCCGGAAGATTGGATTAATGTTGTGTGCGGATTATAAAACGGGTGGACAAGAATGACCAACTGAAATAATCCTGTTTATATCAGCATCAAGTTTTGCTGGAAAAAGGAGAATTGCCATGGACGACATCAACAAACTGGGCCTTCCCATTGTGCTATTGGCTGCCTTATGGGGGGCTGTCAACACTACCCTGAGTTTCTTTGAGATCATTAATGCTCGGCGTGACATGATGTTCGCACTGGTCGACAGTTGTGGGTATTGCGCTGAAAAAACACTTGGCCCGATAGAAATCTATCTCACCAATCTCCTCCCGCTTACCATCGGAAATATCATCTTTCTTGGTCTGATCTGTTACGTGATTTTATCCATTCCACGTCACATGAAGATTGCAGACGATATGGAAGCCAAGCGTTTGAAGGCAGCTTGCAGGGCTATCGCATTACTTCCCGCTTTTGGTGTGTTAGGTTTTGTCGGCGGCGGCATATTTGATATGGTCATGCTCATTCGGTCGCTTTAATCATGAAGAATCCCTTGAAGAAAGCGCCTGCATCCGTGTTTCTGTTTGTGATCCTCAGTCTGAGTGGCTGTGCAGTCATGGATAAAAATATTCCGGGCTGGTCACAATATCGTAGTCCGGACCAGGCAAACGAACTGCAGCTGGCATCCAGCAGCACGGGGAAAGGCGATCCAGTGCTGCTCATCCACGGCTTCGGTGCCAGCAGCTATAGTTGGCGGCATATCATTGAGCCACTGGCCCGGAAATACCGTGTCATCACCGTTGATCTGAAAGGCTTTGGTGAGTCACCCAAACCGCGCGATGATTTATATTCCGTTTACGAACAGGCCAAGTTGGTAAGAAATTTTATCCTCGAAAACAATTTGAACAACCTCCACATCATTGGACACTCATACGGTGGCGGAGTGGCTTTGGTCACTTCGATATACTTATCCGCATCGCATCCGCATCTGCAGAAAAGCCTGGTATTGATAGACAGCATCGCCTATCCACAGGATCTTCCGGATTTCGTAGAGGTATTAGCGACTCCGGTACTGGGACCACTGGTGATTCACGCTATCCCAAACGCCCTGCAAGTAAAGAGTCTGCTGAAAAAAGTGTATTTCAATGATGCACTGATTCCGCAAGATGCCATAGACCATTATGCCGGCAATCTGGACAAGCCGAATGCAAAATACGCCACACTAACCAGCGCGCGGCAGATGCTGCCGACAGATCTGCAACAGTTCTCGGACAATTATGCCAACCTGGCCATTCCCGCCTTGATTATATGGAGCAGGAACGATGAAATTATCCCGTTGGCGATTGGCGAGCGCCTGCATAAGGATCTGCCCAATTCAAAATTGGTTGTCCTCAGTGATGTTGGTCACGCGGTTCAAGAAGAAAAACCGTTACTCGTATTACCGCACTTGCAACAATTTCTGGATGCGGAAGCGCTCCGCCCTGCACCAGGTAGCAAGTAATATGATTTGCTGCAGAAAATAAGAGATGTAAAGTGTATTCAGCGGTATGAATTTAGACATAATTCACTGAAGCTTGGAATGTTGGAGTACCGTCTTCAGGCGGTTTGCGAAGTCCATCGGCAATACCGAAAAGATTATCTACCATCAATTAAAGCTTGTAATCGCTAGCCAAAAAGCGCACTAAAAGGTATGATTCGCCCTTCAACAAGGAGGTGTGGCCGAGCGGTTTAAGGCAGCAGTCTTGAAAACTGCCGTAGGGGTGACTCTACCGTGAGTTCGAATCTCACCGCCTCCGCCACCCACCCATCCGCACAAATCTGCAGCAATCCATAGAATCAAATAAAGCGCCCCGCCAGAAGATCCAATCGGTGAGCATGGCCTTCTCAAGCAATTCACCAAAGCACTGATTGAGTGTGCCCTGCAAGCTGTAAAGATTTTTACCCCCACTTGCCCTCATGCACAATAAAGCGCATCATGCGATGACCTATTCGGAGATAAATCATGAGAACCACCATCGTATTGGATGACGAATTACTGGAAAAAGCGCAAGCCTTGACTCATGTACAGGAAAAATCCGCTTTGGTTAAAGAAGCCTTGAAAGCCCTGATCGAGCGGGAAAGTGCTAAGAGATTGGCGAGTCTGGGCGGCACTGAACCGCAATTGGAAACCATTCCCCGCCGGCAAATTAACGAATAACTGTCGGAATGATTCTGGTCGATACCTCGGTCTGGATTAACCATCTGCGCAACAGCGATCCACATTTAGTCCGCCTGCTGACTGATAACAGCGTATTAGGTCATCCTTTTGTTCGTGGCGAACTGGCGTTGGGCAATCTGCGCCAGCGTGAAGAGATTCTAGCCGCACTGGATCACCTGCCCCAAGTCTCCATTGCTTTTACCGATGAAGTGAATTATTTCATTGAAAAACATGCTTTATATGGCTTGGGCATCGGACTGATCGACGCGCATCTGTTAGCTTCAACACAGTTATCCGGCAATACCAAGCTTTGGACACAGGATAAGCGGCTGCTGGCAGCCGCATTACGCCTTAATTTGGCAGCATCGGTTCACAATGACTAAACTTCGAAGGATAAACAACCCCGTGGCAAGACCACGGAGAATCGCAAGTTGATGGCATCGAAACCATCGATTTTACGGGTAGTGGAAACAGTACACTGAGTGCAAACCTGTTGGATTTACTTAAATTGTCTGATACCAGCAATACTTTAAAAATAGACGGCAAAAACCAGCAGCGGTAAGCTAGGGGGAGTCGGCAAACCTCAGCAATTAATACGGGAAAGATGTGGGATTCCTATTGTCATCCCAATCTACCTTGCTAGATCCACAAATAAATAAGATGCATCAATCACTAACAAATAGCCCCCCGTTTTTCGCATCAGACACGAGACAAATTCAGCTTGAATCATTTGGAAGAATATTCGCCTTTTTAGGAGCCCCAGAACAACGCGCATTTGTCATTCCGAACGTAATAGGAATCTTGTGGAATTAACATTATAGATTTCTCGCTATGCTCGAAATGACAGTTATTCAGAAACTCTGTAAGAGAATACTATTACGTCAACAACCGCAACGCTTCCTGATACTTTGCCATCGTCTGTTGCAAGATTTGATCGGGTAACTCAGGCGCTGGGGCTTTTTTGTTCCAATCCTGTTTTTCCAACCAATCGCGCACGAATTGTTTATCGAAGCTGGGCGGGTTTTGTCCGGCCTGGTATTGATCGGCGGGCCAGAAACGGGATGAATCCGGTGTCAACACTTCATCGATCAGATAAAGTTGGCCTGCGTCATCCAAACCGAATTCAAATTTGGTATCCGCGATGATAATACCGCGTTGCGCTGCGTAATCCGCCGCTTCGGTGTATAGCTGGATGGCTTTTTCACTGACTTTTGCAGTCAGTGCTTTCCCGAGTTGTTTTTCCACTTCCGCCAGAGAAATATTCTCATCATGCGCACCCGCGGCGGCTTTGGTTGACGGTGTAAAAATGGCTCCACACGGCAGTTTCTCAGCCAGTTTCAATCCAGCAGGGAGTTGAATGCCGCAAATGGCGCCGGTTTGTTGATAATCCTTCCACCCCGACCCAACCACGTAGCCGCGCACAATCACTTCAATCGGCAATGGCTTTAAGCGCCTGATGACAAATGCGCGATCACGCACTTGTTCGCGTTCGTTCTCCGCAACCACGGACTCCGGTGCAATGCCGGTCAGATGATTGGGCATGACATGTGCCAGTTTCTTGAACCAGAAATCGGACAACGCTGTCAGCAGCTTCCCCTTCCCTGGTACGGCGGTCGGTAGAATCACATCAAATGCCGATAAGCGATCGGTTTGCACGATCAACAGCTTATCGGCACCGACGGCGTAGATATCCCTTACCTTGCCGCGATGCAACAATGGCAGGCTTTTTATATTGGTTTCGAATAAAGCGGATGAATGCGTCATTGGTTTCGGATTAAATTTTGTTCAAGGTGTTTTTAATGTGGATCGCTTCTTGTAATGCCGTGTCAATGTCAATGTCAGTGTTCAATACCGTGAAATGCCCCATTTTACGGCCTGGGCGTGCTGCGGTTTTGCCGTATAAATGTAATTTGGTCGATGTATGTTGCAAAACCAGGCTCCAGTCGGGTTCGCCGCTTTGCCACAAGTCACCTAACAAATTGACCATCACGGCAGCGCTATGCTGTGTGGTTTCTCCCAATGGCATGCCGCACAGTGTGCGCACTTGCTGTTCAAACTGTGACGTGATGCAGGCATTGATGGAATAATGTCCGCTGTTATGCGGACGCGGCGCGATTTCATTGATCAACAGCTCATCATCCTGCAACACAAAAAACTCCACGCACAGCACGCCCTGATAACTTAGATTTTTAACAATCTGACAGGCAATGTTTTGCGCTTGCTGCGCTAATTGCTGCGAAATTCTTGCCGGCACGATACTGATATCGAGAATGCCGTTGACATGCTGGTTCTCAGAAACCGGGAAAGTTTTTAACTCTCCATCGGTGCCGCGCGCCACCACAACAGATATCTCATTTCTGAGCGGCATGAATTTTTCCAGTACGCAAACCGGGTGATTCAATTGCGCATAGGCGGCCAGTAACGCTGCTTCATCAGCAACGGCTTTCTGTCCCTTGCCATCGTAACCAAACTGGCTCACTTTCAGGATGCCGGGAAGCAAGTCCGCGACATCTTGCGTCGCAATGTCATCCTGTTGTTGAATGACCGCGAATGGTGCGACGGCAAAACCATTGATACCCAAAAATTGTTTTTCTGCAATCCTGTTCTGTGCAATGGAAACACTGTATGCATCCGGGCTGACGACACAAGATTTAGCGAGCGTTCGTAGTGATTTCGCCGGAATATTTTCAAATTCGGTGGTAATGGCGGCACATTGGCTGCTGAGTTTTTCCAGCGCTGCTTGATCCGCATAATCTGCACAGATGAAATCATCAGCAACCCGCCCGGCAGGACTATCACTGGCGGGATCCAATACCGTCACCCGGTATCCCATTTGCTGAGCCGCCATCACAAACATGCGTCCAAGCTGCCCGCCTCCAAGGACACCGAGCATGGCTCCAGGCATGATGCGCATTATTGCGGCAACTCGGAAGCCAGCACCGCTTCGGTCTGCTTCTGCCGGTATTCGTTCAGTTGCACGCTCAATTCGCTATTATTTACCGCCAATAGTTCAACCGCAAATAACCCCGCATTGGCAGCACCCGCTTCCCCAATGGCAAACGTCGCGACAGGCACGCCTTTAGGCATCTGAACAATCGACAGCAGTGAATCAAGTCCTTGTAAGTGCTTGGAATTCACCGGAACGCCCAAAACCGGTAGCGTAGTTTTTGCAGCAATCATGCCGGGCAGATGCGCAGCCCCTCCCGCCCCTGCAATAATGCATTTGATGCCGCGCGCCTTGGCTCCTTCGGCAAATTGAAACATCAAATCCGGCGTACGGTGCGCCGAAACCACTTTGGCTTCATAAGCGACATGAAATTCATCCAATATCGCAACCGCATGTTGCATCACATCCCAGTCGCTTTTACTACCCATCACTACGCTAATCAATGGTTTAATCATTTAACTTCAGTCTGCTATAAGTTTGAGAATCACGATGAACAGAATCTTGCACAATCAAGCTACAAAAACACGACTGGCTATTTTATAAGTCTGTGCAATAATCGTGTGATTTATTTTGATAGCTTCGATAAAAATGCAATTGGTATTATACTAGCCGCACTCAGTATCATCCTGTTGAATGGCCTATATTTCAGCGTAATCAGTTTTTATTAAATTATCTACAAAAACGGTTTTTATGAATTTTCAGCGCGGAAAACAAAACGACGAGCCAGAAATCAACCTGGTTCCGATGATTGATGTGTTATTGGTGATACTCATTTTCTTGATCGTTACCACCACGTATTCAAAATTTGCCGAACTCGAAATCAACTTGCCGCAAGCCAGTGCGGAAGAAGTCGACAAAAATGTCGAAAAACCCAATAGTATCGATATCACTGTCAATGCTGCGGGTGACTATACGATCAACCGGATACCCGTTAAATTTTCCAGTATAGAAAGCCTGCGCAATGCATTACAATCTGCAGCCCAGAATCTATCGGATCCATTTATCATTATCAATGCGGATGCAAAAGCTACCCATCAATCTGTCATCACTATTATGGAAGCTGCTCGTTTGGCGGGATACAATAAAATCACCTTTACCACTGAAACAAACAGTGCCCAATAACCAGTCAAATCAAATACAATTTATCAACATAACATGACATCACTCATTCGTCGTATCAGCAATGTATTCTTTAAGGAGAAAATAATGTCTAGCAGCAATCTTGAAAACTTTTCTAAAAGTGCTCAATCGGGCTCACAATATATACTGGCACCGCTGCCGTATGCGAATAACGCGCTGGAACCCGTGATATCAGCCAACACACTCAGCTTTCACTATGGCAAGCACCACAAAACTTATGTGGATAATTTAAATAACCTGGTAGCCAATACCGATCTGGCAGGTCAATCACTGGAACAAATTATCAAGGCAACCGCCGGACAAGCTGACAAAGCCGCCATTTTCAACAATGCTGCGCAAGTATGGAACCACATGTTTTATTGGCATAGCTTGAAACCGAACGGCGGCGGCGAACCACCCGCAGCACTGAAGCAAAAAATTGAAGCCTCGTTTGGCAGTATCGATGCGTGCAAAAAGGAATTTGCCCAAGCAGCCATGACGCAATTCGGCAGCGGCTGGGCATGGCTGGCGCTGGATGGAGACAAGATCGTTGTCGCTAAAACAGGCAATGCCGATTCTCCAATCACCAAAAATATCCGGCCATTATTGACCATCGACGTATGGGAACACGCCTATTATCTGGATTACCAAAATCGCCGCGCAGACTATGTGAATACGATATTGGATAAACTGATCAATTGGGATTTTGCCGCAGCTAATCTCGGATAATCTCCTGATTTATGACTGATATCACCATCGCCCTGTCAAAAGGGCGAATTTTTGAAGACACAGCACCGCTGTTAAAGGCAGCGGGAATTGTCGCGCTGGACGACCCGGAATCGTCGCGCAAATTAATTCTCGCCACCAATCGCGCCAATGTGCGTTTGATCATTGTGCGTGCCTCGGATGTACCGACGTATGTGCAATATGGCGCAGCGGATCTTGGTATCGCCGGAAAAGATGTGTTACATGAGCATGGCGGTGCCGGTCTTTATCAACCGCTGGATCTGAACATTGCGCGTTGCCGGATGATGGTGGCCGTACCTGAAGGCTTTGATTATGACTCTGCCGTGCGTCAAGGTGCGCGGTTACGTATCGCGACCAAATATGTGCAGACCGCTCGCGAACACTTTGCCGACAAAGGCGTCCATGTCGATCTGATTAAATTGTACGGATCAATGGAATTGGCGCCATTAGTGGGTTTAGCTGATGCGATCGTTGATCTGGTATCGAGCGGCAATACATTAAAAGCCAATCATCTTAAAGCGGTGGAAGAAATCATGCCGATCTCGGCAAGATTGATTATTAACCAGGCCGCATTGAAGCTTAAGAGAGAAATCATTCAACCGGTGTTGGATGCGTTTTCTGATGCTATCAAACAATAGGTTGCCAGTGTCGCTTCAGCAGGAATTCACTTCACACCATGATCCCGATAAAACGATTTAATTCAACCGACTCTGATTTTAATGCAAATCTTGACAAGCTATTGGCTTTTGAAAATGCACAAGACGATGCGATCGATTCGACAGTAGCCAAAATTCTTGCCGATATCCGTACCCGCAAGGATGCTGCGTTAATCGAATATACCAACCGCTTTGACAAACTTTCCGCAGCATCCGCCAAAGATCTCGAGCTCACACAAGACCATTTGCAGCGATCCTTGGCAGCTTTACCGTCGCCCCAGCGGATTGCACTGGAACAAGCCGCTGAACGAGTCCGCAGCTATCACGAAAAACAACAGCTCAGTTCATGGCAATACACAGATTCAGACGATACCCTACTCGGCCAGAAAGTCACACCGTTGGATCGTGTGGGCTTATATGTACCGGGCGGCAAAGCCTCCTATCCTTCCTCTGTGTTGATGAACGCCATTCCCGCCAAAGTAGCGGGGGTAAAAGAATTGATCATGGTTGTTCCCACACCGAATGGGGAAAGAAGCGACATGGTTCTGGCAGCCGCGGCAATCAGCAAGGTTGATCGGGTTTTTACGATCGGCGGCGCGCAGGCCGTCGGTGCATTGGCGTATGGCACTGAAACAATACCGCAAGTTGACAAGATTGTTGGCCCCGGGAACGCCTACGTCGCCGCCGCCAAGCGCCGGGTATTCGGCATCGTCGGCATCGATATGGTTGCCGGCCCTTCTGAAATTCTCGTGATTTGTGACGGCAAAACCAACCCTGACTGGATTGCCATGGATCTGTTCTCTCAGGCGGAACACGATGAACTAGCCCAATCCATTTTGTTATCACCCGACGCAGCATTCCTCGATCAGGTGATGCAAAGCATTAATCGTCTGCTGGACGAAATGCCGCGCAAAGATGTCATTCGCGCTTCGCTGGAAAATCGCGGCGCTTTGATTCAGGTACAAAACCTGGATGAGGCCTGCGCAATCGCCAACAAAATTGCACCCGAACATCTGGAATTATCGGTTGATCAACCGGAACACTGGGTCGATAAAATCAGACATGCCGGCGCTATTTTTCTCGGCCGCTATGCGTGTGAAGCGCTGGGTGATTATTGCGCCGGTCCCAACCATGTCCTACCCACATCTCGCACAGCGCGATTCTCCTCTCCTTTGGGTGTTTATGATTTTCAGAAGCGCAGCAGTCTCATTCAGGTTTCTCAGCAAGGTGCTGCAAAACTTGGGAAAATTGCCTCTGTTCTGGCCTATGGAGAAGGATTGCAGGCGCATGCCCTATCAGCAGAATATCGTTATAAAGATTGATAAGGTCCTGAATCATTAATGCGATAATTTATCGATGACTGCGGGATTGAATCATGACGATTATTACCTCACGTGATCACCCCCTCATTAAGCAACTGATTAAGTTGGAAGGGTCATTACAATATCGTAAGAAAACAGGGTTAACACTGCTGGATGGCATACATCTCGTTCAGATTTACAGTTCAGTGCTGGGCACACCTAAAAGTTTGATTGTCAGTCAGGCCTACTTTGAAGCTTCCGAAAATAAACGCTTTCTCAATATACTGTTTGGCAATACGCTGCCTAAAATAATCGTCGCCAGCAATGGACTATTTCGTGCCATATCCCCTGTCAAAACACCGACAGGCATTCTCGCGCTTATTGCAACGCCGGAATTGCAGAACGAATCCGACAATGGCAAAGAAACCTCGAGTGTCTTGTTGGAAACAATCCAGGATCCTGGAAATCTCGGCTCTATTTTACGTTCGGCTGCCGCGGCGAATATCAAAAATATCTATTTATCAAAACAATGTACCGACGCTTGGTCGCCCAAGACACTACGTGCTGCCATGGGGGCACATTTTTTCTTGCATATCCATGAAAACTGCGATTTACAACAGATTGCACAACAGTTTCCCGGAACGGTCATTGCCACATCCATCCAGGCCAGTAAAAATCTGTTTGAAATTTCACTGGTGGGGCCGGTAGCATTTGTATTCGGAAACGAAGGAACAGGACTATCTAAAGAAATAATACAAGCAGCTGACGAGAATATCTCCATTCCCATGCCCGGCAAAACCGAATCATTGAATGCCGCCGCCGCCGCCGCTATTTGTTTTTTTGAAAAAGTACGCCAGGATAGAGTGTCAGCAATGCATCCCGGTATTGGAACTAAATAATATAGCGGTGTATCATACTGCACCGAACAACACAGTATCTTTGGAGTACCATGAAAATTTCGTTTTTATCTTTGATCATCCTGCTTGGATGCTTGCTATTCAATTCCACCAATGTCATGGCGCTGCACCATGAACCACAGAATGCACAAGAGTCCGGTGGAAAAATGCCCAACAATGAAGGAAAAGTCATCGACATTATTGACACCACCGGTTATACCTATATGGAATTAGAAAACGGTGGCAATAGATTCTGGATTGCCGCCCCCACGACCAAAGTCAATAAAGGCGATCATATCCGTTTCATTGAAAATATGGTAATGACCAACTTCACCAGCAAAACACTGAATCGCACCTTCAGCACACTGATTTTCGTCACTTCTACGGAAGTAAAAAAATAATTTCTGAGAAAATTAAGCCGCAAATACTGTCATTTTTATTCATGGCGTACGCGTTAATTCAGATTTAATCAAAGAATTAAGAAGAACAGCAACCTGACATTGCTGTTCTTCGCGCAAGATATGCCGCTCGAAATTTGATGTCCTATCACACAAATTTGGTTGCTCACTCTCCATAATTCTCCATTTATTCTTCGTTATCTTCCAGCTAACGATAAAGCCACCGATACCATTCTTCATGGGGTTATACAGACAATAAACCCCGCCATCTGATCATCTAACCAAGCGTTTTTATAGCTCTACGCTACTCCTTCTTCTGGTCACTGGCTGGTTTTTCTTTCGAGGCTGGCTTTTCTTCCTGTTCCTTTGTGACTGGATTCCGCAATGTGTATCCCTCTTCCTTCGCTTTATAGCCGCCGTAAGCCCCTGCACCTCCCGCTGCGAGCAGCCAACAACCCGATAGCACCGGAATTATAAGCAAAAGCACCCCCACACGCAGTAATTGACTTATCTTCATGGCAACCTCCGAAAAGTTAGTTAATTTTGCAGTAAACATCACGGCAAACGTATGACGTATCATCATTACAAATATAGTTTTTCATATCAGCCTGATCACATCAATAGGCACTCATTTTAGATCATTGGATTAATTTACAATTCAGTACAAACAAATATTATTTTAGAATCAAATTATGTATGCTACGACAGGGCAATTGCTAAAAGGAGCTGATTAATGAAAGTCGAAGTCACGATTGAATTAGACACAAATCTATATAAAACCAGTATTGCAGACATAAAAAAATTATTGGAAGAGATGATGGATCCAAAAAAATTCGATGCTTTGGAAGCAATCAGTATAAAAGATATAAAAATAGGAAAATAGCTTATCCCTCAAAATTTGAGATCCTATCGAAACTGAAAATCCTTCTAAAAAAACAGTCAGACTATGAAACAATGATTGTAGATTTCATGGATGATTGGTTTGAGTGGGTAACATGCGCGGGGATGTCTGTTGTCATGTGGCGTATCCAGCTACCGGCAATCGGAGTAATACTGCAGAAAAATGGGCGTTACGGCTGAACATTGGTGTGTTTTTTACAATATGTAATTTTTACGAAACCTTTCTAAAGGGAAAAATCATGGAAAAGCATTTAAAAGCAGTGGTAGGTAGTATAGGTACCTATCAGGTAATCTTTAAATCAGGTGCTACTGTCATTCTTGAGAACGTTGAGTTAGTGCAATACGGCTCCTCTACTGAGGAATCAAATAGCTGGGTTTTCGAACGAAATGGCAGAAGAATAAGCTACACGCCCCACTTTAAAGCATCCACATCAAGCGGCGAAAAACCACTCGATGATGTCATCGATGCAATCCTACATCTCAAATAAAGCGTGCTAGCTTATGTCATGTCAGTAAAACCGATCAGCAGCTTATTCTTGAGGCTTTTCAGTTCATCCCGGTATTGCGCTGCCTGTTCAAATTCCAGATTCTTGGCAGCACTCAGCATTTGCTTCTCAACTCGCTGAATTTCTTTGGCCAGCTGCGTTTCGTTCATGACGTCATAGCGTGCCTGGACTTGCGCGGCTTTAAGGTTCTGCTGCGCAGATTCATAATTATAAACGCCGTCGATCAGATCTTTAATGCGTTTGTGCACAGACCGCGGTGTGATGTGATTTTGTAGGTTATATTGTGTTTGCTTATCACGCCGGCGTTTTGTTTCATCGATTGCAAAACGCATTGATTTGGTTATTCTGTCGGCGTAAAGAATTGCGGTACCGTTGATATGGCGCGCGGCGCGGCCGATGGTTTGAATCAGCGATCTTTCCGAGCGCAGGAAACCTTCCTTGTCGGCATCCAGTATGGCGACTAGCGAGACTTCCGGAATGTCCAACCCCTCTCGCAGCAAATTAATCCCGACCAGCACGTCAAATTGACCCAGGCGCAAATCGCGGATGATTTCAACGCGCTCGACGGTGTCGATATCCGAATGCAGATAACGGACCTTGATTTTGTGATCAGAAAAATAATCCGTCAAATCCTCGGCCATGCGCTTAGTCAGCGTGGTGACTAGCACGCGCTCATTCTTGGCTGTACGCAAATTGACTTCGGACATTAAATCATCCACCTGGGTTGTCACCGGTCGCACTTCAATGATTGGATCGACCAGACCCGTGGGTCGAACCACCTGCTCCACCACCTGCCCACTATGTAATTTTTCATAATCGGCTGGCGTTGCTGATACAAACACCGTTTGCGGCATCCTTTTTTCAAATTCCTCGAATCTTAGCGGGCGATTATCCAAGGCAGATGGCAAGCGAAAACCATAATTCACCAGATTTTCCTTACGCGCACGATCGCCTTTATACATGCCACCAACTTGCGGCACGGTAACATGACTTTCATCAATGATCATCAATGCATTTTTCGGTAGATAATCGAGCAGAGTTGGCGGCGGCTCACCGGGTTGCTTACCGGAAAGATGACGTGAATAATTTTCAATGCCTTTGCAAAAACCCAATTCATTCAACATCTCCAGATCAAATCGTGTGCGCTGTTCCAGGCGCTGCGCTTCAACCAATCGGTGCTCCTGATAGAAATATTCCAGGCGTTCACGCAGTTCGGCTTTGATGGTTTCCATTGCGCGTAGCGTAGTACTTCGCGGCGTGACATAGTGACTGGAAGGATAGACGGTAAAACGCGATAATTTTTGCAGCATACGGCCGGTCAGTGGATCAAATAACGACATGCTGTCGACTTCATCATCAAATAATGACACCCGCACCGCCGCTTCAGCACTTTCGGCGGGAAAGATATCCACCACATCGCCTCTGACGCGAAATACACCGCGTTTAAATTCCAATTCATTGCGATCGTATTGCATCTCGGCCAAGCGCTTAATGATGTCACGCTGAGAAATTTTTTCGCCAGTGCGCAAATGCAAAATCATGCCATGATAATCCACCGGATCGCCAATACCGTATATACACGATACCGAAGCCACTATGATGGCATCATCGCGCTCCAGCAAAGATTTTGTAGCGGATAAGCGCATCTGTTCAATATGCTCGTTGATGCTGGAGTCTTTCTCGATAAACAGATCTCGTGACGGCACATACGCTTCAGGTTGATAATAATCATAATAAGAAACAAAATATTCAATCGCGTTTTCAGGAAAGAATTCGCGCATTTCAGCATACAACTGCGCCGCCAGCGTTTTATTCGGTGCCATTAAAATTGCCGGGCGGCCAAGACGTGCGATCATGTTGGCAATCGTGTAGGTTTTTCCTGAGCCGGTCACTCCCAATAAGGTCTGATAGGCAAGGCCATCACTAATACCTTCAACCAGTTGTGCGATGGCTGCCGGTTGATCTCCTGCCGGTTCAAATGTCTGATGTAGTTGATACGGACTATTGGGGAAGGTTACGATCACGAGTATAATTCCATTATTGAATTGCTTCTTCGAGTCATTTTAACATGCTGATCACCCTATTTTAGTGCGAGGATTTTTGTGAAACTTTCTAACCGCGTTCAAACCATCAAACCATCCCCTACCCTTGCTGTGACCGCTCGTGCTGCCAAACTCAAAGCCGAAGGTAAAGATATCATTGGATTGGGGGCAGGCGAACCTGATTTTGATACACCTCAGCACATTAAAGATGCTGCCATAACTGCGATCAATAAAGGCTTGACCAAATATACCGCCGTCGGCGGGACACCCGGCTTAAAAAATGCCATTGTGGCAAAGTTTAAACGTGAAAATAATTTTGATTTTGAAGCCAAGCAAATTCTGGTTTCTTGTGGTGGTAAACAGAGTTTCTTTAATTTAGTCTTATCAGTGATCGATCCAGGCGATGAAGTCATTATTCCAGCGCCTTACTGGGTTTCTTATCCTGATATCGTCTTAATCGCCGAAGGCAAACCGGTTTTTATTAATACCGGTATCGAACAGCATTTCAAAATTTCGGCAAAGCAACTGGAAGCAGCAATTACTCCCAAAACCAAAATGTTTGTCATCAACAGCCCCAGCAACCCATCCGGCGCTGTCTATACCATGGATGAACTCAAAGCGCTGGGTGAAGTTTTACGCAAACATCCACAAATTCTGATCGCCACCGATGACATGTATGAACATATTCTGTTATCGGATCAAAGATTTATTAATATTGTCAATGCCTGTCCGGATTTGTTTCCGCAAACTGTCGTCCTGAACGGCGTATCCAAAGCTTATTCAATGACTGGATGGCGCATCGGTTATTGTGGCGGGCCTGCGCACATTATCACTGCAATGGAAAACATTCAGTCGCAAAGTACATCAAATCCCAGTTCCATCTCCCAAGCAGCTGCTGAAGCAGCACTCAATGGTGATCAGTCTTGTATTAATCCAATGGTATCTGCGTTTAAAGAACGCAATGCTTTTGTGACTGAGCAATTGAATCAGATAAGCGGTGTTCGTTGCCTATCCTCTGATGGTGCGTTTTATGCGTTTGCGGATGTCCGCCAAGCGATGGATGATCTTTATAAAAGAAAATTAATTAGCACGCAGAACGATATCGCGTTTAGCGAATACCTCTTGGAGAATGCCGGTGTCGCCGTTGTCCCAGGCTCCGCATTCGGGTGTGAAGGATATATGCGTTTATCCTTCGCTACTTCACTAGAAAACCTAAAGCAGGCATTAACTCGTATTAAAAACCTACTCAAATAATTACTTAATTCTCGGGATTGCTAATGAAAGTCTACAGCAGCTTTCTTGGTTTTCCCGGCTCGCGAAGGTATATTGCATAGACCGCACACATGATTAGAGTGAATTTCCAAAGAGTGCACAACAAACTGACCATGACAACTGACACATGGCGCTATACACAATACACCGCTATCGACAAAACGTATTAAAGTCCATGCTCGGGTCAAACTTAAGACTCTTTCTTGTTGGTTTACTTTGATATGTTCCATATATAACCGGTAGCTTTTAATCAATGCATCAATGCCATCAATACTGGTATTCGTCGTAACATAATGATATATGTTAATAAACAACGAGGAATGCATATTGGGTTGCCAGCTCATGAACCAATCTTCCGAGTAAGGCAACATACCTTTAGGAGGAGATACTCCTCTGATTTCCTTATATAGCTTAACAAGTCGTTCGCGACTCAGGTCGGTATTCATTTCCAGAACCTGTAATCGCGCGCCCAATGTGATGAGCTCGGTTGCCAATTGAATTTGCTTGGCTTCGGTTAGAATGCTTTTATTGCGCATTATAGACCTCTCATTTGGATATCAATCTTATACTATCGCTTCTGCTGGTTTTCCAGCCATTAAAATAGCTGCGTGTGATTTTGTTACCGCTTGATCGCGAGTGTCATTGGATAACATTTCTGCAATCAGGCGATCATCAAAGCGGAAACGACAAAGAAGCATATTTGAAGCGGCCATTTTAATGAGTTGAGCGGAAGTTAATTTTTCCAAGATTGCGGCGATATCTTGATTAATACCTAATCGATACATTGCGGACACCTTATCTTCTCGTAACATCTGCTTAGCAAGCAGCAGATAGCTCAAATTGATATCTTTAATTTCATCTAGAATTTGATCTGATTCCATTTTAATACTCCTTTAGATTAAAAAATCTTTACATCAAAAACACATAAATCGTATGTGTAGATTTTCAATCATCACGAAGTCGAAGTAAATGGAAGTTAGGCCTAAATGAGGTTAGGTAATATTCTTATCACGATGTAAGAATATCGCCTACAAATACAAAAGCTAGATTTCTAAATCTAGCTTTATAGGATGAATCCCCTTGGATGCGGAGGCTTCTTAAATTTCTGAATTGTCAGAGTCGGCAATACTATCATGCGCAAGGAAGCGATCTATCTGTAGAATATCAACAGGAAAAGGCCTTAAACTAATGCAATGAAGAATAATTGACCTTACATGGACGCCCACAAACATTCCGCCAAGCATCCATTCGGTTGAGAGGGGTTTCCTAGATTTTGTGTAAACGGGGTTTAATAGCGGAGCGGGATTCTCTCCTCGAATTGAATAGTAAATCTGTTATTACCACAGATTGCAGCCCCATGAGCGTTTAATCGAAAAAACGAGATAATCTCTCCTGGTCATCGAGATTGTTTCCATCACATCAAATTACACATTTTTAAACTTTGCAGTAAGAAGGAACCCAGCTTTTCTCGATAATGTAGTCAGGTAATTGATTGAAATCAAAAGATTCCCCATCAGTGATCATTTGCTTCACATCAAATAGTATGCCAACTTCTGGGATATCATTAAAAAACATTGTATAAAATGGTTTAACTAACCATTTAGAAACTCGGATCCCGATAGGACCAATGAAATTTCTACGCTGTCCAACGTGTGCTACTTCATCAATAGTGATTTCATCCAGCAGTTCTTTGAGACGCGTCCGGACTTCTGGTTCATTTACAAATAGTTCATCAATTAAACGATTTAAATGGCGATAGTAGGTAACTCCCATTAATTCCGTCACAAAAGCAGGTGTATCCAGTAAGAAATCGGGAAACTTTGGAAACTGCTCATAAATTTTTTCTTTAATCGGACTTAACGGCACCCACTCTACTTTATCCAAACCGCAGGTACGCAACATTTCATCGAACAAACGAACATGACAGAACTCTTCTGCCAAATGTACACGACTAATCTTGTCTTCAATTGAATGTGAATTATCCATAGTTGGCACGGCATCCCAAGCACCTTTAATACCAACCCACTCATGCCGAGCAAATTTATACATACCCGTTAACATTAGCGTCATATGATCCAGAGTCTTGGGATCATCCTGCATATCCACATAATTACGATAGAAAGCATCAGGATTGGCTAGTGGCACCCTTAACTGAATCGGGTTATCTTTAAAGGAGTTGAATTTATTACGTTTCTTTACTAAATCTTTATCTTCTTCCAGCAATTCACCATTATGATGCTGGGTAAAGAGCCAATAATTTTCAAAATTGTTAGTTCGTTCTTGTTTGGATGCGGGTGTGAAAATAGAGCGAAACTTAGGTACATTCATCGCGTAGTCTTTAAATGATTAGTCTATAGTTGATACTGAATGATGTGGATACTTAAAGCAAGCACATTCTTAAAATCTCAAATCAAGATTCTATGAACCCAATCTCCGGAGGCGTTCTTTGCTTCAATTCTCCCGATTTGTCAAATTGAAGGCAGACTTATGCTCTGTAAGGCGCTATATAATTCGGGCAACCCCAGATTATTAGCTGCTTACTATTTGGCGGGGTTGTACCGGAATTTCCCAGCAAAGCACTTTGCAACCTATTCCCGCGCAGCATGTCTCATCGGCTAATACTCTACAATGCCTGTTTTGACAAATAATACTCACCTCATGACATACGATATGGTGCACATAAAAACAAATACAAAATCTGCGGACGATCGCATTGGCTGGCGATTTGATAACAGTTACGCCCGCTTGCCCAAATCTTTCTATGTGCAGCTTCTTCCGGTACCAGTGCGCGCACCGCGAATAGCGGTATTGAATCATGCACTGGCAGAATCGCTGGGATTGGATCTCCACGCACTGTCCGAGGAAGAAGCCGCCCTGCTGTTTGCCGGCAATGTACTGCCTGATTCGGCCCACCCCATTGCGCAAGCCTATGCCGGCCATCAGTTCGGCAACTTTACAATGCTGGGCGATGGACGTGCGATATTACTGGGCGAGCATCTCACTCCGGCGGGAGAACGGTTTGATATTCAGCTGAAAGGCTCCGGTCAAACGCCCTTCTCACGGCGTGGCGATGGCCGTGCGGCGCTTGCACCCATGCTGCGCGAGTACATCATTAGTGAGGCAATGCACGCGTTTAACATTCCCACCACACGCAGCCTTGCTGTCGTCACCACCGGTGAATCTGTAATACGGGAAACCATGCTCCCCGGCGCGATTCTCACCCGTGTAGCGGCCAGTCATATTCGTGTCGGTACGTTTGAATATATCGCGGGAACGGGAGATAAAGAAGGCGTTAAAACTCTGGCCGATTATGTTATCCAACGCCATTACCCGGATCTTAGTTCAGCCGAGAATCCCTATCTCGCACTCTTAAAAAGGGTGATTGAACGCCAGGCATCGCTCGTGGCAAAGTGGTTGCTGGTTGGTTTTATTCACGGCGTGATGAATACGGATAATATGACCATTAGTGGCGAAACGATTGATTATGGTCCTTGTGCATTCATGGATGCGTACGACCCGCATACTGTTTTCAGCTCGATCGATCATCATGGCCGCTATGGCTATCGTAATCAACCCCATATGGCGCAATGGAATCTTGCACGCTTCGCTGAAACATTGCTGCCGTTACTCCACCCTGTACAAGCGCAGGCAGTGGCGTTAGCGGAAGAAGCCATCCACGCTTTCCCGGATATTCATCAAACCCACTGGCTGAACGGGATGCGCAAGAAATTGGGATTATTCACTGAAGAAACCGAAGATATGCAACTCATCGAAACCCTGCTGACATGGATGCAAGCGCATCAGGCCGATTACACCAACAGCTTCCGTGCACTGGCATCGGAAACCTTGCCCACCGATGCGGTGTTTCATGATGCAGCATTTATTGCGTGGCACGCACATTGGCAAGCAAGACTGTCACGTCAATCCGAATCCAGGCAGTCATCGCTCTGCCTGATGCAGCAGCATAACCCTGCGATCATCCCGCGCAATCATCGCGTTGAAGAAGCACTGGCAGCAGCCACTGAGCATGGGGATTACTCACCGATGCAACGACTGCTTGCGGCACTGACAAATCCATATGCCGATGTTCCCGAATATTACGATTACCGTACCCCACCGGCACCTTCAGAGCGTGTGTATCAAACGTTTTGTGGCACGTAATTCTGGCGCAAACTGATACTCATAGGCAACTGTGATCAATCATCAAGCACCCACCCGGATTTCGGCATCTTTTCCGCTTTGCCCGATCATGCGGCACTTCTGCTGGATGTTTACCATCGCCACCGATACAATCTGAAACAAGTCTCCACTGAATTTAATTTTCCATCCAATAAACATGCTGAATATCTCCCCTACACCGCCGTCACCCGCCTCCGCACAACTCCAGACAAGAAGCCTCAAAACGGTATGGCACCCTTGCACACAAATGAAGCAACACGAAACCTACCCGCTCGTTCCGATTGTCAGCGGCAAAGGTGTGTGGCTTTATGATGCTGCCGGCAAGCGCTATCTTGATTCGATCAGTTCCTGGTGGGTCAATCTCTTTGGGCACGCCAATCCTGCGATTAATGCGGCAATTCGCGATCAGCTTGAGAAAATAGAGCATGTCATGTTGGCGGGCTTTACTCATGAACCGGTTGTAGCATTATCGGAGCGACTCAAGACCATCGCACCCGGCTCGCTCGGACATTGCTTTTACGCCAGCGATGGTGCTTCGGCAATTGAAATCGCGTTAAAAATGAGTTTCCACTATTGGCTTTTGTGTGGGCAGCCGCAGAAAAACCATTTCATCAGTTTGCAGAATGATTACCATGGTGAAACATTGGGTGCGTTATCGGTGACCGATGTGGCCATCTTCAAAGAAACCTATGCACCGCTGCTGCGCCCGTGCACGCACGTTCCCACGCCGGATTGGCGTTATGCGGACCCGGGTGAATCGGCGGAAGCGTATGCCCTCCGTGCCGCAGCAGCGCTGGAACGTCACCTGGCTGATAACCATGCACAGATTGCCGCACTCATTCTTGAACCGCTGGTTCAAGGCGCAACGGGCATGGGCATGTATCATCCGGTTTATCTGCAACGCGCCCGAGAAATCTGCACCCGTTACCAGGTTCATTTAATCGCCGATGAAATTGCCGTGGGCTTTGGCCGCACGGGCACCCTATTTGCCTGTAACCAGGCTGACATCGCGCCGGATTTCTTGTGCTTATCCAAAGGCTTAAGCGGCGGCTATTTGCCACTTTCGGTCGTCATGACACCGGATGCGATTTTTCAGGCTTTCTATGATGACAAAACAGCGCGCGCTTTTTTACACTCGCATTCGCATACCGGCAATGCATTGGCTTGCCGGGCGGCATTGGCCACGCTGGACATTTTCGAGCGGGACAGCATCATCGAAACAAACAAAACCAGAGCAGCGTATCTGAATGCAATTGCAGCACCGCTTGCGACCCACCCCAAAGTGAAAAATTTCCGTAACTGCGGCATGATCTGGGCTTTCGAAGTCGAAACGGAAGATCGCGATTTTGCAGCAAAATGTTTTCAAGCGGGTTTGGAACAACAATTGCTATTACGCCCATTGGGAAAAACCATTTATTTCATGCCGCCTTATATCATCAGTGAACAGGAAATGGACTTGCTGGTCGGTGGTACACTGCATGTGCTGAATACACGCTAACAGGCTGCTAAATCAATGCCAGGGCTTTAATACAATGCAACTTACTTTCTTAGGTGCAGTCGGTGAAGTGACCGGGTCCAGTTATCTTATTGAAACCGGAACCATCCGCTTTTTAGTTGACTGCGGCATGTTTCAAGGTGGACGGGAAGCGGATAGAAAGAACCGCACCGCATTTAGATTCGATCCGAAAACCATCGATTTTGTCTTGCTAACCCATGCCCATATTGATCATTCCGGTTTACTGCCGCGTTTGAGCGCATGGGGCTTCCGCGGCCCGGTTTATTGCACGGCGGCAACTGCGGATTTACTCCAGGTCATGCTCAAAGACAGTGCGCATATTCAGGAAAAAGAAATCGAGTGGCGCAATAAATCGCGCCATCGCAGCCGATCAACGCAGGAGCTCGCACCGCTCTATACCGTCACGCAGGCCGAAGCGCTCCTGAAGCAATTAAACCGTGTGGATTACGATACGGACATTTCACCCCACCCTTCCATACACTGCTGTTTCCGTGATGCCGGACATATTCTGGGTTCATCCATCATTGAACTCTGGGTCAAGCAACATTCAGGGCACAAAAAAATTGTATTCTCCGGTGATCTGGGCCAACCCGGTCATCCGATTGTGCGCGATCCCACACCCATTGAACAAGCGGATATCCTGTTGATCGAATCAACCTACGGTAACCGCTTGCACCGCAATATGTCCGACACGACCGACGAATTGGTTTATGCCATCAACGATACACTGGTGCATAAAGGCGGCAACGTGATCATCCCGGCTTTTACCGTGGGCAGAACTCAAGATCTATTGTTCCTGCTGACCGATCTGTATCGTCAGGGTAAGCTGGGCGACATGGATATTTATGTGGATTCACCGATGGCTCGGGCAGCAACAGAAATCACGCTCAAACATATTGCACTGCTGGATCAGGAAACTTCGGAAGCATTGCAGTGGATAAATCAAAGTGTGCAAAAACCCCGCATTCACTTTGTGCAGGATATTGAAGAATCCATGCAGCTCAACCAGATGAAGCACGGCATCATCATCATTTCAGCCAGCGGCATGTGCGATGCCGGACGCATCAAACATCACCTCAAATATAATCTTGACAGACCCGAGTGCAGCATATTGATCACCGGGTTTCAGGCTGCGAGAACGCTGGGAAGGCGATTAGTGGATGGTGCCAGGCAAGTCAAAATTTATGGCCAGGATGTTCGCGTAAGAGCCACTATTTATACCATTGGCGGACTGTCAGCACACGCCGATCAAGCGGATTTAATCCACTGGTTGAGTCACTTCCGGACAATGCCCGAGAAAATTTTTGTGGTACACGGCGAGCCTGGTAACGCTTCTGCTCTGGTTACCGCCATTGAGCAAAAACTGCACTGGAATGCGTGCGTTCCGGAACAGCTATCAACCATCTCTTGCTAGCGGATCGCTGAAATCCGGACTGAAATAAATCTCACACGCCTTGTATTGTATTGACATCAAGCTGCCACTTAAGCGGATCTTCAATACTCTCAATACTATCCGTGCCTTTTGATAAATCTAGAATTTCCATGGGGATATGTGTATTGGCGCGAGTGGAAAAGAAAACCTTGATAATGGGCGTGGTTAAGCTTTTTTTCGATTGTTCAATGACGACACCAAGCCTGCCGGATTTGAGTCTTAACAAAGTACCGTTGGGATAAATACCGATTGTTTTAACAAAAGCATGAAAAATAACCTCATCAAAATGACCGTCTTTCCATGACGCCATTTTGCGTATTGATTCAGCAGGCCCCCAGGCTTTTTTGTAGCAACGATCCGAGCTGATCGCATCGTATACATCACAAACCGCCCCCATACGCGCATATAAAGTCAGTGCATCGTTTGATAATTTTTCCGGATACCCTCGCCCATCCACACGTTCATGGTGATGCAAACAGACATCCAGGGCTACTTCGTCAACTTGATAACATGATTTCAGTATTTCCCAACCGCGTTGCGGGTGCTGCTTAACCAGATTAAATTCTTCGTCCGTCAGCTTATCGGGTTTATTCAATACATCGCTCGGTATCGCCATTTTCCCGATATCATGCAGCAATCCGGCAACGCCAACCTGTTTGAGCTGATCGCCACTCAAATCCAATTGCCTGCCCAGCGCAACCATGAGCATACACACTGCAACCGAATGCAGGTAGGTATATTCATCTGAATTTTTTAATCGAATCAGACTGAGTAGCGCGTTGGTATTTCGTTCCAGCGATTGATTAATCTCATCAACCAACAAGGCAACCTCTTCGATTGCAACCGCTTTACCCATGCGAACATCGCTAAACAGGGTCGTCACCACTTCTTTTGCTTTGTTATGTATTTTCTTTGCGGAATTTAATTCGTCTTCCATCGAGACCGGCGAGACAGGTTTTTTGGCCGGTCGCGGTGCCTCAACAGGTAGTTGAATTGCATCAGCATCCAACGCATCTGAAGATGCTGTCGGCTTTTCATCGACAGCAACAGCAACATCCAGACCTTTGCTGGTATCAATCCATATCCCATCCAGATTGCAATTCAGCAGTTTGTCGAAATCTTTTTGATTGTCCAGTTTGAATGATTTTCGCCAGAATGGATGTTCCAACCAATTCCCGCGGATCTCATGAATATACATGCCGAGTCGAACATCATCAGTTTTTATCTTTTTTATCATAGAACTGACTCAATATAGAAAAATAACTTTGTTAGTCGATTATCCACTATGCCAATTGATTCTGATGCATTCAACCACTGCGATCTCTTTCAGATCCACCCAGCGATTATCTCAACTTACTGAGTTGCTCTTTCAGCTTATCCAATTTCGCATCGAAACCCGCTAATCGCTCCTGTTCCTGCGCCACGACATTTGCGGGTGCACGTTCCACAAAGCTGGGGTTAGTCAGTTTTGATCTTGCTTTAGTAACTTCTATTTCAATCCGCGCGATTTCTTTCATCAAACGCTCGCGTTCAACTTTCACATCAATTTCAACTTTCAGCATGAGCCGAAATTCACCCACGATAGAAACCGGCGCATCGACATTGGGTAATTCGTCCTGCTTAAAATCAATTTCCGCTAATTTTGCCAGCGCCAGCAAATAAGGTGAAAATTCCGTCAAAACCGAGTGATTGCCTGTTGCCAATAATGGCACCCGTAGCGCCGGAGACAGATTCATTTCACTGCGCAGTGTACGACACGCATTGATGATGTCTTTCAGCAAAGCAATCGACTGTATGGCATTGTTATCTATTTTAGCCGCATCAGTTTTTGGATAGGGCTGACACATAATGCTCTCACCTGTTTTCCCTGCCAGGGGCGCAACTTTCTGCCACAGTTCCTCGGTAATGAATGGAATGACCGGATGCGCAAGCCGCAGCATGGCTTCCAATACCCGCACCAGGGTACGGCGTGTCGCGCGCTGCACCGAATCCTGGTCGCTATTTAACTGCACTTTAGCAAATTCAACATACCAATCACAATATTCATCCCATACCAGTTCGTAAATTTCACGCGCCACCAGATCAAAACGATAATTGCCGAATGCCTGTTCAACGGCATGCTCCGCCTGCTGCAGGCGACTGATCATCCATTGATCGGGAGCGGAATAACGCAATGGCAATGTATCATCCAGCCCGGTATCTTTGCCTTCGCAATTCATCAACACATAGCGGGTTGCGTTCCACAGTTTGTTACAAAAATTCCGGTAACCTTCGCACCGTTGCATATCAAATTTGATATCACGACCGTGCGAAGCCAGACTGGCGAAAGTAAAACGCAAGGCATCGGTTCCAAAAGCCGGAATTCCATCGGGGAAATGTTTACGGGTATTTTTTTCAATGGACTCGGCCTGTTTGGGATTCATCAATCCTGTCGTGCGCTTTGCCAGCAAATCGGATAGCGTGATGCCATCGATCAGATCCAGCGGATCCAGCACATTACCCTTGGATTTACTCATTTTCTGGCCTTCGGCATCGCGAATCAGGCCGGTGATATACACCTCCTTAAAGGGCACTTTGCCGGTGAAATGCAGCGACATCATCACCATACGCGCCACCCAGAAGAAAATGATGTCAAAACCGGTGATGAGCACCGAAGTCGGCAGGAATGTTTTCAGTTCCGGCGTTTCATCCGGCCAGCCCAATGTCGAGAATGGCCACAGTGCGGATGAAAACCACGTATCCAGTACATCGTCGTCTTGTGTCAGGTCATTTTTACCGGAGAGTTGCTGCGCTTCTTCCAGCGTATGCGCTACAGTGACGTTGCCGTCTTCGTCGTACCATGCCGGAATGCGGTGTCCCCACCACAGTTGGCGCGAAATGCACCAATCCTGAATATTCTCCAGCCATTGATTGTAAACATGCGCCCAGTTATCCGGCGTGAATTTAACCTCGCCATGCGCAACCACTTCCAGTCCACGTCTGGCCAGGCCTTCCATCGCGACATACCATTGATCGGTCAGCATCGGTTCAATAATGGTATTGGTACGATCACCGCGCGGCGCCATCAGTTTATGCGGCTTGGTTTCAACCAGAAAGCCCTGCGCCTGCAGGTCGGCGATAATCTTTTTCCTGGCATCAAAACGATCCATGCCCTGATACTCGGTTGGCGCCAGCTCATTGATTTTTCCGTCCAAAGTGAAAATATTGATCGGAACCAAATGATGCCGCTGTCCGACCTGGTAATCATTAAAGTCGTGCGCCGGCGTAATCTTCACACAACCGGTGCCAAATTCCAGATCGACATAGGTATCCGCAATAATCGGAATGGTGCGTTCGCACAGCGGCAATCGCACATGACGCCCAATCAGGTGCTGATAACGTGGATCGTCAGGATGCACCGCAACCGCCACATCCCCCAGCATGGTTTCAGGGCGGGTAGTCGCAACGATCAAAGCTTCTGCCTGATTTGTCTGGGCGCCATCGGCTTGTTCGACGGGGTAACGGATATGCCACATGGAGCCATTTTCTTCGGTCGATACCACTTCCAGATCGGACACTGCGGTTTGCAATACCGGGTCCCAATTTACCAACCGTTTGCCGCGATAAATGAGTCCTTCACGATACAGGCGCACAAACACTTCAGTCACCGCACGTGACAAAGCGGCATCCATGGTGAAACGTTCGCGTGTCCAGTCGCAGGAAGTACCCAGGCGCCGCATTTGCCGGGTGATGGTGGAACCGGATTCTTCCTTCCATTGCCACACCCGCTGCAGAAACGCTTCCCGCCCCATTTCGCGGCGATCAAGATTTTGTTGATCCAGTTGGCGCTCAACCACGATTTGCGTAGCGATACCGGCATGATCGGTACCCGGTTGCCATAACGTGTTATCGCCCAACATGCGATGATAGCGCGTCAACGCATCCATCAAAGTATGTTGGAACGCATGGCCCATATGCAACGTGCCCGTCACATTGGGCGGCGGCAGCATAATGCAATACGCGGATTGGCCTGTTGCAGCTATTGGCTTGAAATAACCTGTTGATTCCCAGATCGAATACCAACGGTCTTCAATATGTTTCGGGTCAAAACTTTTTTCGAGTTCCATGGAATTTAAAGTTGGATTAAATGGTACAAACAAGGCTGTCATTATAGCGGATGACCTATCGGCACGTATGCTAAGCGGCAGATTCTATTTTCAATCTACACCACTTTACCGGTGATATCTGTCAGATGGAACACATAAAGAACGTAAGTTTTTGAGTGCAACTATTTGACTTGACCAGTCAGACGAACCTCCAACGCATTCGCTAAAGCTTTTCTATCCGACGTATCCATTTCTATATGGACATCTTCCAGCGCAGCATCCAGTATCTGTTGGATAGATTTCCGGCGCTTCGGTTGCGGCTGTATCACCGACGGGTGAAGTATCACGATTTCAGTGAGTGTAGGTATGTCATCCGACTCCGCTGCCGGCAAAATTCCATCCGCTGGGGAAATGTCCGGTGCAGTAGCCGCGCCCGGATGCGTTATTCTGCCCTGACTTTGGTATTTATTCAGTAAATTACTAAACTTAGCCAATATCTTGGCATCATCGAGATTTGTTGTATCGTTATCTTCGTTCATGATAAAAAGACCGTCATTGCCACGGTTTTACTCAACAGGCCGTTCATCATCAAGATTGTAATGCTGGATCTCGTAGCCGGCATCTTTGTAGAAACGGTAGCGCTCACGGGCAGCCAGCTTGTCTTCGTGCGCAACACCTGCAATCTCGATCAGTCTGTCAAATTGATCAAACAAAGGTGGCAATTGATAATGCAGATTAAGCAGCACATCAAAATGCTCACCCGGATCTATCCGGTCGCTCAAAATCACCGGTGTCATACCGATCATTTGTTCGTCACCCTGCTTAGCACAATGTGGAATAAAGCTGGTAGCGGAAAACGTCCACAGCAATTCATCGAGCTGCTTAATTAACGCCGTATCCGGTGTATAGATCATTATGCTCATTTTTTGTTGTACCGCCTTAGCACATAGCCGACAAGCCGTTTTCAACTTATCATCGGACCCTGAATAGAAGAAAATTTGCGTCATCGAATCATCAATATGCATTGCATACAAGAAAGAATCACACTTGCTGATTAATTTACAAACGCATGGAATGATTCCATTGACCCTCACCCACTAATCAGCAAGCTTTCAGAACCCCATCTAGTTAGCCGCAGCTTTAGCCTGCGCAATCAAAAACTGCGTTAACAGCGGCACAGGACGCCCGGTTGAGCCTTTCTCCTTACCGGATTTCCATGCTGTGCCTGCGATATCCAGATGCGCCCAGCGATATTTCTTGGTAAATCGCGACAAAAAGCAGGCAGCCGTAATGGTTCCGGCAGCCCGCCCACCGATATTGGCGATATCTGCGAAGTTACTTCTCAATAGATCCTGATATTCATCCCACAAAGGTAACTGCCAGGCACGATCACCCGCTTGCTCGCCAGCAGATAGCAGTTCTGCGGCCAACGCATCATCATTACTCATCAGTCCCGTCGTAAAATTCCCCAGCGCAATCACACATGCGCCGGTCAATGTAGCGATATCAATCACTGCTTTCGGGTTATAGCGCTCCGCATAAGTTAATGCATCGCATAGAATCAGCCGTCCTTCTGCATCGGTATTCAGAATCTCGATCGTTTGACCGGACATACTGGTTACCACGTCGCCTGGTTTAGCCGCCTTACCACTGGGCATATTCTCAGTGGTAGGAATGATTCCGACCACATTGATCGGCAATTTCATTTCAGCGATCGCATGCAGTGTTCCCAGCACACTGCCGGCACCGCTCATATCAAATTTCATCTCATCCATATCGGCACCGGGTTTGAGTGAAATACCGCCGGTATCAAAAGTCACTCCCTTCCCTACCAATACGATGGGATGCTCTTTTTTTCCTGATCCGTGATATTCCAGCACAATCAGCTTGGCCGGCTGTTCACTGCCGCTCGCCACAGCCAGCAGCGAGCCCATGCCCAGTTTTTCCATATCTTTTTCTTCCAATACCGATGCTTTCATTTTATGGGTTTTGGCAAGATCTTTAGCCTGTTTGGCAAGATATGTCGGGGTGCAAATATTCGGTGCAAGATTACCGAGGTCTTTTGCCAGACTCATACCTTGTGCAATCGCCAAACCTTGCTGCATAGCGACTTCACAAGCGGCCAATTCAGCACGGTCATCAATGCATAACACCATCTTGCGTAAATTGCCCGGGGCGTTATCCGGCTTACTTTTCAACTGATCAAATCGGTAGCTACTGCCGGTTGCGGCGATAACAGTTTGTGTAACCTTCCATTCGTTGCTCCGTCCCTTAACAGGAAAATCGGACAAAAACACCGTTGCGTCAGCAACCGCTATTTTTTGTAAAGCACTGAATATAGTATTGAGTGCCGTCAAGAACGTTTTTTCCTTGAACTCCTGCTCCTTACCCAATCCAATCAACAAAACCCTTTTGAATTGAGTATCCGGTACATTATGCAATAACAATGACGTATTGGTCTTGCCATCCATGTCACCGAGTGCAAGGATATTTTTAATATACCCTTGCGTGATTTTATCCAGGATCTTAGCCGAATCCGTCTGTTTTTTTGATTCAAAAATACCGATCACCGCACAGGCTCCGCGTTGTTTCTCCGGGGTTCCTATTTTTATTCCAAAATCCACATCAGACTCCTTTATCAAGAATTTTCTTTTAAGCAACTCGCTTATACAGATTTATACCATTTAATCTATGGAATATTAGTCATCTTATAACCGCTTTGTTCCAAATAATCAAAACAATTTCACGAAAAAACCAACAGCGTAGCATTCGCTTAACCAAAAGAATAAGTAATGAATTCCTACCATACCAATAGGGATAAGACGGATAATCCCCATCAGTTCTCACAAATAATTCTCTTGAAAATGAGTGAGAATGCTATCTTTATAATATAATAGAAAATAATCATTCAATTATTCAATACTATATAAGTGTTATCTAATTTTAAGGATAATAAAGTGCTTGACGATAAATTGAAATCACGACTTAATTTTTGCACAACACTTCCAAGTCTGCCCGCAGTTGCTATCAGAATCATTGAATTGGCGAATGATCCTGATGCAGATATAGGAGCTGCCTGCCAATATATTTCATTGGATCCGGTGCTTGCCGCAAAATTACTTAAAACAGCGAATGCACCTTTATATAAATCCCGCCGCGTCGCAACCAATATCCGGCAGGCGGTCAGCATTCTTGGCACGCATTCGGTCATCGTCATTGCCCTGTCTTTTACATTAGCCAATTCACTGATGAAGAAACCGGTGTCGAGCAATCTACCGGATTTTGATAACGATATGTTTTGGCGTCGGTCTATTACGTCAGCACTTGCCTGCCGCGCACTCGGAGAAAAGCTGAGTCTAAACTTTCTGGATGATTTGTTTCTAGCCGGATTAGTACAAGAAATCGGCATCCTGGCCTTCTCATCCATCATGCCCGAAGAATATGGCAAAATCTTTTCGTCGACTGCTGATCACGACTTACTACTTAAAAAAGAGCGTGAAACATTTGGTGCCGGACACGATGAACTGGGTTGCGCACTGTTGCAAAAATGGCACATTCCTGATTATATCGCCCTGGCTTGCATCGCCAGTCATAACCAACCGGAACCCAAAGATTTGGGACCCAACCTTCAGTCTTGTGTCGCGGTATCTCGTTACCTGGCGGATTATTTTCTTGCTCCGCAAGAAACTGAAAAAATGACGGCCTTGACAGAAGCGGCCAAAAATTGGCTTGGGCTTGACGATGCTGCGCTGGTGGATGTGATTAAACTCATGGAAGTTGGCTTAAAATCCGTCGAGGAATTATTTGATATCCGTATTCATCATTCCGCCGGAGCGGCAGAAATCATGGCTGCAGCCAAAGAATTGCTGATAATACACAGTCTGTCGAGAGTGAAGGAGTTGGAAGAGAAGTCGCAACGCGACGGCTTGACCGGCGCTCATAATCGAATCTATTTTGATGAAACATTGCGGCGTGAATTTAATTTATCCGTGCAATATAATCTCCCGCTCACCATTGCCATCATCGACCTGGATCATTTTAAGCAAGTGAACGATACCCACGGACATCTCGCAGGCGACTCGCTGTTGGTCACTGTCGTCAGTACAATTTACGAGCAAATGCGCCAGGACGATACACTCAGCCGCTATGGCGGTGAAGAGTTTGCCTTAATCTTACCAGGCACAACACTGGCTGCTTCAAGAAATCTTATTTCCCGATTAAAAGACGCGATTGCAGCCATTGACTATAAATTGGATGATCATTACACCATTCATATTACCGCTTCTATTGGTGTCGCCTCCAATGAAAAAGACGCAGCGCATTTTCACGCACCGCTGGATATGATTAAAGCCGCTGACTCCGCACTGTATGCCGCAAAACATGCGGGCCGCAATCAGATCATCGAATGGAGCCCATGATGAATTCTCCATTTTCATCCGGCCCTTGCACATTACAAATTATTATCTACTTATGAATCTAGTTATCCAAGGATTGGAAGTTAGTAACAGTGATTTACGGGCTCTCGCAAAACTCTCCCACGCAGATGGAATTGAACGAATTACCGGTCAAGCCTTTCGGCTGACAAACGCCACCGATACAACCGATGTAGCGGATTATTGTGCTGAAGCGACATTGGATTTTGCTTTTGTAAATCCCGATCGCAAACTCTCTGATTTCAGATTGATCGCAATGGATATGGACTCAACACTACTGGCAATTGAATCCATTGACGAAATTGCCGACATGCACAATATCAAACCACAAGTTGCTGCCATCACACTGCAAACCATGCGGGGTGAAATCAGCTTTGAAGAGAGCCTCACACGCCGCACCGCATTATTGCAAGGCCTGCCTCAAGAGGCGCTGCAGAGGGTTTATGATGAGCGTGTCCGGCTCAGCCCCGGTGCGGAAAAAATGTTGCAACAGGCTAAAATCGCCGGCTTAAAAACCATGGTCATTTCAGGCGGCTTTACATTCTTTACTGAGCGGATTAAAGCACGGTTGGGATTCGATTATGCCGCCGCCAACGTATTGGAAATTGAGAATAACCGCTTAACCGGAAAAGTGATCGGGAAAATTATCGGCAGGGAAGGAAAAGCACAGGTATTAAAACAAGTGCGCGATGAGCTGGGAATTCAACGTGAACAGATTATCGCTATCGGCGATGGCGCCAATGATCTGGGCATGATGGGTGAAGCCGGAATCAGTATTGCTTATCACGCCAAACCGATCGTCAAAGACTATGCAACCTACTCGATCAATCATGTAGGGCTGGATGGTGTCACCAACCTATTTAGTCGCCCCGATTAGCAGGCGTTGAGAAACGCTTTCGAGGCAGCCGATACCAGGCAAAAACAGGCGAAAAAGCGCAGTTTATGCGCGATGTAATGAGCATCTTGAACCTGTTTCTAACACCGTAGCGGCAACGCAAATAGTTTTTCAACGACCTTCAGTAATCCGGTTCATACATCAGCGACTGAATATAGCCCTCCAAATCGTCAGGCAAGTTGGCATCGGTCAGCCTTTCATCAATTGCTATATTGCAAACAGCTACCGCGATGGCATGCGACACTTTGCGCACACGCGTCAATGCAGGATAAATTGCTCCAGTATCAATTTCTTGTTCGGTAACAATGTCTGCCAACACTTGGGCAGCTGCTAAAAACATACGCTGTGTGACAATACGCGCAGCGCTGGCGTAAATACCCAAACCAATCCCTGGGAAAATATACGCATTATTACCCTGAGCCGGTTTAAATAACCGATCGCCATATTGCACCGCATCAAAAGGACTACCGCTGGCGAAAATAACTCGTCCATCGCTCCACCGATACGCCTGTTCAGCAGTGCATTCAGTATGCGAAGTTGGATTTGATAGAGCAATAATCACCGGATGCTCGTTGACTGCTGCCATTTTACGCACAACGGCCTCATCAAACGTTCCTGCCACACCGGTGGCGCCAATCAGTACGTCAGGTTTGATATCTCCGATAGCATCGACAAAACTGCATGCGACGTGTTCATGCGCAAAAGGCTTGATGCGCGGTTTGATATTGTCGTTGCTCGATGTCACCAATCCCTTTCTGTCAATAAACCACAGCCGCTGCTGTGCTTGTGATTCACTTAATCCCGCCGCACAGAATGCATCCACCACCAATTCCGCAATACCACCAGCCGCGGAACCAGTGCCTAAGAACATGATGTTCAAATCGGAAAATCTCTTCCGGGTAATCCGGCATGAAGTATAGATGCCCGCCAATGTAACTGCGGCAGTGCCTTGTATGTCATCATTAAAACAGCGGACTTGCCCGCTGTAACGGTCTAAAAATTCAAACGCATGGGGTGTCAGAAAATCCTCAAACTGTATTAATGCATGCGGGAAACGTAATTGAACGGCTTTGACAAATTCATCAACCAACGACCGGTAAGCATCGCCACTGATCCGCGGATACGGATATCCCAGATAGAGCGGATCCTCGCGCAAAGGAACATTATTAGTGCCAACATCGAGCATAACCGGCATGCATTGTGCCGGATTAATTCCAGCACAGGCTACATACAAAGCAACTTTGCCGATGGGTATTCCCATCCCATTGGCACCTAAATCCCCCAGCCCCAGAATCCGTTCACCGTCAGTCACGACAATTACGCGAACATCTTCTTCGGGCCAGTTCTTTAGAATGGTTGCAATTTCTCCGCGGTCTTCAGGGGTAATATAGAATCCTTGCGGCCTTCTAAAAATATGTGCAAATTCTTTACACGCCTCACCAACTGTCGGGGTATAAACCAATGGCATGATTTCTTCAATATGATCAATCATGGTCCGGTAGAAAAGTCGCTGATTGCGCTCCAGCAAAGCATTTAAAAAAATATATTTTTCAATGGCAGTACTTTTGCAGCGCATGCTACCTAATACACGTTCTATTTGCTTATTGATGCTTGCAACATCGTACGGTAGCAATCCACGTAATCCATAGCGCTCACGCTCTTCACGCGTAAATCCCGTTGACTTGGTAAGCGCCGAGTCAACCAGTAGTGCTTTTCCATATAAATTTTTCATGTTGGTTCATATTCCTGGTCAGATAGCCTTTATGGACATGGATCTTGATATAACAATAGCTCAAATTACATCACAATTGGACAATCCACAGAACGAAAGATAAACTTCTTTGTCTCATACAGAAAAGCAATCCCGCGTATTTATCCTTATTATTAATGAGTGTTATCCAGAATAAAAAATTATGAATCAGTCACCATTTCCAACACCTAATCCAAGTTTATACACTGAAGAAGAAATTGCAAAACTTGTTCATACATTCTATGCAAAGGCTAGAAAAGATCCTGGACTAGGCCCTATTTTTGAGGCGCATGTCATTGACTGGGATGCACATTTTGTACAAATGATTAATTTCTGGTCCGCTCAATTACGTGGAACCAGCCGATTTCGTGGTGCACCCATGCCCAAACACATTGCATTGCCGGAACTGACAGCAGGATTATTTGAACGCTGGTTACAACTTTTCCGTCAAACAACTGAAGAACTTGGCAATCCAAACTTACAACACCATGCAGACGCAGTTGCTTCATTTATTGCCACCAGACTGTGGCAAGGCTATCAAATGAATAATTACCCGGATAAACAACCGATAGCACTTCATATCGCTTAAATTGACTTGAGATACCCATTTTGCCTTTTAACTCTATGAATAATTACCACAAATAAAAATTCCCCGCCCGCAAATAGCGGGGAATTGAATCTGTAAAAATTAAAAAGGGGCAAAAAAGTACGCTTATTCGGTCATATTCTTACACTGGCCACACTGTAATATTCTTTCTGCTATGAGGATATTCGCGTTGAAAAGTATCAAAAGCAAAATTATCATTTTCTCTATTCTGGCCACCTTAATCCCTTCATTAGGATTAGGGATCTTGGCATTTCAGCAGAATGAACAGATGATTAGCGAAAATGTGACACGCGAGTTACGCGCCTTGGCAAATCATGCGAGCCGTGAATTAGATCTATGGACAAAAGATCAAATTTATATTGTTCGAGAACTCTCAACCTCAAAAGTGCTTATTGAAGGTCTCTCGTTAACTAGCCAACCCCAGAAAAATAAGCTTATAACGCGGCAAAAAGTATTAGAACACTACCTAAAATCGGTACACAAAAAACTCGAGACAGTACTCGAACTCACTGTCATCAATACAGAAAGTGAAGTAATTGCCAGCAGCATTGAATCACCTACCCCGGTACCGCTCCCACAGAATTGGCCGGAGAACTCATCGATTCAAGGAAGTGTAGTCATTCCGCCGCATTGGAATGCACATTACACCACTGCGACACTGAGTATTTCAGTTCCCGTACTATCGATTGATGATTTTATCTTAGGCGCATTGATTGTAACTTTTGACTTACGCAATATTCAATCCAGTTTAAAAGATTCAATAAAATCACCGCCCGGTGAAGTTCTCTTATTGGATAAAGATGACAACATCATGCTGGCTAGTAATATTTCAGTCTCCAATGCTGATAATCCTGTATCACTTGATCACGAACTAGTACAGCGATTACAAGATAATCCAGGTGAGTCCGAAATCTTTCCAGGATTACATCAACAAAAAGTGATTGGCCTAGCTTATGCATCGGAAAAACCACCCATCACAATCATCGCCAACAGAGATTATGAATCCATATATGCGGCTTGGATACAGCAACGTAATTTATTCATCGGGTTAATCAGTGTAATTCTGCTTATCGTCACCACAATCGCTTTTAGGATGGGGCACGCCATTGTGATTCCTTTGCAAAGACTCATTTGTGCAACTGAGAAAATTGTAAAGGGAGATTTGAATGTTGAATTGACCACAACACAGCGCAATGAAATGGGCCAACTCACGCTGATGTTTAACCAGATGACCGATAAGTTACGTCAGAATCAGGCTGAAATTGATGCTGCCAGCACCGCGATGCAACTGAAAAATCAATTATTAGAGACACTATCGATAACAGATAGTCTTACAGGGCTTTATAATCGCAATAAACTTAACTTGATCATTAATGACCAACTTGCCCGCTATGCCCGTAACAAACGCCCCTTTGCTGTACTTATGATCGATGTTGATTATTTTAAAACACTAAACGATAGTCTGGGACATATCGCCGGTGATGAAATATTAACTACTGTAGCCAAAAAGATTTTTCATTGCATCCGTAGTGTCGATTTTGCTGCGCGCTATGGCGGCGATGAATTCATCCTCATTCTAACCGAAACAACCGTTGATGAAGCTGTTAAAACCGCCGAACGCATTCGATCTCACGTGGCCAATATCTATTGCACTGCAATTCATGAAACAGTCAATGTGACGCTGAGCATCGGTATTATACAAAGTGAACCGGAAGATACATCGTTAACGCTCCTACTTTCCAGAGTAGATAGTGCACTGTATGAAGCCAAACACGCCGGACGCAATCAGGCTTACTGCATGCAACCCAAACCTACTGCTGCTTAGTTTAGAACTTAGTTAGAAACAAAACAGGCTCAACATACTCATTTACCGCGCATAAACTGCACTTTCCCGCCTGTTTTTGTCTTGTATCAGCTGCTTCGAAAACGTATCTGAGCCCTGCTAGGGATTGCGGCTTTCTTCTCTTTCCACCATTGTATGCAACACCCAACCTTGCAATTTATCAGTTTGGATTCTTAACCAAGGGCCCTGATTAGCATTAGCCACGAGTATGGTATCTTTCTTCAAGGTACTCAGAACTTGGGCATGTGCATTGGGTTCTTTGCGTAAATTAGCATTCTTGCTAATGCGTAACCTCACTGGTATATGGAACTCAAGCAGAAAATGATCGATATGCGATACTTTCTTGCGATTCTGATCCAATATCAAACTAATAAAATTATTTGCCTGCGCAACATGATTCATCGCTGCAGCATACTGATCTTTTGAGTAAAACAATGTAGCAGTTTCTAGCAATCGCTGTGCTTGGATTTGCAGTATTTGATCAAATGAGGAAATTTTCATTTGTTTCAAATGCTCCAACCCCGCTTCTACCTCGGCAATAGCAGAAGCTGTGCTTGGTTTGGTGGCTAAACGATGTAATTTTACTTGAGCGCGGGTAGCTTCCTTATTCGTTTCCCGAAGCACGTGCGCTTGGCTTTGCTGACGAATTTGCTGGTTTTTAATCAATTCGTCTTTTTCTGCAATTATTTTTTCCAGGCGCGCAATTTCATTTTTTAATTCTTCATCATGTGATATTGGTGCCGGTACTGGTTCAACTACTGAAATAACCACGGGTTCTTTGGAAACACATCCCGATAAAGTTAAGGCAAGCAAGATAACAAGTAGTGGATACACTATCAGGCTAGAAATCCTAAATAAAGAAAACGATGTTGCTGGTATCAATAATTTCATTATCTTATTCTCTACATTTCCCAAACTATTCGCCCTATAGCGACTCTTGCAATCGTTCTCATTGCTTTATTATTCACAGGTATAAGATCACGGCCTTAAGTTAGTCAAATGCCACACAACACCATAATTCCACTATAAAATATCTTTAACATCGACACCAAACCCAATGCCAAATAGCAGGTATTAACGATTTAATATAATTTCTAACACAAACTTACTACCGATATATGCCAGCAATAATGTCACAAATCCGGCCAATGTCCAACGAATCGCTACCCTACCCCGCCATCCATACAGTTGTCTGCCAATGAGTAGCGCAGCAAAAACACCCCATGAGATGAAACCAAAGAGGGTTTTATGTGAAAATGTTAATGACTGACCAAATACTTCTTTTGAAAAAACAACACCGCTTAACAGCGTCAGGGTCAGCAGGACAAACCCAGCCCAGATAATACGGAATAACAATTTTTCCATCACAAGAAGTGGCGGCAAGTTTGTTAATAATGAATGTGCTGCCGGGTGATGTAAATGACGTTCCACCGCGGTCATTAACAAGGCATGTAATGCTGCTATGGCTAACAGGCTGTAAGCCATCATAGCAACCAGCAAGTGTGCTTTAAATGCAGGCAACTCAGTATTCTCGAGAGGTTTCACGGACGGAAAAACTAATGGCAGTAAAATTGCAATTGCGGCGGCTGCTGCAATGGGTGCAACCAAAGTCTGCAATCCTTGCAGACGACTAAAGAATCCTGAGAACCAATAGATAAATGCTGTCAGCCAGACAATTGACGAAATTGCGTTACCTAGACCAAAACTCAATCCAGCGCCAATAAACATTGATTGATAAAGCGTTATTGCATGCAACGCCAAAGGAGCAAGCATGGCATAGTGCACCCAGTTAACCGTAACAAATTCACGCTCATCAATCTTTGATGGTAATGAATTCCACATGTTTCGCCAAAAATACCAACCGATCAGTATATAAAGCAAAAAAGCTGCAAGATAAGTTAAAATGCTGGTCATCGATATCACGATTTTTTCAAGAAACAGAAATAACTGATTAGTCTACATGGCACTTCAACAAATTCAAAGTGCCAACCTGGGTAATTATTTAAAATTGCATAATCGCGCTATTCTACATCCATCTAATTTTTGAGGTTTTAAGTATGTTTGAGAATTTAACCGGCCGGCTCGCCGGTGTCATAAAAACATTACGAGGTGAAGCAAGACTTACTGAAGATAATATCCAGCAAGCACTGCGCGAAATTCGCTTGGCATTGTTGGAAGCTGATGTCGCCTTACCGGTAGTTAAAGATTTCATTGCACGTGTCAAGGAAAAAGCGATTGGCCACGAAGTGATGACTAATCTCACGCCTGGTCAAGCGTTAGTGGGCGTGGTTCATCAAGAACTCATCACCATTATGGGTGGAGAAAAAGCTGATCTGAATCTCACCACGGTACCGCCTGCCGTTATTCTCATGGCAGGATTACAAGGTGCCGGCAAAACCACCAGCAGCGGCAAGCTGGCAAAATGGCTAATGGAACAGAGGAAAAAGAAAGTATTATTAGTCTCATGCGATATTTATCGTCCAGCTGCTATTCACCAACTAGAGCTTCTGGCGAATCAAACAGGCGCTGACTTTTTCCCCGTTAAAGACGGACAGAAACCTGGAGAAATCGGCGCAGCCGCATTGGATTATGCGCGCAGACATCACCACGATGTGATGATCGTTGATACTGCCGGCCGATTAGGTATTGATGAAGCCATGATGCAAGAAATCAGCGAGCTCGAGGCGCTGTTAAAACCGATTGAAACGCTGTTTGTGGTCGATGCAATGCAAGGACAGGATGCTGTTAATACCGCCAAAGCATTTGCCGATGCATTACCCCTGACCGGTGTCATTCTCACTAAACTCGATGGGGATGCGCGTGGTGGTGCGGCATTATCGGTCAAACACATTACCGGCAAACCAATCAAATTTACCGGTGTTGCAGAAAAATTAACGGGTTTGGAAGCATTCCACCCCGACCGGATGGCATCACGTATCTTAGGCATGGGTGATGTGCTCGGCTTGATTGAAGAAGCGCATCGCAGCGCTGATCAGCAAGAAGCTGAAAAGCTGATGAAAAAAATGAAATCAGGCAAGGCGTTTGACCTGGATGATTTCAAGGCGCAATTTCAACAAATGCGCAATATGGGGGGCATGAGCGCTTTAATGGACAAACTTCCTGCGCAATTCAGTCAAGCCGCACAAAATGTAAAGGTGGATGACAAAATAATTAGCCGGACAGAAGGTATTATTAATTCCATGACAAAGCAAGAACGCACCAAACCCGAGATCCTCAAAGCTTCGCGTAAACGCCGCATTGCCGCAGGCGCTGGAGTGTCCGTGCAAGAGGTCAATCGCTTATTGGCGCAATTCGAACAGGCCAAGAAAATGATGAAAATGATGAATAAAGGCGGAATATCGAAAATGATGCGTGGACTGAAGGGAATGCTTCCTCGTCTTCATTAACAGAGCATCTAAGAATATTTTGAGACAGTCGATACAAAGCAAAAACAGGCGGGAAAGCGCAGTTTATGTGCGACAAATGAGCATCTTTTGCCTGCTCCCAACCATAGCGTCAATGGGTAGTTTTTCGACGGAACTATCAATAGCGGCCGCGGGGGCTTTCTCCAATCCAACAACTTGCGCACTTGCGGCTATTTTTTTGCCGAAAACCGCCCCCTATTCATTGCAAGAATACGTATCAATGTTTACCCGTGCTACCAAAACCATCCTCACCCCGATGGCTCTGATCAAAACTATCCACTCGATTGAATTCGACCTGAATCACGGGAACTATAACAAGCTGCGCAATGCGCTCCAGTGGATTAAGGCAGAAAGATGTCTGGCCGCGATTCCAGCAGGAAACCAGAATCTGCCCCTGATAATCCGAGTCAATCAAACCCACCAAATTCCCCAATACAATCCCGTGCTTGTGACCCAATCCGGAGCGTGGCAACACTAATGCCGCCAATCCCGTATCGGCAAGATGCACTGCAATGCCTGTGGGAATAAGGCAGGTTTCTCCTGGATTGATTGTGATAGGCTGCTCAATACAAGCACGCAAGTCCAGGCCGGCTGAACCTGGTGTTGCATAGGCAGGAAGCTGCTCATTTAAACGCGCATCAAGAATTTTGATATCAATTTTTTTCATACGTTTAGGATCATTATCGTTCTTTTATTTGCGATGAAATATTCATCATTCACAAATTCTACGCCGCAAGTAATGGGAAACATAATTCGAAGCGATTTAACCGCTACGATGTTAATTCATAAAAAAACCAATCAGACGAATTCAAATTTGGAATCATCCGATTGGTTGCAGGATTATTAACTTAAAGCGTTTTACAGCTTAATCACTCTTTTTTCGAAAAAGAATTTTCTTAAACAAGGGAATGCATAACAATCCAATAAGCACGCCGATCAGCATCATGCCATAATTTTGTAAGTTATTATTCGTGAACGTGGTTATCTGCCTTACCATCGCATTTTGCTCAGCTTTATCAGAGACTTTAGGTAGATTTTCCGCTTCATAGGTATCGTTTATATTGTATGGCGTTACGCCGGGAATACTCGGTATATTCTCCCCGCCTTTTCCAACCACTAATTGCGCCTTCATGCCTTTCTCCATATGGTGGGAAATGTCGCAGTGCACCAGAAAGGTATCGTCGGATCCTGGAACGATAATCGTGCCGGATACGGTTTTTGGACCGGTCACTTCGAGGTGGAACATGCCATATTTATAGAGATATTTGGGCAAGCCATGCATCATGAATTGATGGCGTATATTGTCTTCGTTGACAAAGTGGAAGGTTACTTTCGAGCAAGGCTTGACTTGCCATTGCTGCTGATCAAATGCGAAAGCCGTTCCGGGGAATTTTGCGGCATATTTTCTGCCGGCACGCACGGTGATCTCAACTTCTTGCGAGATGCTTTTACAGCTGCTGGGGAGTTTATCCAGATTCTGTCCCATGATCATGGTACCTTCGTGATCCATGATATGGTCGTGATCCATATGATGGTGGTGGTGCCCATCGCCATGCTCGGCGGATTGAGGACTCATAGTATGATCACTGTGATCAATGGGGTGTTCGGCACTTAGGTCGTGATCGTGATGATGGTCGTGGTCATGGTCTGTTGCCGTGCCACTGCTGTCTTGGCTCATGTCATGACCGCTATGGTCATGTTGATCATGTTCAGCAGGCTTGGTTTGCTGCTGTGCAAATGCACTTGCACTAAAAGTAACGAAACCTGCAAGTAGGAAAGTAATAATTGTCTTAGCCATTATTGGTTACTCCCTTTTGGGCTTTTTAGACGTGAAACCGCTGCAGCAGCGCTTTGTTTGATTTGCTCCCGTTTGGCAGAAACCAGATAGATGAGCAGTCCTATCAGCAGTCCATACAGCGCGTTGAGCAACGAGGTTTGTGTCGCAGCATTAACACCCATCTGTCCAGCAGGTGAACCCAGGCTCGCCGTTTCATCAAGATCTTGCCATATCGGATACCTTCTTTCGTAATATTCCTTGGTAAAAAATTCATTTAAATCAATACCAAAGTGACTAACCTTGGGTAAGCCGCTGCCATTCAGATAAGACGTATAAACAATGGAGCTCATGCTGCCGCCTTCGGCCATACCGTTCGTGGTAATTCCCTTTTCCCGGTGATCATGAATCAGCCAATCGCCTTCGCCATAGCTGTGTTTACCATCATTGACAGTTTCTAGTCTCAGGTCCAGACGTTGTGCCGGCGCCATGTCGAACACATCGCGCATAATCTGCGCAACCGGATTATGTTCCACGCCGTCATAATGCGTAATGGTGGCATGATGGCCGTGAGTATGGATAGCGATGAGCTCGCCGCCGCTGTTCAACAAGCGCAGTTTTATCTTTTGATCAGGTTCAACGACAATTAAAGATTCCCTTAAGGTATAGGGGAATGACAAACCATTCAGGGTGTAATAATCCTCGGTCGCATCGGTAGCGTCATAACGTTGATTCATATCGCGCGCAATGAGTCGGGGGTCATTATATTTTTGAATGATCTCAACCAATTCTTTATCCATCGCGTGATAGTGCAGATCATATTCCTGATCAAACTGTTCTTTGACGGCGACGGATGGATGGCGCACATGACCCGCGCCGATATTCAAGGTTTGCAGCCAATTATTCGGTTTATTTTCTTCAACAACGATCATTCCGGCAAGCCCCATCGCTAAATGGGTATGCGTCTGAACGTGACAGTGATAAAACATGGTACCCGGCTGGCGTGCCTGAAATTCATAGATACGCCGTTCTCCAGGCATCAACTCCCTTTCACTGGTTTGCGGTACACCGTCATTCCCGCCATGATCTTTATGCGAGAAAGGGTGGTCGACGCCGTGCAGATGAATGCTATGTGGAAAATAATGGGTATTCTCCAGCACGATTTGTACAATATCGCCAACTTCAACACGAATAACGGGTGAAGGAAGTCTTAATAAGGGATTGGCTCTGACACTTTCAAAATTTTCTGTCGACATGCCGCTGGTTTTGGGGGCAAAAACCCAGGCACCCGGTTGTATGCCAGGCGCAATATCAAATGTTGGAATCACGCCAGGAAAATCGGGTGATTTGCCGTTCAGCTCCATGATTTCCAGTTTGATGATGATTCGGTCAGGATCACCGTCACCATCCAAATCATCGGTTTTAATGATGGCATCCGGTGAAAGACCCGTTTTCATCAGAGTTTCCATCGATATGTGGTTGGTCCCTTTCACTGCTGCTGCAATCCACGCGGGATTATCCGGGCTGCAGCCCGGTGATGCTTCAATTTTGACACCCTCAATTTCCTGAGCTTCCCGCCATGCAGGTGAAATTTTCGGGTCACACATCGGCTCAGTAGTTAACGCAGCAGGATCAACCTTCACTGTTTCAGGCAGCTTCAACGATGCCTGAGCACCGGCTCCGAACAACATCAAGTAGAAAGTCAATATGGCAATAAATAGATGGATAGGCATATCAACGCACCTTTAAAGTTTATCTAATATTAAAAACAAATATGATCAATCAGGTCATACCATTTGTATGGTTGGTACCAGTCTTAATAACCAGTATCTATCTGATATGACAGATCTGGGGGTACAAATACTTAACTGTGTATCTGTAGGCAGGTAAAATTATGAGGAATATCTTATCTTCATATATGCAATACTTCTACATTATCCGTCAAGCTATCATGTTAGCTATTATACAGAACCCAATTATGGTTTTGTGGTTTTTGCATAATCAACTGGATTTTTAATTTCTAACTTATGAAGCAATTATCCCGAGTGACCATTCATCATTTTTTTACGATTTTCAGTTATCTAGAATACCCGCGAATTGTTAAGTCAGAAAAAAAGGCATGCACTATTTTTTTCTGTGGCGGATTAGCGAGTTTATTACTGATTGCATGTAGCGGTAATAAGTCAACCCAGCAAGCACCGCGTGTGGATGCAGCGATAGCCGTTACATTTATGACTGCAAAGCCAGTTAGCATGCCTGCCAGCTTGGAAACAATCGCGCAAACTGAAGGCGCCAAAGAAATTGAAATCCGTCCGCGGGTGGGAGGCATTTTACTCAAGCGCCTTTATACGGAAGGCACCGCAGTTCAGGCGAGGCAATCTTTATTTTTAATTGACCCGGAGCCCTTTCAGAATGCCTTGACAGAAGCGAAAGCCCTATTGAGTGAACAAAACGTTCGTGCCATGCGTGCCAAAAGTGATGAAAATCGTCAGCGACAATTGCTGGCTGAAAATTTTGTCAGTCAGCGCGCCTATGATCTGGCAAAAGCTGATCTGGCCATTGCAGAAGCTGCCTTACAAGCGGCGAAAATTCGCGTGCGACAGGCAGAACTCAATCTCTCCTACACCACTGTCAAAGCGCCGGTCAATGGCATGACCGGTCGCGCACTTTTCTCCGAAGGAACATTGATATCCGCCAATAGCAGTTTGCTGACGACATTGACACAGTTGTCGCCGATATGGGTGCGGTTTAGTTTTTCGGATAACGAAGTGGCGCGACTAGGCGGTCATTTAAACGAAAAAAATATACATAGCGTAACAATGATCTTACCCGATGGATCTGAGTATCCTCAGGCAGGTAAAATCAATTTTGCCGCCAGTAAAATTGATCCGCTGCTCGGCACACAGCTACTACGCGCAACCTTTGAAAATAGCGATCAGCGTATATTACCCGGTCAATTTGTGCGCGTGCGGGTAACCGCCGGAGAATCCAGGAATGTTTACGTGGTGCCTCAGGTTGCGGTATTGACCTCGGATTTGGGTCGATACGTCTATGTGATCAATGCGGACAATACGGTAGTGCAACGCCCTGTCAGCGTGGGTGATTGGATCGGCAAGGATTGGATTATTCTGGATGGATTGAATGCAGGTGATAGAGTAGTGATAGACAATATGATTAAATTAGTGCCTGGCAAAGCGGTTAATCCTCAATCTCGGGATACTTCGACCTCAGCGCATGCCGATGCTGCGCTTTTAAATCAATAGCAACCACCCAAACTGCTCACATGGCCAGATTCTTTATTACGCGCCCGATTTTTGCATCGGTTTTGTCGATCATCATTGTCCTCGCCGGATTGGCCGCTGCTACGCAATTACCGATCGAACAGTATCCGCGGATAACGCCGCCAACGGTTATCGTGACGGCAACATTTCCGGGTGCCAGTGCTGAGACGATGATCAAAACCGTGGCCGCGCCGATTGAAGAAAAGCTCAGCGCCATTGAAGGCTTGCTGTACTTTAGTTCCAGCGCTGATTCGAGCGGCCGGCTTACGATCACCATCACCTTCGAGATCGGAACCGACATTGATCGCGCCACGTTCAATGTGAGCAACGAAGTCAATACCGCATTGGCGCGTTTGCCCGATGAAGTAAGACGCACGGGCATCACTGTTCAGAAACGTTCCAATGATCTGTTGGTAGTGTTTGCCGTCACTTCCCAAGACCCCAAATACACGACGCTGTTTCTCAGCAATTTTATTACCAGCAATATTCTGGATGACCTGAGACGCGCGCCAGGTGTCGGCGAAGCAAGGATTTTTGGCGCGCAGGACTATTCCATGCGTATTTGGCTGCGGCCCGACCGCATGGCGCAACTGGGTATCACAACCAGCGATATTGCGGCCGCCATCCGGGCACAAAATGCGCAGCAAGCGGTCGGAAAAATAGGTCAGGAACCGGCATTGGCCGATCAACAACTGGTTTATTCCGTGACCGCGAAAGGCCGGTTACTGGAACCGGAGCAGTTTGAAAATATCATCCTGCGCTCAGGCGGACCGCGTGGCGTGCTGTACCTGAAAGATGTGGCGCGCATTGAGCTCGGTGCGCAAGATTATGCGACGCGCACACTGCTCAACGGCGAACCTGGTTTAGGCGTCGGTATTTTTCTGCGGAGCGGCGCCAATGCCCTGGAAACCGCAGCAGCGGTTAAAGCCAAGATGAATGAGCTGAAGCATTATTTTCCCGAAGGCATGCAGTACGTTATTTCCTATGACACCAGCCTGTTTGTTAAGGAATCCATCTGGGAAGTGGTCAAGACCCTGGGAGAAGCCATGCTACTGGTCGTTCTGGTGGTGTATGTGTTTCTGCAAAGCTGGCGCGCAACGCTGATTCCCATCATTGCCATACCGATTTCCTTGATCGGCACCTTTGCCGGGCTATGGCTACTGGGTTATTCGATCAATACCCTGACGCTGTTTGCAATGGTGCTTTCGATCGGCATTGTGGTGGATGACGCGATTGTCGTGCTGGAAAATATCGAACGGTTAATATCGGAAGAAAAGCTAACACCGATTGATGCGGCCATCAAAGCGATGCAACAGGTCTCCAGCGCCGTGGTTGCGATGACAATGGTACTGGCGGCGGTTTTTATACCCGTGGCCTTTCTCGGCGGCATTGCCGGGGAACTGTATCAGCAGTTTGCGGTAACGGTAGCTGTCGCTGCCGTTATTTCCGGTATTGTGGCTTTGACGTTGACACCCACACTATGCGCGATTTTACTCCGCTCCACACATCGCCAATCAGTTTTTTTTACTTGGTTTAACAATCGCTTTGAGCATATGCGCGGCTTTTATGTCGGCATGGTCGGCTTGAGTCTGCGTCATGCGGCCAGAAGCGCGCTGATATTCCTGATGGTGATTGCCGGCCTGATTTATCTGGTGAAAAATATTCCGGATAGCCTAGTGCCGCCGGAAGATCAAGGCTACGTGATTGCAGCAGTGATACTGCCCGATGGCGCAACGCTTGCACGAACAACCAGAACGGCAGATGCCATCAATACCGAGATGGCCAAGGAATCCGCCGTGGCTTTCCAGTTCGCGGTGAACGGACTGGATTTTATCGGTGGCGGTAACAAGACCAACGTTTCGACCATGTTTATACGCTTGAAAGATTGGTCGGAGCGTTCCACTACCGCAACCGATATTGTCAATAAGCTGTTTCTAATTGGCGCACAACAGTCCGATGGTCTGGCGATTGCCTTTAATCCACCGGCGATACGCGGCTTGGGCAATACCGGTGGTTTTGAACTCTATGTGCAGAGCCGCACAAATTCTGATACCGCGCAATTGGCCGGTGTGGTGAATGAATTTATGCAAACCTTGCGGCAGGAACCCAGGCTGGCCACCGTGAATACTTTTTTGCGATCGTCGGTGCCGCAGTATTTCATTGAAGTCGATGAAGCCAAGGCCATCGCGCAGGGTGTCGCCATTTCAGATATCTACGCCACGCTGCAAAGCACCATGGGTTCATTGTACGTCAATGATTTCAACCGCGCCGGACGGACTTATCGCGTACAGCTGCAAGCAGAAGCGGCTTATCGCATGAAAGCGGAGGATCTGGGCAAAGTATATGTTCGTTCCGAATCCGGTTCGATGATTCCTTTGTCGGCCTTGAGCAAAGTAAATCCTATCGTCGGTGCCGAGCAATTGGAACGATTCAACGGATTGCTGTCGGCAAAAATCATGGGCAGCGGTGCCAGCGGCGTCAGTTCCGGAGATGCAATTGCATTGGTTGAAAGCATTGCAGCCAGAACGTTGCCGGAAGGTTATCAGATTGCTTGGACCGGTGCCGCGTTTCAGGAAAAAAAAATGGGGTCGGCAGCAATTTTTGCTTTCAGCTTGGCCGTCGTGATGGTTTTCTTGATACTGGCAGCGCAATTTGAAACCTGGGCGTTGCCGTTGGCGGTCATTATGGCGATTCCTTTTGCGATGATGGGCGCATTGGTTGCGATTTTGCTGCGCGACATGCCGAATGATATTTATTTCCAGATCGGCATGGTGACATTGATCGGATTGACGGCAAAAAATGCGATTCTGTTGGTCGAATTCGCCAACCAGAGAATGAAACAAGGTGTCAACATCACACAGGCAGCCATCCAATCAGCCCAACTGCGCTTTCGGCCCATTGTGATGACTTCCATGGCCTTTATATTAGGAGTTATTCCTTTGGTCATTGCGACTGGCGCGGGTTCCGCAGCACGGCAATCGATGGGAACCGGCGTTTTTGGCGGGATGATTATGGCAACCACGATTGCAACGATATTTGTGCCGTTATTTTTCTCCTGGTTCGTGCATAAGCATGATTCCAAACAACCTGCAAGCAAGCAAAACACACCGCAACCACCGGTGACGCTATCCTATCAACCTGTCAAGAAACCTCGGGACGAGTAAGTCAAACGTACCAAATCAGTAAGTGTATCTGCGTACTGACTGGTAATTCAGCTACAATCACAGGTATGAATTTAAGCAAAACAAAAATACTCCAACCCGTTCAAAAAAAACTGGGAGACACCAATATCATCCTGGTTGGCATGATGGGTGCCGGCAAAACGACCATTGGCAAAACCCTGGCTAATTTTCTAGGCAAAACATTTATCGATTCCGATCATGAAATTCAGGACCGTACCGGCGTAAAAATTCCGGTGATTTTTGAGATTGAAGGTGAAGCGGGCTTTCGCAAGCGTGAGTCTGAAGTACTGGTTGAACTGGTTAAAAAGAATAATATCGTTCTGGCTACAGGGGGCGGCGCGGTGTTGAGTGAGGAGAATCGCCAGGTACTTAAACAAAATGGCATCGTCATCTACCTGCGGGCATCGGTCAATGACTTGTACCGGCGCACTCGGCACGACAAAAACAGGCCGCTGCTACAGACACAAAACTTATATGCACGATTGCATGAACTTTATATCCAACGTGACGCCTATTATCGTGAAACTGCGCATGTCATCATCGATAGTGGCAAGCAAGGTGTGCGTTACTTGATACAAAAACTTATCAATAAGTTAATTTCTATTAATCTCGATACTATCAGACAAAATGGCAATGAAAATACTATGCAAACCATTTCAGTAGATTTCACTATTTCATCAGAAAAACGCAATTATCCGATACACATAGGCCATGGAATCCTGGAACAGGCTGATTTGATCTTATCGTGCTTACCACAAAAGCGAGTTGCCATCGTTAGCAATACAACTGTTGCACCACTCTATCTGGAGAAATTGCGTCTGGGATTGGAAAAACAGGGGGTCATATCGGTTCCAATCATTATTCCGGATGGCGAAACACATAAAAATTGGGAAACTTTAAATTTTATTTTTGATGCCTTGCTTAAGAATCATTGTGAACGAAATACCACGATATTGGCGCTTGGCGGCGGCGTAGTGGGCGATCTCACCGGATTTGCTGCGGCAACCTACTTGCGCGGCGTACCGTTTATTCAGATTCCCACCACATTGCTGGCACAAGTGGATTCCTCGGTGGGCGGCAAAACCGGCATCAATCATCAATTGGGTAAAAATATGATTGGTGCTTTTTATCAACCACGCATGGTCCTTGCCGACAGCGCAACATTGAATACTTTGCCGGATAGGGAATTACGCGCGGGATTGGCTGAGATTATTAAGTATGGCTTAATCCGCGACCCGGCCTTTTTTGATTGGCTGGAACAAAATATGCGACGCTTATTGGCACGTGATCCAATTATTTTAAATGAGGCCATCCAGCGCAGTTGCGAGAATAAAGCGGAAATAGTCGCCGCTGATGAAAAGGAAAACGGGATACGGGCTCTGCTGAATCTGGGTCATACCTTTGGTCATGCGATTGAAAATGGGATGGGATATGGTGTTTGGTTGCACGGCGAAGCCGTGGCGGCCGGAACCGTGCTGGCAGCGGAATTATCCCAGCGCATGAAACTGATCAGTGAGGCTGATGTGCAACGTATCCGTAAGATTTTTATCCTAGCCGGATTGCCGGTCGCAGCACCTAAAATGCCGCTGGAAAAATATTTGCAACTAATGATGCTGGACAAAAAAGTGGATGCTGGAAAAACGCGCTTCATCCTGTTAAACCGGATTGGTGAAGCCGTGATGCGCGCGGATATCCCCCCCGCATTGCTCGGTAAAACAATATCAGCCTGCATGACCGATGAATAAATTGGCTGCTTATGCTGTATCGTCCGATAACTCACGCGGACGTGTCATTCATGAAACGCCGCCTGCAGGGCGTAGCGAATTTCAGCGTGACCGCGATCGCATCATACATTCCGCGGCCTTCCGCCGGCTGGAATACAAAACCCAGGTATTCGTCAATCATGAAGGGGATTTATTTCGCACGCGCCTGACACATAGCTTGGAGGTTGCACAAATAGGACGCTCGATTGCAAGAAATTTATGTCTGAATGAAGATTTGGTGGAAGCGATTTCACTGGCGCATGATCTGGGACATACGCCGTTTGGGCATGCGGGTCAGGACACATTGAACGATTGCATGCGGGATCATGGCGGTTTTGAACATAATCTCCAATCCTTGCGGGTTGTTGACGTGTTGGAAGAACGATACGCTGCTTTTAGCGGCCTTAATCTTTGTTATGAAACGCGGGAAGGCATACTCAAACATGTTGCCAAAAAGAATATCGCAAAACTGGGTGAACTCGGAGAACGCTTTCTGCAACACACAAGACCATCATTAGAAGCCCAGTTGGCAAATTTTTCGGATGAGATCGCCTACAACAATCATGATGTCGATGATGGCCTGCGCTCAGGCCTCATTACGTTGGATCAGCTGGAAGAAGTTACTATTTTCTCGCGTCATCTCACACAAATAAAAAACAAATATCCGTCACTGCCACAGCGTCGCATGGTGTATGAAACAATTCGCAGCATGATCAATACGTTGGTTACCGACTTAATCCAGCAAAGCACCATGAATATCAAGCATGCTGGCGTGCATAGTCTTACCGACGTGCATCTAGCGCCGCCGCTCATCGGTTTTAGTCAGCAGATTAAGAAAGAACAGCAAGAATTAAAAAAATTTTTATACGATAATCTTTACCGGCATTTTCGTGTTGTGCGGATGAGCAACAAAGCACGCCATACCATAGAAAAATTATTCTCGGCTTTCAGTTCGGAGATACGTCTGCTACCTACTGAATATCAAAAGAAATTTGAACACGAAGGATATCAGGTAATTGCTGACTATATTGCTGGTATGACAGACCGGTACGCGATTAAAGAATATCAGCGGGTATTTACGATTGCCGAAAACTAAATTTGTGCACTTAATTTTTAACCGCAAGGCTCATTTTTATAAGGTATCTATTTCTCATGCCCGATTGGCAATATACGGAATGGCTATTCGCTGGTAATATTGTCGATGATAAGAAGGTAACCTGTCTGTATAGAGGCAGCCTTCAAAAGAACAATAACTATAGGTTTTTTAATGACAAAACTCAAAAACGATACATTTCTACGGGCGCTGATGAAGCAACCTGTGGAATACACACCCGTTTGGCTCATGCGCCAGGCCGGTAGATATTTGGCAGAATATAATGCAACACGGGCGCGCGCAGGTGATTTCCTTTCGCTGTGCAAAAACCCAGGTTTTGCGACGGAAGTGACATTGCAGCCGTTGGCACGTTTTCCGCTGGATGCTGCCATATTGTTCTCCGATATTCTCACGATTCCTGATGCAATGGGATTAGGCTTATATTTCTCACACGGTGAAGGACCTATGTTTGAACGTCCTTTGCGTGAGGAAAAAGCAATCCATGCATTGACGGTTCCTGATCCCGGCGCAGAATTGCGCTATGTGATGGATGCAGTCTCAGAGATCCGCAAAGCGCTGGATAATCGAGTACCGCTGATTGGTTTCTCCGGCAGCCCATTTACACTTGCCTGTTACATGGTTGAGGGTCGTGGCGGCACTGAATTCCGGGAAATCAAGACCATGTTATACCAGCGCCCCGAGCTGTTGCACCATATACTGGATATCAATGCAAAAGCCGTCACGGCCTATCTTAATGCGCAAATAGAATCCGGCGCACAGGCTGTGATGATTTTCGACACGTGGGGTGGCGCATTATCACAGGCTGCTTATCGGGAATTTTCACTACGCTATATGCAGCAAATCATTGCCGGTTTAAAACGTGAGCGGGATGGCGTACGAATTCCAAGTATTGTTTTTACCAAAGGTGGCGGTTTGTGGCTCGAAGCCATTGCGAACATTGGTTGTGATGCTGTCGGATTGGATTGGACAATTGATATTGGTGAAGCACGTCGGCGCGTAGGAGAAAAAGTTGCATTGCAGGGCAATCTTGATCCATCGGTACTTTTTGCATCACCCGAAGTAATCACTGCGGAGGTGGAAAAGGTACTCGCTAGTTATGGTAATGGCAGTGGGCATGTATTTAATCTGGGGCATGGTATTTCTCAATTTACCCCGCCGGAGAATGCGGCAGCCTTGGTAGAAGCGGTGCACACATTAAGCCGTAAATTTCACTCGGTGAGCACTTAAACGGAATTGAATTATCATCGTAGGTAACTGTATGCATATATTGATTATTGAAGATGATCTGGCTATCGCTGCCAATCTTTATGACTTCCTGGAATCACGAGGGCATAGTGCAGATGCGGCCGCTAATGGCATCGCCGGACTTCATCTGGCTGTCACACAACGGTTTGATGCCATTCTGCTTGATTTAGGCTTGCCGGGAATGAATGGAATTACCTTGTGCCGGAAGCTGCGCCAGGAGTCACAAATTGATACACCTATCTTGATGTTGACCGCACGTGATACATTGGAAGATAAATTGACCGGTTTCGAATATGGCGCTGATGACTATCTCATCAAACCGTTTGCATTAAAAGAAGTTGAGGCTCGCCTGCTGGCAATGCATAAAAGACATATCGGTAAGGTCGCCAATCGTAAACTGGAATTTGACAAACTCTCTTTTGACCCTAAAACCCTCACCATTCGTTTCGAAAACAAAAATGTTAAGCTTCCACCCAAGTGTATACGCTTATTGGCACTGATGATGAGTGAGCCCGGTCGAGTATTCAGTCGGGAAGAACTCGAATTGGAAGCCTGGGAAGACGTTCAGGAAACCAGCGATACATTGCGCAGCCATATGCATATTTTGCGGCGCGCACTCACAAAAGCGGGTGGTTACGATCCTATCGAAACTGTTCATGGTCTAGGTTACTGCTTGACTTCTCGTGATCAGATTCCCGATTGAACATAGCCTGCGCTACCGTGTTGCAGTAGCGCTGGCAACATTCAGCATTTTCATAGTCGGAACACTTTGTATCATTCTCTATTTTGCTTCGGATAACATCGAAGAAGCCCATATAGAACAAGTGATTGAAATGGAAATGGATCATCTTGTTCATCGTTATCAGAAACACTCAGATTTCATTTCTCAAGTAGGCTCACACCTCAAAACCTATGTTATCCATACTATGGACGACGAGTTACAAATCCCTGCTTATTTGCGCGGATTGCAAGCTGGCTACCATCGAATCGACTATGGGCTTGAGGATTTTCATGTTTTGGTGCGCACCACTAATGCTGTGAAGTTTCTTGTAGCCTACCGAATTTCGCTGCATCAGCAGCGATTAAGTAAACTGAGGCTGCTCATTTTGTTATCCTGGGTGGCAGTAGTTGCCATTGCATTTGTTGTAGGGTATTTACTTGCCGGTATACTCGTCAAACAGGTAACAGAATTAGCGGAGCGAGTAAGCTTACTAGCCCCTGGCGATATCCAAGTTGGATTGCTGGCACAGCCTGACATGGATGAAGAAGTCGCACAACTTGCACGCGCATTGGATGATTATCAAAGTCGCATAAAACGCATGCTCCAACGTGAACAAGAATTCACCGCCAATATCAGCCATGAATTAAGGACCCCGATTACAACCATTCTAACCAGTTGTGAATTACTGGTTGCAACACCTGATTTACCGGTCAGAGCGCATCATCGGATAAAAATGATTGAAGCGGCTGCCACGCGTATGGGCGAACAATTACAAGCTTTATTATTTTTGGCACGTGAACAGGCATTAGGCGTCATGGAACCCGTTGCTATCGCCGAATGTGTTTTTGATGCAGTTGAGCCGATATGCGCAGAAATTTATCGGAAGAAATTGAATTTTCAAGTAAACATTGCGCCCGCAGTTACTGTCACACTTAATCGTCAAGCATTACATACCGCACTGATGAATCTGCTTCGAAATGCTGTGCAGTATACTGAAAATGGTTTTATCCGGGTTGATTTCAATAATCAGCGATTGTCAATTTCAGATTCTGGCATTGGAATAGAGCCCGCTTATTTACCATTACTATATGAGCGTTTTTTTCGCGGCTCGACTCAAGGTCAAGGACTGGGTATTGGACTCGCTATTGTTAAACGAATCTGCGATCACTATGGTTGGCTCATCGAAGTAGACAGTACCCCTGGGAAAGGCACCACATTTCATATTATTTTCCCTTAATCATTGGATAGATAGTATTTCCTTTCTTCACGAATTCTTCACATTTCTTATGTTAACGTTTCTATGTGAAGGGCAATTCAGTCACCAGATCCAAGAAAAGTGTTTCTTATCATTGCATACTTCGTTAAGATTATTGCGTTTCGAAAAATTTCAGTTAAAAAAACTGACCAAAAATCCTGCTGGGCTGTAAGATTATTTGGTTTTTGTTCTGAGTTTGTGAAACCCCGAAGAATACTGTGATAAGAATGTTAATAAATCAAACAAAACATAATTAAGTAAAGAGGGAGTTTTGCATGGCAACTATACAACCAGTTGTACTGTTTTTTGTATTCGGGGTTTTGGCGGGTGTCATAAAGTCTGACCTCAAGATACCTGAGGCTTTATATAAGAGTTTAAGTCTTTTTCTGCTCATCGCCATTGGTTTCAAAGGCGGCGTGTCGATGGCCAAGTACGAAATCATGGAAGTGCTGCCTATCGCTCTATCCATGGTTGTTTTAGCAGCGCTGATTCCGCTGACTGCTTATCCAATCTTAAGATTCATTGGTAAATTCACCCAGGCTGATGCAGGCGCTATTTCTGCTCACTATGGTTCGGTAAGTGCAGTGACGTTTGCCGTTGGTGTAGCCTTTCTAGCTGCCAAGGATGAACCTTCCGAAGGCTATATGGTGCTCATTATGGCGCTGATGGAAATACCGGCACTGGTAACCGGCACGGTCTTGGCACGCGCGGGTGCTGGCGGTGAAAAAACCCAATGGGGTAAGTTGATGCACGAGATTTTAACTGGAACAAGCCTTTATTTATTGATAGCTGGCGTGATTATTGGTTATTATGCCGGAATAGTGAAGCTTGTATCACCGCTCGATAAAATGTTCATGGACCTATTCATGGGTGTGTTGGCCTTCTTCCTGTTGGAAATGGGCTTGCTAGCAGCGTCACGGCTATCGGCAGTGATGAAAAAAGGCCTATTCATCGTTTCGTTTGGTATACTTTTCCCAATGGCAATGGGAATGTTCGGTGCTTACTTGGGTTGGTTATTTGGCTTGTCAGAGGGTGGTACGATGTTGCTGGCTGTCTTGTATGCCAGCTGTTCCTATATTGCCGCTCCTGCAGCCATGCGTATTGCGGTGCCAGATGCGGATCCAGCGGTTTCAATCGGAGCGTCTCTAGGCGTGACTTTCCCCTTTAACATATTCATTGGTGTACCGATTTACTGGGAAATGTCGGTATGGTTTCATAGCATCGCGGTTTAGAAACTATTAAACTTTATTTAATGATTGATCTTTCTGGAAAAAATTTATGAATAATACAATCGCAATGAAAAGATTCGAGATTGTCATCGGAATAGAACAACTCGAACAATTAATGGAATTGTTGGAAAGAAGTGAAGTACGCGGATATACTGTTATCAAAAATGCAGGGGGCTACGGATCGCGAGGCGCACGAAATCCTGATGATGTTTTAATGGAGCAAGAGAATGTTGTTATCGTTCTTGCTTGTAAGGAAGATCAGGCACAAAGAGTACTGGACGAACTAAGACCGGTGATGAAAAGCCTAGGCGGTATGTGTCTTATTTCAGATTGTACCTGGGTTGAAGGACCTGCTGTCTCATACTAAATCCATTTGTTAATATCAACTGTAATACGCGTGATTCTAAGTTATTGATAACGCGTATTACAGAATATAAATTGAGTTAAACCACCTCCGGCAAAACTGGAGGTTTTGCATATCGCTAAAGCGGTACTTACATACCTGGTTTCAACTGATCATAGCATTCATCTGTCTTTTTTCTTATCTCGGTTATACATTCTGACCATCTTGTCATCCAGCTTCACCGTCGATACGCAATACCCACGAGCCCCAAAATTTCTCCCGAAAATCCTGCTTCTTATTCAGCATCTATTCAGATTCTCTTCTATATGATGATAACAAGTATGAAATCTTGAGGCGAGGGGGATATATGAAAAAATTTAAACTAACATGCATAGCTATCGCTCTGTGTGGATTATTTTCAGCAAGCCTCGTAAAAGCCGGCGGAGATGGGGGTGGCGATGGCGGTGGTTTTGATGGAGGTGGTTTTGATGGAGGTGGCTTCGACGGAGGCGGTTTTGATGGCGGCGGTTATGATGGAGGCGGCTTTGATGGCGGTGGTTATGACGGCGGAAGCTTCGATTCCGGCAACTACTATGACCAAGGCAGTGACTTTAGCGGTGGTTACGACCAAGGCGACTTCGATCAAAACGATGCCTTTTATCCGGATGATGGATTTGATCCGCAGGAAAATTTCTCCGATGCCCCCAATCAGGGAGGCGACTTTAATCAAACAGGTGAGTTTAACCAATCCAATGATCCCGGACTTGAGAGCAATCCTAACCAAGGTATCGAATCTGCACAAGGCAAAGAAATCACGTCAGATCCTTCACAGGGTAGCTTGACAACCCAGAGTAATGAATCTGCCGAAACCGGTTCATCGGCTCAAGATAATGGCGTTACTCAGAATGAAAATGATACTGCCATTCAGAACTCCAGCAATCAGAATGATCAAGCAGCTCAAAACAATGAATCTACCACAACCGATCAGGCTGCACAGGGTAGCGGAACCACTCAAGATGGTTCTACCGCTCAGAATGTTAACATCCAAAATAATGTTCAGACAGATCAGAATGCTAACAACTACAATAACTGGAATCACCATCACGGTCATCACCATCATGATGGATTCGGCTTAGGGCTAGGATTGGGTCTCGGGCTAGGTTTTGGATTTGGCCCATTCAGTCCTTTTGGCCCATTTGGCGGTTTTGGTTATTATGGTTTTGCGCCCTTTAACAGCTTCGGTTTTTACAATAACTGGGGTGGCGTCGGCTTCTATAATAATTTTGCCTTTGGCCCCTATCGCCGTTTTGAAAGCTATTATCCATTAGGCGGTTATCCTGTGGGAGTCGTAAGTGCCCCAGTATTAGCATCACCAATGGCGCTTGCACCGCCTAGACCAACCTATATCCAGCAAAATACTGTTTCCCGCCCTGCCCCCCCCCGGCCAAAAAATAATATAATGTAATTTTTGCCTTAAACAGTAGGTTATTATAACATATTCAA
>NZ_JAMWZS010000062.1 GCF_024282095.1 Nitrosomonas sp.
GTATACCGGCGCGAAGATTATGGGTAAATCCGGATTGCGGATTAAAAACACGCAATTGGGAAGAAGTAAAACCAGCACTTGAGAACATGATTGCTGCCAGTCGATATTTATCAAGAAATCTAAGCGCCACCAAGGTTAGCTGAGAAGCTAAATTTGACTTGCTGGTATTATTTAGCGATGATATACGGCAAATCTTTATCCATCTCTGTTTAAAGGGAACAACTATGACAACCAATATTAAACTCAAGCAAGAAATTAATGCCATCATCAGCGCCAAGCATCTCCTCAAACATCCTTTTTATGTTGCCTGGACCGATGGCAAACTGACTAAGGAGCAATTGCGGCATTATGCTGAGCAGTATTTTTATAATGTATTGGCTGAGCCAACTTATTTAAGCGCTGTACACTTTAATACACCTCATGTTCACTCAGAATCAAATAGTGGTGACATCAGTGTTCGTCAAGAAGTACTGAAGAATTTGATTGATGAAGAGCATGGAGATAACAATCACCCAGCACTATGGAAAAAATTTGCCTTTGCACTGGGTGCAAACGATAAAAGCTTAGCAAATGCAGCCGCGTTACCTAATACCGAAAAGCTGGTTTCTACATTTCGGGATATTTGCTTAAATCGCCCATTTTATGCAGGGCTTGCTGCTCTACATGCTTTCGAGTCACAAGTTCCTGATGTTGCTGCGGTCAAAATTGACGGTTTAGCCAAATTTTATGGCATGAAAAATCCTACAGATTATGAATTCTTCACCGTTCACCAAGAAGCAGACGTGTACCACTCGCAAGCAGAGTGGGCATTGATCGAAAGATTTGCTGATACTGAAGAAAAACAGAATGAAGTATTGGCTGCCACCAAAGAAGCTTGCGATGCACTGTGGGGATTCCTGGATGGTATTCATGAAACTTATTGTGCGAATTTGATTTGCGAAGAACAAAAAGAAGAGGCGGTTGTATTACACTAATTTAATCAACAAACCTTTTCTTCTTCAAATGAACACCTGATAAAGGGTGTTCATTTGAAATAAACCGGTATATAGAGGTTCATTCATTAGATTTTCTTTGTTGAATGCGCGTTTCTAGTGCATCCAACATCATTCCTGCCACATTAAATCCTGATAACCGAGTAATCTCTTGCATTCCTGTTGGACTGGTGACATTAATTTCCGTTAAATAGTCTCCAATGACATCTAATCCCACCAGCATCAGTCCTTGTTTAGCCAATTCAGGTCCCAGAAATTCCGCAATTTCTTTGTCTCGCTCTGATAATGGCTGTACTTTTCCAGTACCGCCCGCTGCCAAATTACCGCGCGTTTCTCCCGGTTTCGGAATGCGTGCCAGCGCATAAGGTACAGGTTCCCCCGCAATCAATAAAATGCGCTTATCTCCCAATGCAATTTCAGGAATATAGCGCTGTGCCATGATAGTGCGTGTTCCATAATGTGTCAGTGTTTCCAAAATCACGTTGATATTATGATCTTCACGATGTATACGAAATACGCTGGCGCCTCCCATGCCATCCAGAGGCTTTAAAATGATATCGTGATAGTTACGGAGGAATTCCCTAATTAAATGTGCTTGACTAGTCACCAGGGTAGGGGTGGTAAATTGCGGAAATTTTGCAATCGCTAGTTTTTCATTGTAATCACGTATGGCACTCGGACTATTGATGACAAGGGCCCCTTGAGCTTCAGCCAATTCCAGTAAATAAGTACTGTAAACATATTCAAGATCAAATGGCGGATCTTTGCGCATGAGTACGGCGTCAAATTCATGCAGGGGAGCGGTTAGCGTCTCACCAACCTGATACCATGAATTATCCTGGTAAGGAGGCATCATCAGAGTCAGAGGGCATACATTGGCGGTAATGATGTTATCAACTAGCACAATATCATGTTGATAGCACACATAAATCTGATGACCTCTGGCAACTGCTTCGCGCATCATGGCATAGCTTGAATCTTTATTGATTTTGATGGAATCCAACTGATCAATAATAAAAATAAGCTTCATGATGGAATTATGCAGGAAGAGGAATCGCTGTTCTGGCAACATTTTGTTCCAACTCCAGCGCTGCTGCCAGCAACGCAAGTCGGGCGACAACGCCGTATGCGTAGAAACGATTGGGAATAAAGTTGGGTTGTGCCGCGCTATTGGGGACCAGACAAGTTGTCTCAAATGCCAGAGGGACAAAATACATGCCGGGTGCATTCAAATTTTCGTCAATACCACGCCCCGTATGCACTCGATAAAATCCGCCAACGACATAACGATCAATCATATAAATGACGGGTTCTGCAACTGCTTGATTGATATTTTCGAACGTGTAAACGCCTTCCTGCACTAACACATTCGATACTTGCATACCTTCTTTGACTACCGCCATTTTATTGCGTTGCTTGCGATTGAGTTGATAAATATCAGCACCATCCTTTACTGTCATGATACCCATTCCATAGGTACCTGAGTCTGCTTTGACAATGACGAAAGGATCGTCCTTTACTCCATATTGTTGATACTTTTTTCTAATAACTGAAAGTATGCGGTCAACGGCACTTGCTACGCATTCTTCCCCCTGTTTCTCGCGGAAATTAATTTCTCCACAGGAAGTAAAGCGTGGGTTAATCAACCAAGGATCGATGCCAATCAATTCGGCAAATTCTTGAGCAACTCGATCGTAGGCAGCAAAATGATCCGATTTTCGTCGTGTTGCCCATCCTGCATGTAAGGGCGGAATGACAATTTGATTCAGATCCTGCAGAATTTCGGGAACACCAGTCGATAGATCGTTATTAAGCAGCACGGCACAGGGATCAAAGTTTCCGACACCTAATTTGTTATTTTTGCGCACTATGGGTTCGAGAGTGATCGCCTGCCCATTGGGTAGATCTATCCGAGTGGCTGTTGTAATTTCTGGTAACAACGTGCCGATACGGACATTTAATCCGGCATGCTGCATGATATTCTGCAATGTTGCTATATTTTGCAAATAGAAAAGATTGCGCGTGTGATTTTCAGGTATCAGCAGTATGCTGTGCGTATCCGGACATATCTTTTCGATAGCGCTCATCATCGCTTGTACGCATAGAGGAATGAACTCTGGATTGAGATTATTGAAACCACCTGGGAATAAATTGGTATCAACAGGCGCTAATTTAAAACCACTATTGCGCAAATCCACTGAACAATAAAACGGTACGGTATGTTCACGCCATTTATTTCTTAACCAGTGCTCAATGGTTGGCATAGCACTGATTATACGATTCTCAAGATCAAGAATAGGGCCACGCAGGGCGGTAGAAAGATGAGGTACTGGCATTTCTATAGGTAATATTGAACTGCCGTTATTATATAGCATTATGCTCTGAATAGATTGTGGCCAATCCGATCCTGAAGTATCGTTACGGACCCGGCTATTTTTGTTTCGATAATTTACTATTCATGAATGACCCTCTACAGACAGTTTTAATCTTGTTAGCGATCGCAGTGCTGGCAGTTGTTATTTTTCGTTTGTTACGTTTGCCCCCGATGCTGGGCTATTTGTTGGCAGGTGTCATCATCGGTCCTCATGCATTGGGGTGGATACCAGCAACGGATGAGACTCATCACCTTGCCGGCTTTGGTGTGGTGTTTCTGATGTTTAGCATCGGTCTGGAATTCAGTTTACCCAAACTGATTGCTATGAAACATATTGTATTTGGCTTTGGTACATCGCGGGTGATTTGGGTATCTTGCTTGAGCTCTGGCAATTTCTTGGGTGCTGGGGATCTTGGAGCTGGCATGTTGGATTAGTATTGGGTGGTGCTTGGCCATGTCTTCTACCGCCCATAGTCATCAAAATGCTGACGAAGCAACAACTTCAATTGGAGACGCATGGCCATCGGATACATTCAGGTGTATTGCTTTTCAGGATTTAGCCGTCATTCCACTTTGATCATTATTCGGCACTTGCTACCGAAGTGGATCATGATAGCAGCGATTTTGGTCTAATGTTATGCAATTTGCCATTCTCAAGGTGATCAGTGTGTCTTGCATTTATTCTATTGTTCGGGCAGAAACTTATACGTCCCTGGTTTCATTTGGTTGCGCGTCAGAAATCATCAGAGTTATTTGTACTCAATGTGTTGTTGATCACGCTGGGATTGGCATGGTTAACGGAACTGGCGGGATTATCTCTGGCATTAGGTGCATTTCTCGCTGGCATGCTGATTTCTGAAACGGAATACCGGTATCAGGTCGAAGATGATATCAAGCCATTTCGGGATATTTTGCTGGGATTGTTTTTTATCACTATTGGCATGTTATTGGACATGCAAGTAGTGATCGAGAATTTTGTTTGGATATTTGCGATCTTGACAGCACTTATTGGCTTGAAAATAGTATTGATCGCCGGATTGTCACGTTTATTCGGTGCCGACGCTAGTGTTGCCTTCAGAACGGGTATGAATTTGGCGCAGAGCGGTGAATTTAGTTTTGTTTTGCTTGCTCAAGCGGGTGCGATTGGATTGGTAGGTAACTCAATACTTCAGCCAGTGCTGGCTGCCATGGTGTTGTCCATGTTCATTGCTCCTTTTATTATCGAATATAGTGGATCTGTGGTGCAGCGTTTTTACAGTTCCGAGTGGATGTATCGTGCGATGCAATTAACATCTATTGCTGCCCAAACAATGGCAACGCAGAATCACGTCATTATCTGCGGTTATGGCCGAAGTGGGCAAAATATGTCGCGCATCCTGGAGCAGGAATCAGTGCCGTTTATCGCATTGGATCTTGATCCTCGGCGCATCAGTGAAGCGACCATTGCTGGTGAATCAGTCGTGTATGGTGATGCGGCACGGCGAGAAGTGCTCATAGCCGCAGGTTTGATGCGTGCAAAAGTACTGGTAGTGAGTTATGCCAATACCGTGTCCGCATTAAAAATACTTGCACATGTACAAGCGCTACGACCAGAGCTATCGGTTGTTGTTCGAACGCACGACGATTCAGACATTGACCTTCTTAAAGAAGCTGGAGCTACAGAGGTTGTTGCCGAGATTATGGAAGGTAGTTTAATGTTGGCATCGCATGCATTGATGTTTGTTGACATATCAACAAATCGCATAATACGACGAATTAGAGAAACTCGTGAGCAGCGATATAGCTTGTTTCGAGGATTTTATTATGGTTCCACTGATGACACGGAAGATGGTGGTGAGAAACTATTCCCGCGCTTGTTAACCATCACAATGATTCCTGGTGCAGCAGCAATTAATAAAACTTTGGAAGATATTAATTTAACCAACCTTGCTGTTGAAGTCACTGCGATTCGAAGGCGTAATATACGGGGAGTATTACCAACAAATGAAACACGCCTGGAAACAGGTGACGTGGTGGTACTCAGGGGAACATTAGAGAATCTTGCTGCTGCGGAAATAAGATTGATACAAGGATAATTTTAGTAAAAAATCTTATAAGTCAGATCTGTTTATTAAAAAATTGATTATATAAATTTACGGTTGTTTTTAACTCTTTAACTGAAGATTCCACGATTATGAGCTACCAAAAATAGACAGTTTTTCTCAGAAAGTGTATATTCGCCGTTCCGCCCTTTTGCTCATTAGAAAAAGGACAGGTGTTGATGTGGTCTTGATGATTACATCAACAGATTAGAATGGCGCATAAAGAAGCGCGAAGTTCATCATTTATGGAGGGAGATATGATTAAAGCTGTTCAAGCAGTTGTAGGGTTAGGATTGCTCTGTTTAGGCGCAACGCAAGCTGTTGTGGCTGCTACAGACATTTCTAAATTACCGCGTGTAAAACAAGAATTGGTGGCTCCACCAAATGTACCTGTTCACGATCAGGTTTCAAAAGGACCTAAAGTCGTTGAAGTTCGTATGGAAACCCAAGAGAAACTGATGGAAGTTGCTCCTGGAGCAAAAGTCTGGGGTCTGACTTTCAATGGTAGCATTCCTGGTCCGCTCATCGTAGTACACGAAGGCGACTACGTTGAATTGACATTATCTAATCCAAAAACCAGCACATTGGCACATAACGTGGATTTCCACGCAGCAACAGGTGCATTGGGTGGCGCTGGTTTAACTCTGGTACAACCTGGTGAAGAAGTTGTTTTGCGCTTTAAAGCAATTAAACCAGGCGTATTTGTATACCACTGTGCACCAGGTGGAACCATGATTCCATTCCATGTTATTTCTGGCATGAACGGCGCGATTATGGTATTACCAAAAGACGGTTTGAAAGATTCAAAAGGCAAGCCATATAAATACGATAAAGCTTTTTACATCGGTGAACAAGATTTCTATCTGCCAAAAGATGCCAGCGGCAAATTCAAATCCTATGGCTCACCAGCTGAAGGTATGGCAGATATGCTGGAAGTTTCCAAAGGACTCGTTCCAACGCACGTAGTGTTTAATGGTGCTGTTGGTGCAATTACAGGCGACAATGCGCTGAAAGCAAAAGTAGGCGAAAAAGTACTGTTCATTCATTCACAAGCTAACCGTGATTCTCGTCCGCACTTGATTGGTGGTCATGCTGATCTGTATTGGGTGGGTGGTTCTTTCAGCGACGTGCCTTTAACCAGCCAAGAAACCTGGTGGGTTCCAGGCGGTGCGGCAGTTGCTGCAGCGTATGAATTCAAACAACCAGGACTTTATGTATACCTCAGTCATAACCTGATTGAAGCTGTATTACTGGGCGCTGCTCTTCATATGAATGTTGAAGGTAAATGGGATGACGATCTCATGACCCAAATTAAAGCGCCAAAGAGCTTTGATGCAAAAGCTGCAATGGACCACTAAGCTTTATTTAATTTAGTGTAGCTTTGAATGATGCAAAAGGCCTCAACCGGTGAGTTGGGGCCTTTTCATTTCCAGGATTGAATCCAGAATTTCTCAATGTGAAAATGGATTTTTAACCTTTATGCCGATCAAATCCCATATCCGCACCATTCCGCATTATCCGCATCACGGAATCATGTTTCGTGATATCACGACATTACTAAAAGATCCAATTGGTTTGCGCACTACCATTCAGGAAATTTCAAAACGGTACTTGGATATTCAGATTAACAAAGTAGTCGGCATTGAATCACGCGGCTTTATCATAGGTGCGCCTGTTGCTTATCAACTGGGTTTGGGCTTTGTGCCCATTCGGAAACCGAATAAATTACCTGCTGAGACGATAGGGAGGGACTATCAATTGGAATACGGTAGTGATCGGATTGAAATACATGTCGACGCTATTCAGCCAGGTGATCGTGTACTACTCATCGATGATTTGATTGCAACCGGTGGCACTGCAGAAGCTGCGGTGAAACTCATCCAGGACATGGGTGGAGAAATCGTAGAATGCTGTTTTGTCATTGATTTGCCCGATGTGGGGGGTAGGGTGCGTTTAGAGAATTTAGGGTGCAAGGTATTTTCGTTATGTGAATTTGAAGGTGACTGAGACTGAGACTTTCAGTATTGACTATTGGTTTTCTATCTATTCATTCAAGGATTCCGCAGAGCGGATAATATTTTTTCATGGATACCACCAAACCCTCCATTACTCATGATTAAAATATGATCACCGGATTGAGTAATTCTTGCGATCTCTTGAATTAATAGATCCAAGTCATCGTAACAGTAAGCTTTTTTTCCTAAGGTCTCCAATGCATTGATTGCCCAATGGGCATCACGGGTGAAACAAAACACTTGATTGGCTTCTAGCAAGCTATCCGCAAGGCTATTCTTCCATACGCCCATTTTCATGGTATTTGATCGGGGTTCCAGCACGGCAATGATTCTTGCTTCTCCAACATGAGTTCGCAGGCCATGAATGGTCGTTTGAATCGCCGTCGGATGATGTGCGAAATCATCGTATATCGTGATTCCATTCACCGTGCCGCGTTCTTCCATGCGCCGCTTAACATTCTTGAAATGGGTGAGTGCTTCAATTCCTACTGAAACGGGTACGCCGGCATGTCGAGCGGCTATTAATGCCGCCAATGCATTCATACGATTATGCTCACCGAGCAAATGCCAGTGTAAACAGCCTTGATAGTTCTCGTTAAAATAAATATCAATAGTGTTATTTGGCTGCACTTCTGTATGCCATCCAGTTTTTACGCCAAATTCTTCAACCGGTGTCCAGCAACCTTGTGCTAGTACACGCTCCAGATTGTTGTCAGTTCCATTGGATACAATCAAACCATTATTGGGAATAATACGCACAAAATGATGAAATTGACGCTCAATGGAAGAAAGATCCGCAAAAATATCGGCATGATCAAATTCCAGATTATTTAAAATCGCCGTTCTGGGATGATAATGAACAAATTTTGACCGTTTATCAAAGAAAGCCGTATCGTATTCGTCAGCCTCAATGACAAAAAAAGGAGAGTGTTCATTAGTAATGCGTTGCTGGGCAATAGAGGAATCGGGGATATTGCCAATTCTTGCTGAAATACCAAAGTTTTCTGGAATGCCACCAATCAGGAACCCCGGAGCCATACCTGCATAATCGAGAATCCAAGCCAACATCGAGCTAGTCGTGGTTTTGCCATGTGTGCCGGAAACTGCAAGCACCCAGCGGTTTCTTAGGATATTTTCTGATAACCATTGCGGACCGGAAGTATAAGGCAAGTTTTGATTGAGTATTGCCTCCATCAATGGATTGCCGCGTGTAACAACATTGCCGATTACAAATATATCCGGCCGTAATTCAATTTGATCTGGTGAATAGCCAGCAATCAGTTCAATACCTTGAGATTCCAGTTGTGTGCTCATTGGGGGATAAACATCCTGGTCGCAACCAGTGACTTTATGTCCGGATTCGCGTGCAATAGCAGCAATCCCTCCCATGAAAGTGCCACAAATCCCAAGTATATGAATATGCATTGTCAGTCCTAATGAATTCTAATTAACATGAATACAAGAAGAATTACCTGTCCGGTAAGTAATCTTTTAGAATTATAGTCTATTCAATGGAGCAAAATAGATCGGCAAGATCAATTTATTATCCGTCCAATAAAGCATGGAGTGGTTTTTTTCAATAGCAGTGTTGTTTTACACAATGGCTAAATTTTGTGAAGAGCATACGATCTTTTAATTCGAACTATTGCGGTCGATTTGCACCATCACCGACTGGTCCGTTACATTTTGGTTCATTAGTGGCGGCGGTTGGCAGCTATTTGGATGCAAAATTCAATCAGGGTAAATGGTTGGTCAGAATCGAGGATTTGGATTGGCAACGCACTGTTCCCGGAGCAGCCAAAGAGATTTTATATACCCTGGAAGCATTGGGCATGGAATGGGAT
>NZ_JAMWZS010000063.1 GCF_024282095.1 Nitrosomonas sp.
ATTTGAGACCAAAACTCTACTCCACCCCGCATATCAATAGTGTCTTTCCAGACTTCAAACTGATTCTTTTTGAGCAGATCAAACACTGATTGCGCTAAGTTTGCACCTTGCTGGCGAGTGTAAGAGATGAATGCGTCGAAATTGCGTGACATGGCTGAGCGGAATTGTTCAAGAAGAGAGATTCTAGCACGGCAGAGCTCAGAGGCTATTATCCGTTTATTTACACGGTTATTTTATGATCAATTTCAACCTGCGCAACGTGAAAAATCGCCTCCCCCTCATGCACTAGCGGCAGTTCAGACCGGCCTATGATCAGACCACTGCAAGGTACCAGCACAGCAATTTCCTGATTGGAGAATGGGTCGCTGATAATTCCGAGCACATCATCGCGCTGCACGGATTCTCCCAGACGTTTTACAGCACTGAAAATACCGCTGCCGGATGCGCGGATCCAACGGCTGCTGTGTGCGATGAATGGGTTTGTCGGTGGTTGTTTGCGGGTTCTTTGGGCGGGCAGCATGTTGAGGTGTTGCATGACATCGAGAATTCCCTGAAGCCCGGCGCGAATGGCGGTTTCATCGAATCTTAGGGCTTCGCCGCCTTCATAGAGCAGTAGTGGAATGCCTGTTTGCGTAGCCGCTTGCCGCAACGAGCCATCGCGCAGGCTGGCATTGAGCAATACCGGTGCATTGAAGGATTTTGCCAATGCCAGGGTTTCAGGATGATCCAGATCGGCGCGTATTTGCGGCAGGTTGCTGCGGTGGATCGCGCCGGTGTGCAGATCGATGCCGTGCGTGCATTTTGTGACGACTTCGGACATGAATAACTCAGCCAGCCGTTCGGCTAATGCGCCATGTTTTGATCCTGGGAAGGAGCGGTTCAAATCGCGCCGATCGGGTAGATTGCGCGTGTTGTGGATGATGCCGTACACATTGACCATCGGTACGGCGATCAGATCACCGCATAGATGGTTCAGGGCGGATTGCTTTAATAACCGCCGGATAATTTCAATGCCATTGAGTTCATCGCCGTGGATGGCCGCGCAAACAAACAATCTCGGACCCGATTTCTTGCTGCGTATGACGTGGACGGGCATGGCGACTTCCGCTTGGGTGGTTAACCGAGGTAGTGGCAAGTTGATGACAGCTTGGCAGCCGGGTTGCACCGATTGCTGATTGATCACCAATTCCGTGCGCATGTCAGATAAACAGCAGGAGCGCCAGCCCAATGCCGGCGGCTGTTGCAAACATGCCGGAGATACATTGTCTTGCCAGTAAGGCGCTACCGAAAAAGAAGGTGAGTCCCAGTTTGAAGCCAATGTTGGATAGAATGCCAAGCGAGATAGCCGTTATCGTTTCAGTTGCTTGCAATTTGCCCAATTCATACAAACGCAAGCTCGATAATGTAATGGCATCGACATCTGTCAGACCGGAAATCAAAGCCACGACATACAATCCCTTGCTGCCGGCAATATCCGATAACCAGGCTGCACAAAACAGCACGACGCCGTAGATGAGCCCGAAAGTCGCTGCTGTGCCGATTTCGGTTGGATTTTTGGTTTCTGGTACCGGCAATTGATTGTGTTGATTTAACTGATACCACCAATAGGCAGTGACGCCTGAGCCCAGTAGAAAACCACTGCCTAAAATCGGTAACAGCTGCGGCAACAGGGAGGGAGAGGCGACTGCACTGACGATAGTCAGGCGGATCAGCACGGTTAAATTGGCAATCAGGATGACGACCACCGCAAGTTGTGTAAAGTGCTGGTTTTCGACGCTGCGGCGCGCATATACCAGTGTTGTGGCGGTGCTGGAAACCAGGCCGCCAAATAAACCCAGTACAGCGCTATGGCGCGGACCGATGAACTGTAGTGCCACATAACCCGCCAGACTGATGCCCGAGATCAGCACCACCATTAACCAGATCTGGTACGGATTGATCGCTTCATAAGGCCCGAAATTTTTATCCGGCAGTACCGGCAGAATAATAAAAGTCAGCACGGCAAACTGCAGGATGGAAATTAAATCCCGCCGGCTTAATTTTTCCGTGATGCCGTGCAATTCAGTCTTGAAGTACAGCAACACCGTCGTAATAATCGCCAGCATGATGGCCAGCGTGTCATGATCATGCCAGACCGCAACGCCCAAGCCGTAGCAAATCAGGATAGCGGCTACTGTGGTAGTGCCGGGATCTCCGCTGTCATCCTTGATGCGGAAATAAGCGGCGATCGTCATCAAACCTACGATGAGCAGGCCACCCAATAGCAACCATGGTGTATTTGCCTCTTCGGATAGCATGGCGGTCAGCGTACCGAATAGCCCAACCAACGCAAATGTTCTTAATCCAGCGCGCGAACCGGGACTGCGCTCGCGTTCCAATCCAATGAGTAGACCAATGGCCAGACTGGTCAAGAAGTGCGGCAGGGCGGCCAATTCTCCATTCAGTGTGAATTCAGTGAGCATGATCGATTACCGGGTTATCAGTATCAGACCAATGTTCGAGCAGGAATTGTAGTGTCGATTTTCCATTATATTCATTGATTTGTAATCGATAAACCGCATCGATCAGATCGGGTAAAGGGTCACTATGAAAAAACAAAATACCATCATAAGACTCAACGGATTTTTGCATTGCCTGACCTTGTGTATTGGCGTCAAACTTTCTTAATTTCAGTTTTAAATGTTTTTCGCCGACGATACGCTGGCTTTCAACATAAAATCGGGCATTGAATGTGGGTTGAGGAAAGCCTTGTCCCCACACTTGCCGGTCGAGATATTCTGCCAGCTCCATGTTAATGTCAGACAGATCCAGATCACCATCGGTTTCAATCACGCGCGTCAGATCGGTAGGGGTCAGCAGGGTTTGTGCAACTTGCTCAAAAGCCTCGCAGAATTTTTCAAAATGACAGGCTTGAATGGTGAGTCCGGCTGCCGCCGCATGACCACCGAATTTGAGGATCAACTCAGGGTGCTGCTTGACGACCAGATCCAGCGCATCGCGTAAGTGAAAGCCGTTGATGGATCGTCCGGAACCTTTCATTTCATGTTCGTTGCCGGGTGCAAAAATAATGACCGGACGGTGGTATTTGTCCTTGATACGCGATGCCAGGATGCCGATGACGCCCTGATGCCAATCGGGATCAAACAGACAGATACTATAAGCAGTTTGGATTTTCGATTGTTGGTTTTGAAGCGCGTCTTCCAGTTTAAGTAATGCACTTTCCTGCATGGTGGATTCGATTTCGCGGCGCTGCCGGTTCAACTCATCGAGCTGCTGGGCACATTGCATCGCGTACGCTTCATCATCGGTAATCAGACATTCAATACCCAGCGACATGTCGTCGAGACGTCCGGCTGCATTCAATCGCGGTCCCAGGATAAAACCGAGTTCATAGGTGGAAATTTGCTGATAATCCCGCCGCGCCACTTGCAGTAGCGCATGGATACCCGCGCAGCAGCGCCCTTTACGGATACGCAGCAAGCCTTGTTGTACCAGTATGCGATTGTTGTTATCCAGTTTGACCACATCGGCGACTGTTCCTAATGCCACCAGGTCGAGAAAACTGGCGAGATTGGGTTCCGGGGTTGTGGTTGTGAAAGCGCCACGTTGGCGTAATTCAGCACGCAGTGCCAGCATCAGGTAAAAAATAACGCCCACACCGGCAATATTTTTACTGGGAAAAGGGCAACCGGGTTGATTGGGATTAATAATGGCGATGGCAGCGGGCAAGGTATCGCCGGGCAGATGATGATCGGTAATCAGTACTTGCATACCCAAGCGATTGGCTTCGGCCACGCCATCCACACTGGCGATACCGTTATCAACGGTAATCAGTAGATCGGGTTGTTTGGTGGCATGCGCCAGTTGCACAATTTCAGGAGTCAGACCATAGCCGAATTCAAAACGGTTAGGTACCAGATAATCAACCGTTGCACCCAATTTACGCAATATACGTATGCCGACAGCGCATGCGGTTGCGCCATCCGAATCATAATCAGCCACAATCAACAAACGTTTTTTTGCCGCGATGGCATCGGCCAGCAGCGCTGCCATCAACGTAATATTTTTAAATTGCTCATATGGAATCAGATGCGCTAATTCTGTTTCGAGTTGATCGGCATTTTCGATACCACGAGCGGCATAGATACGGGCGAGCACAGGCGATAACCCACACTCGCTGAGTGTCTGGAAAGTGTGCGAATCATATGAGCGGATGGTGATTTTAGGCATGTGCCGGGCCGATAGCGATTGATCGTGTGTAGCGAGCAAAGGCTTTATTCTGCGATAGTTTCGGGTGCTGCTGTAATTTTTTCAACTTTGAGCATATGCAAGCGGCGGCTATCGACGCGCTGTACGGTAAATTTGAAGTGATCAATGATGGCTGATTCGCCGCGATGCGGTAAGCGGCCGAATTTATTGAGTACCAGGCCGCCGATGGTGTCGTAATCATCATCGTTGAAGTTGGCGCCGAGTTCTTCATTGAAACTGTCAATCTCGGTAATGGCCTTAACACGGTAGATGCCATCCGCTTCCATGACAATGTTGTCTTCTTCTTCATCAAAATCGTATTCGTCCTCTATTTCTCCGACGATCTGCTCCAGTACATCTTCAATCGTTATCAGACCGGCCACACCGCCGTATTCATTGACAACAATGGCCATATGATTGCGGTTGCTGCGGAAATCCTTCAATAACACATTCAGTCGTTTGGATTCCGGAATGAACACGGCCGGGCGCAACATGTCGCGGATATTGAATTCTTCGGGGTCGGCGTAATAACGCAGCAAGTCTTTTGCCAACAGAATACCGATGATGTCGTCTTCACTGCCTGCAATGACCGGAAAACGGGAATGCGCAGCTTCAACGACAAACGGGATGAATTTTTCGGGCTTTTCACTGATATCGACGACGTCCATTTGTGAGCGTGGCACCATGATATCGCGTGCCTGCATTTCCGAGACTTGCATGACACCCTCGATCATGCTGAGTGCGTCCGAGTCGAGTAAATTGCGTTCGAAGGCGGAGTGTAACAGGGTAATGAGTTGTTCGCGGTCTTCCGGTTTGCGGATCAGCAAAGCGCTTAACCGTTCCAACCAGCCGCTTTTAGGTGATGGGTCATCCATGTTCAGGTTATTTTACGAGTCCAAAAAATATGTTAAAAGTTTTTCCAGTCAACCACTGTTCAAGTCATGCGCAGGGCTATTGCGGCGGGATTGCGTTGTCGTGTTCCTGATAGGGATCAGCATAACCAAGCCGGGCAAGTATTTGCGTTTCCAGTTGTTCCATCACTACCGCTTCAGCGTCTTCAATATGGTCATACCCTTGCAGATGCAGAACGCCATGGACAGTGAGGTGCGCATAATGCGCCAGCAGATTTTTATGCTGTTGTTGCGCTTCCTTGCCGACAACCGGCGCGCATAGCACAATATCGCCCATCAACGGTTGCGTATCGTTATAAACAAAGGTTAACACGTTAGTCGCATAGTCTTTATGGCGAAATTGCCGGTTGAGTTCGCGTCCTTCCGATTCATCCACCAACCGTAAAACAATTTCGGCATCCTGCATCAATGCCGCTTTAACCCAACGGCGAAACTGCGGGCGTGTGGGTATTTCTGTGTTGTTCGTCGCGTATTGCACTGCTAACTTGAATGATTTCTCCATGCAGAAGTGATGTCAGGATTCCTGCTTTTGTTTGTCGTGTTTTTCATAGGCATTGACAATGCGCTGCACTAAAGGATGTCTTACCACGTCTTCCGATTGAAAATGGGTAAAAGCAATGCCGCGTATGTCCTTGAGCACCTGCTGAGCCTCCACCAATCCGCTTTTCTGATGTTTGGGCAGATCGATTTGCGTCACGTCACCGGTAATCACCGCTTTAGAGCCCAGACCCATGCGCGTCAGGAACATTTTCATCTGTTCCGGCGTCGTGTTTTGCGCTTCATCCAGAATGATGAATGATTGATTCAATGTGCGTCCGCGCATAAAAGCCAGGGGTGCGATTTCAATGGTATTGCGTTCAAATTGTTTGCTGGTTTTATCAAGTCCCATTAAATCATACAGCGCGTCATACAGAGGGCGCAAATAAGGGTCCACTTTCTGTGTCATATCACCCGGCAGAAACCCTAAGCGCTCCCCCGCCTCAACCGCCGGACGAACCAGAATCAGGCGTGAAACCAAATCCCGCTCCAGCGCATCCACTGCGCTGGCTACCGCAAGGTACGTTTTTCCGGTGCCGGCAGGGCCGATGGCAAACGTGATATCGTGTTCCTGAATTTGTTGTAGATACTGTGCCTGACGCGGGGTGCGGCCATAGAGATTACTGCGCCGCGTCAACAACGCAGGTGATGCAGGCTGCTTGATGGTTGCAGCTTCATCGGACTCAGCGGTTGAGTCGGGTGCATTCTGCGGATTCATGGCTTCGATCAAGCCGAGTTGGACTTGTTCCAGACTCAGATGATGTTGCGATTGGTGATAGTAATGACGTAAAACCTGCGCGGCTAGTTTTGTCTGACTGGATTTGCCCGATACGCTGAAATGTTCGCCGCGTCGTGAAATGACTACATCCAGCGCTGTTTCAACCTGTTTGAGGTTTTCATCCAAGGCGCCGCACAAATTTGCCAAGCGCTGATTGTCGGCGGGTGTAAAAGAAATTTCGACGGGTTTAGGTTTCAATGTTGGGAGATACGGTTACGATGCTATGATTCTCTCAGTGGTTGGGATACTTTGCAAGTAAAAACACTGCATTTTATTCAGGCAGTATTTCACCACGCAAGGTGTGAGACCGCGCTTCAGTAATACGTACATTGACAAAACGGCCGACCAGCTCGGGACTGCTGGATAAATTGACGACCCGATTATTATCCGTGCGGCCATAAAATTCATCGGCATTTTTTTTGGATACGCCTTCCAGCAGCACGCGCTGTATCGAACCGATCATTTGCTGACTGATTTCCCCACATTGTTGATTAATTTGTGCCTGCAGCCGATGCAACCTTTCCAGTTTGACTTCCTGCGGCGTGTCATCGGGCAGATCGGCGGCAGGTGTGCCGGGGCGTGCGCTGTAAATAAAACTGTAGGAATCATCAAAGTTCATGTCTTTAACCAATTTGAGTGTTGCCTCAAAATCAGCCTCGGTTTCTCCCGGAAAACCGATGATGAAATCAGAGGTCACTGAAATGTCCGGGCGAAGCGCGCGTACTTTGCGGATGATGGACTTGTATTCCAAGACGCTGTATCCGCGTTTCATCGCCGCCAATATCCGGTCGGAACCCGATTGCACCGGCAGGTGCAAGTGATTAACCAATTTGGGTAAGTGACTGTACGTTTGAATCAGCCGTGGGGTGAATTCTTTCGGGTGTGAGGTGGTATAACGAATGCGCTCAATGCCCGGTATCTCGTGCAGATATTCCAGCAACAGCGCAAAATCAGCAATTTCACCGTCGTTCATTGCGCCCAGATAGGCGTTGACATTCTGCCCCAGCAAGGTGATTTCCTTGATGCCTTGATCCGCCAGAATGGCAATTTCTGTCAGCACATCATCCAACGGGCGCGAGACTTCTTCGCCGCGCGTATACGGTACCACGCAGAAACTGCAATATTTACTGCAACCTTCCATGATCGAAACAAACGCCGTGACCCCTTCGGTGCGGGCGAGCGGCAAGTGATCGAATTTTTCGATTTCAGGAAACGAAATATCCACCTGGGAGCGCCCGGTCGCCTTGCGTGTCTCGATCAATTGCGGCAACCGGTGTAGTGTCTGCGGACCAAACACCACATCCACATACGGTGCACGACTGACAATCGTTTTGCCTTCCTGGCTGGCGACACAGCCGCCCACGCCGATCAATAAATTGGGATTATTTTCTTTCAGATGGCGCACGCGTCCCAGGTCATGGAATACTTTTTCCTGCGCTTTCTCGCGCACCGAGCAGGTATTGAACAAAATGATGTCGGCTTGCGCCGGATCGTCGGTGGGTTCCATGCCGTAGGCGGCGTGCAGGACATCGGCCATTTTTTCCGAGTCGTACGCGTTCATCTGGCAGCCAAAAGTTTTAATATAAAGCTTGTTACTCACAAATTCTCTAGTGCAATGTTAAAAAAAGAAAAAACGTTTGGGCGGTTTCGGTATTCGCTGTCCTTCGTTTTCCGCCGCTTTGACTTCATCGGTAGTCAAAATCCAGACGCGATGCAAATTTCCCGTGGCATCCAACTGATAACGAATAATGCCGATGTAGTTCGCCACACTCGGCAAAATGATCAGATTATCGGTACCCCGAATCTGCCCGCCCGCGCTCATTGGATACTGTACACCGTTAATCGTGAAAATCGGAAAAGAAACCGCCGTCAAATAACCCAGCTTGCTGTTAACCGGAAAAGCTCTGTGCACTTGACTGAAAGCAGGGTTCGATAGCGCGGTCAATACAATGATCAGCAATAATGGCATCACGTGTATTTTTTTCATCATCTTACTGAACAGAAATCGGATAAAAAACAAATGGATAAACAGTGCGAATCAGGGAATTGAATGTCAATGGCTACCTGATGTTTCTGAAGGCGTTATGATACGCTAATTTGTTAAAAAGGAATAAAAAATGAAACCTGGGCGTAACGATCCATGCCCCTGCGGCAGCGGAAAAAAACATAAGCAATGCTGCCTGCAGGCACAAGGAGTGCAGCAAGCGGAAGATTTCTTATGGCATCAAATCAACCGTGTCACAGAGGGACTGCCGGATAAGCTGTTGAAATTCTCGCAAAGTCGGCGGGATCCGGAGGATTTACTGGAAGCCTGGGGGGATTTCACCTTGTGGAGCGAGGAGGAATTTGATCCATACACACCGCACATGCAGTTATTCATGCCTTGGTTTTTCTTTAACTGGCATGCGGATTCTTTCGGGATTGACGAA
>NZ_JAMWZS010000064.1 GCF_024282095.1 Nitrosomonas sp.
CGCTCATCACGGTAAGCGTCCAGATCGAAAGGATACGCATTGTTCGAGTCGAGTTTGCTGGCGACGGTATCGCCATCGATATCGTCATACCACGCCCAAGCGCCGGCATCGAAACGTTCCGCTACCGCAGTGAAATACCGGGTACCTCCCTCAACAAAGCCGCGTATGCGCAGCGGTGTTGCATTATGTTTGCGTAATTGCGCATCCAGTTCTTTGGCGGTCACGCGGGTAAAGACCTGCGAAGGCCCGGGACGTTCTTCCACGGATAGCCGCATACTTGCGGACTCCGCCTGCGACGTAGGTGGTAAAGTCAGCAATGCGGCGTTGATCGTTAACCAACTGGCTCAATCCGGCCTCATCAAGGTTGATATGCACGCTTGTCTTGGGTTCGGATCCTTTTTGCAAAGTCAGTGAGAAACGTAACTGACCGTCCACGTCAGCAGCGGTAATGGACACCGGCCGTGCTCCGGTTCCTGCTATTTTGCTATCCAGATCGGCTGCTGCAACATCCTGCAAATAAATACCTTCGATTCCTGATTCCCGCAAAGCAATCGCCGCAAAACGCCGACTTTTACCACTGCCATAAACAGATAGGCGCGTCAGATGCATGCCGGGCAAGACTGCGTCGTCGATATGATGCGGATCGATATCGTGTGACCAGAACCAGCTTTCGGGTGGTTTGCTCGAGAATTTCATGGATTCCCCCTTTGTTGAAGATTCTACTTGGGTTGTCTGGCTGTTTGCTTTTGTGCCGGCAGGGTCTGTGTTCAGATTGATTTCTGTGGTGCATGCAAGCGTCATAATTCCGATTAAAACAGCAGCGAGCCAGTTTAAGTGAATTGTTTGCGATATGTGATGCATGGTGATTGCCCGATCAAATAAAAAATAATTGTATCAGTCAAACCAGATAGTTAAAACGTTCTTTGTCTTTTTATAATATATCGGATCTGGTAATTACCCTGATGTCCTCCGATTTTATTAGCGCAGAAGTTCAAATCTCATCAATTGGTAGGGTCAGCCATGCAACGCCAGGCGTTTTTTCAACAACAATATGCTGCGTTTCAAGCCGGTAGGTCAGCAGATAGAGGTGCCTGGGGTTGGATAAAACAGCGGGGTTAAACACTGCGTAGCTTTCTCCATTCGGATATCGTACTGATGCGGTGAGCAACCCTGGATGACCTTCTCGGTGAATTCTCGCGCCGATCGATTGAGCGAAGGTATAGTCGGTCTTGTGCAGCAGGTCCGGATACTTTTCGTGTACCACTGGCCGAAAATCCAGCAATGCGGCATCGCATGCCACTGAATACAGCTTGCGCTCACCGATGACGGTTTCTTTTTCAAAGCCGGCATCGCAGAGCAAGCCCCGGTACCAGTGATAGGCGGACTCGAAAACACATGTCTCCACTGCATCACAGCCATACCAAACACCAAATGAGCCATCTGAAAAACGGCTGGTTTGCCAGTGCTTGAACGGCCAGGTAATCGCATTGAACCACTCCGCATCTTCAAAAGGGCGATGAATCACTGGCGTGTGAGATCGATATGGCGGTGGCTTTACTTGGTCTTCAACCTGCTGAGCCAACAACCATTCCTCGGGATTATCCGTCAGATCGTCGAACAAATCCTGAGATTCTCTGAGTGAGACAATATTGCGGATGACATCCCGGTGAATGTCTGCCAGGGTGAGACATGAGAACAATGAATCCATCTAATCTGCTAAATGCCGCGCGCCCGGTCAAGGTACGACCGTACCATCAGCAAGCCGGCAAACCCCCATTCCTTGATCACCTCCACCGGCGTAAGGTTGTCAAACGCCTTGTTACGAGTCGACATCCAACGGTATGCCAGATCCCGGTTCTGCGGGAACAACAAGCGCAGGTTTTTATGGATGCTCAATAGGTGGCCTACGCGCTCGTATTGGTCACGACTGGTGCCGATGGACTCGCCTTTGCGATAACGGGTCAGTGCAGTCCGGTTGTTGGATGCTAAGCCTAACAGTGTTGCCTGATCCTCGGTTGTCAGCTTCCAGTGGTCGAGTAATGCCATCACCATTTTGGCCAAGGCGCCACGATCTTGTGTTGCCGTGGTTTGTTGCTCAAGCATGACACGCATTTTTTCTTCCGGTAGTTTTGTTTCAGGGAGCATAGCATATCGTCATTAAAGATACTATATTTGTATTATTAGTAACTATCGGTGGGTGTGCATATGGAGTAGTCCCGGGTTTTTTGGAGGATTGCATTACTGCAAATAGCGATCAAATGCTGGCAATGCTTTTGTTCTCCCTGCGGCTCCGACAGCGGGAATCAACAGAAACTCATCCGCTGCGAGCGCGCTGTTCATGGGATGAGCTTTGGTAACGATTGCGTTATCGCCTGCATGACCGTGTGGAACTAACAGTTCCGGATGATCAAACGGTGCTTTTTCAAAGCGTACGCGATCATCAGTTAAACTTTTTAGAAAATTGAGCAAGTCTGTGCGTTTTTGCGGTGCGAGCCGCAGGTCAACCAGCGCAAAAATCTTGGCAAATTCTTTAGGCGGTGTTGCAAAATTACCGCCTCGTGTATAAAACGCCAACACTTCGTCCAGCGTCGCCATGCCGCCGTTATGCATGTAAGGGCCGGTTAATTCGATATTTCTTAACGTGGGAATTTTGAATGAGCCATTGGCCGCGCTCAAAAATCTTTTGCGATTGGGTTTTGCCAATTCTGCCAATGCGGCTGCGGTTGTTGGAATAAAGATGCCTGCCGGATTGAAACAATTCAAAGTATTTTGTTTTTGGATTTGTATCCCATCCACGCGCGTGAAAAGCAGCGCATGCGGGCTGTCACTATCAATTGCAATCGACGTATCCAGATCACAAGGTCTTACATTTGCAACATAAGGATCCACCACCCCGGATGCATTCCCTGCAAGCAGCTGTAAATATTGATCAGAGAACGACAATGGATTGCCGAAGGGATCGGTGCCGCCCAAACCGATATCATTTTCCACCGGGGTGACGCCGGTACCGGAGAAACCGGTATCCTGAAACATCATGCCGCCGGTTAACGATAAACTGGTCACTACCGTGGTGGTGCTGACGCGGAATGTGGAATTGCCGAAAGCGTGCGGGTTTGATTTTTGCAAAATGCCATTGGTTACCACCGCCGACGATGTGAAATTAGGGCCAATATGGCAGAGTGCACAATGTGAATCGCGGAAAATATCCATGCCACGCTGGGCCGATGCGCTTAAGTCGATGGGTATGCCGTGCGCATCCACAGCACTTCGATCAAACGGGGAATCATCGGAAATCAGGGTCGATTGATACATTTGAATCGCGAGCGCAAAGAACATGGCAAAGTTGGCTTCCACCTGCCGGTACGGCGTGTTGTGCGTTGCAGAACTGCGCGGCGGAGCGCCGAATGGGCCGGTATGGTTATAATCCCAGTATTTGGAATTGAATGCTTCCATGATCAATTGATGGTAATTGGTAGCTAATCCTTGCTGCAGATTATTGGGTGTGCTGTGTGCCAATCCGCCCAGTACACTATCATCCCAGTGCACACGCTGATGCTCGAGCGGCTTACGATCCAATAGCTTACGGCCCAAGTCAGCAAAGGTGCGTCCGTGGCAGCTCATTTCGAAGTCATCCAGGGGCGGAGAGACGGCCAGGGAAGCCAGCGCGGAGTTGATGAGTCGCAAGCGTTCTTTGGCAACGGTGCCGTCGCTATTTCTAACCCAGACGCCTGCATCGGGATCACGATCCCCCCAAGGACTACTGCCGTTAAAAATATTATTGGCGCGACCGTCCCAGAAATTGCGAAAATTGAAAACGGCATTGATGACGGTCGGTGTATTTCGTGGCTCAACTTTGCGTGTACCTTTTGCACCGACATGAAAAACCGGATCGGCGCTGCGGCTGCATTGATCATTCTTCGCTTCAACCGATTTGACATCGCGATAGTCGCCGCCAAAGGTGCCCGAGGAAGAAACCACATCATCGCTGTTATAAATAGGGATACCGGTGGGACTTAGCGGATTATCGGTTTGATAAAAAGGAAAATCGCTTCTTTTCAGAGTACTGTTGGGCCCACGCGGTGTTCCATCGCTTGCAAGCTCAAAATCCTTTGGCAGATGACTATTTCTGCCTATCGGCGCAAGTTGATTTTTGGTGCGTCGATCCGCGCCTGCATGAAAATGGCAACTGGCGCACGCTATGCCGTCACTGCCGACATTAGTATCCCAAAATAAGGCCTTGCCAAGCGCTATCGCTTTGTTTTTATTTATAATGATCGGGTCGGTGCCACCCAGCAAGCCGGGTACGCCGGGAACCGGTGCGCCTTTCAGCGACATGGGGATCGGTCCGAAACCGTCAGCCTGTGACAGTGAGCCGGTAAAAAAAGTAAGACAGCACAGTGTGATGAGTGTGCTTATGGTTTTTTTTATATGGTTCAGCATGATGATATTCCTTACTACCGGGCATGTACGTCAGGGAACTTCATGGTGTTTGTGCGTTTTGTCGCGTACGTGCTGATAATTCTATGCCATGTAATTCACGATAAATGCCGTGTGCATCTAGGGAAACTCTGGATAACTCGCATTTGTCATTCCGAACTCAGTGAGGAATCTGTAATAATCCATGCAGAAGGTTCCTCGCGCTTGCTCGAAATGACACTTGTTCAGGGTTTCTAATGATTGTTTAAGCGACAACGCCATTCAACGGTTTTCTCCGTTTTCTCAGTTGGTAGCCAATGAGCCCCAAGCCTGCCAGCAACATAGCGTAAGTTTCCGGTTCCGGTACTGCGCTGACAGTCAGATCAAATGCCCCGCCGGCAGTCGCATTGTTAGTGCCTCCGATGTACAAGGCATACCAGCCTGGTGCCAGGTCATCGAATATCAGCGATACGGAATTTGCCCCCGCGCTGCCACTGATGCCGTTCTCGAAAGTGCTGGTCAGACTCACGTCATTTGCGCCGCTGAGTATGCTTTCACCCCACCCGGTTCCAGTCGTGTGCGCAGGGCCGGAAACGGCATAGCCCAGAGTTTCGAGCACATTGCCGCCATTGCCGTTAGCCATCCATAGCGTGCCCGCATCACCCATTGCGCCGGTTGCGTTAAAAGTATGCGGAGTGCCAAATCCTGCCGAGCTGAGTTCGCTGCCAAAACCGGTGGTTCCACCATCGAATTCCGTGCTTCCGGTTGCCCAAACCGTAAGGCCCGGAGCAAAGCCGGCATCTCCGGAAACTGTTACGTTAATATCTCCCAAGCTGTTGTTCTTAAAAGTATACCAATCGCCTGTATGCGCCCAGGCAGAATTGTTTAAGAGAGGATTATCGGAATAGGCGCTTTGCAGGCCGGTCTCAGCGGCAGAAATGCTGCCACCCAAGTTAAGTTCATTAATATCACCGTTCCAAGCTTTAAATCCTACAGCACCTGCAGCGTGTAGCTGTGTACTCGCCAGTGCGGCAATGGAAATGATAGCTGCGGAAACAAACATACTGGTTTTTTTGACATGTTTTTTTTGCATTCTGGAATCTCCAATAATAATTACATTGCGCCGTTGACCGCTTGTTCCATGAGCGAATGATGGCTTCCGGCATTTGATTGAAGAATGATGATCTGAAGTCGATTAGTTGCTGTCCGATTCAGTGACTCCCCATCATTCGTGGGAGGCAACCCAGCCGTCTCATGTGTGGAGATCTGTAGGCTTTCCGAACTTGCCTTGCGGCAAGGGTGGCATTGTTTGCTTTTCTTTCAAATTACTTTTTTATATATTCTATTTGGAAATTCTGATAATGCAATGTGGCAAATTGCCGCATCCTGGATTGATGCAGTATTGCCGGTGTTATGGCTATGCGCGAAACAGTATGATTTATTGTTGAAAGCGGCGGTGATGCGCCGACAAAGGCCTGTGCGATGTATTTTTAACCGTTTCGTGATGTGTTTGACAGCCAATCCGGCTTTCAAGTATATTCATCGCTGATTAATAGCACATTTATTTTCCTGAATCCTGCCTAAACAGGCTGTTAAAACTATCTGCGTTGCCGCTACGGTGTTAAAAACAAGCTCAAAATGCTCATTGATTACGCATAAACTGCGTTTTTTCGCCTGTTTTTGCCTGGTATCGGCTGCCTCGAAAACGTTTTTCAACAGCCTGCTAAAGCTTTCTGTTTGATTTGATATGCGTGTAGTTGTTACTGGAATGGGGATTATTTCGCCAATCGGTACCGGTACTGATCAGTTCTGGAACGCGGCCATTCATGGTGTGAGTGGAATAGCCAACATTCAATGTTTCGATGCATCCAATTTACACTCCCGTATCGCAGGCGAAATTAGCGGATTTGCCCCGAGCACTTTTCTATCGGCCAAACAGCTGGATCAGACCGATCGGTTCACGCAACTGGCGTTGCACGCCGCCAATCAGGCGCTGGAAGATGCCGGCGGCCTTGATAGCTATGAGCCACGACGTTCACGCAACTGGCGTTGCACGCCGCCAATCAGGCGCTGGAAGATGCCGGCGGCCTTGATAGCTATGAGCCACGACGCTTGGCGGTTAGCCTGGGATCGGGTATGGGGGGATTTTCAACCTTTGAATCCTCGGCTGCGCGCAAGCTCCAGAATAAATCCATGCCGCCTTTCTCCGTGCCCCGCATCATGGCGAACTCCGCCGCTGCCTGGATAGCGACCAAACACGGATTGAAAGGCGCTAACCTGACTTGCAGCACGGCGTGTTCTTCAGGCGCGAATGCGATCGGCATGGCACTTGATCTGTTGCGCACAGGAAAAGCGGACGCTGTCGTTGCCGGCGGTGCGGAGGCGTGTGTATTGCCGTTGACCATGGCGGGTTTTGAGGCGTTGCATGCGTTATCCACCGGTTTTAATGACGATCCGGCGCGTGCTTCGCGACCTTTTGCCAAAGGCCGGGACGGCTTCGTCATGGGTGAGGGGGCGGGCATCCTGATTCTGGAAGAAGAGGAAGCGGCACAGCGGCGCGGCGCCAAGATCTATGCCCGGCTTGCTGGTTACGGTTGTGCGTGCGACGCGACGCATATCGTGGCGCCGGATAGGGATGGACAGGTAGCGGCGATGCTGGCTGCGCTTGACGATGCCGGCATGACGCCGGATCAGGTGGATTACATCAATGCGCACGCCACGTCAACGCCGCTGGGAGATGTTGTCGAAACCAAAGCCATCAAACAACTTTTCGGTGAGCGTGCGCCCGAGATCGCCATCAGCGCTACCAAATCGATGATCGGGCATACCATCGGCGCATCGGCGGCAATCGGCAGCATCGCTACGATTATGTCGCTGCATACCGATACGATCCATCCCACCATCAATCTGGATGAAGCTGACCCGGAGTGTGATCTCAATTACACACCCAATCATGCCATCCAGAAAAAAATACAGACCGGCGTATGTAACGCATTCGGATTCGGCGGCAACAACGCCAGCGTCGTCTTTACAACTCTTTAATACAGGTGCCAATCAGACATGGATACAGCAGATCTCGAGGCGAAAGTCATCGCATTTATCGCCTCAAAAGTTGAAAACATAGATATTTCCACGATTACTACCGCGTCAAAATTCGAAGAACTCGGATTTGATTCGCTTGATACCGTCCAACTGCTGTTTGATGCGGAAGATACCTTCGGCGTCAGTTTTGACGGCGAGGAAGTCAAAGGCCTGCGCAGCGTGGGGGATATTATCGACTATATTGGTAAGCATCCGCCGACGGGGGCGTTGTAAAGGCTGAGCATTGACTGTTGCTGCTGGTTGTTGAATCCACTGGATGGAGATTTCGCAGGTAAAAACAGAGAAAGTTTTTACGTATGCTAGGGTCTGTTGACAATTGAAGATAAGTATTTAATAGAAAGAGGCAAACTCGTAATATTGAGGTTCCTATACC